>DASWIB010000202.1:0-2622 GCA_036397915.1 Thermoanaerobaculia bacterium | reverse complement strand
GGGCGCGCGACGCCACGAACTTCCTCCGGATGTTAGAATTAGCGCCCTTATGAGCGCTCGAGCACTCGGCAACGCCTCGATCTCCTTCGGCCTGGTGTCGATCCCTGTCAAGCTCTACACCGCGTCGAACTCGTCCGCCTCGATTTCGTTCAACCTGCTTCACCGCAAGTGCGGCTCGCGGCTGAAACAGCAGTACATCTGCTCGAAGGAGGAGACGGTCGTCCCCCGCGACGAAATGGTCAAGGGCTACGAGTTCAACAAGGACCAGTACGTCCAGTTTACAGACGAGGAGCTGAAGGCTTTCGAGGAGCAGGCCACTCAGACGATCGACGTGACCGAGTTCGTGCCGGTCGAGAAGGTGGACCCGGTCTACTACGACAAGCCGTACTACCTCGGACCCGACAAGGGAGGCGCGAAGCCTTACCGTCTGCTCGCGGAAGTCATGAAGGAGACCGGCCGCGTCGCCCTCGCCAAGTACGCGGCGCGCGGAAAGCAGTACCTCGTGATGCTCCGCCCTTCCGGCGACGGGCTGGTGATGCAGCAGCTCCTCTACGCCGACGAGGTCCGGCCTTTCTCCGAGGTGCCGCTCGACCTGGCCGAAGTCAAGGAAGGTGAGCTGAAGCTCGCTCGGATGCTCGTCGAGGAAAGCTCGTCCGAGGAGTTCCGCCCGCAGGCTTACGAGGACGAGGTTCGCAAGCGAGTGCAGGAGGCACTCGACCGCAAGGTGGCCGGAGGCCAGTTCGCCGTCTCCGCCCCCGCGAAGAAGGGGGGCGAGATCGTGGATCTGATGGAAGCGCTCCGCGCGAGCCTCGGCAAGCCACGCAAAGCGCCCGCGCCGAAAGCGGCCCCGTCGGCGCGTGGGTCTTCGGCCGAGCGAAAGCCCCCGCGCAGCGCGCTCCGCGCCGCGGAAACACGCGCGGCGTCCTCCCGCAAGTAGCGGGGTGAGGACGTTCCGGGCATGAAGCCGTCGCCGGGGCCAGACTCCGGCGCCGGATACGGCGCTCGGGAGGTCTCGAGAATGCTCGGGCTCACCGTCGCGCAGGTCCGCGCATGGGTGCGGTCCGGCCTGCTCGAACCGGAGCGCGGTCCCCGCGGAGAGCTTCGCTTCTCGCCGCAAGACCTCGCTCTGCTCCGCGCGGCGCGAGGGCTCGCAGGAGCGCGGATCGGACCGCGGCGAATCGAGCAGGCGCTTTCGAAGCTGCGAGAGCAGATCCCCGGGCCCGAATCGCTCGCGGAGCTCGAGATCCTCGCCGAAGGCAAACACATCGTGGTCACCGACGGGTCGGCGCGTTGGCAGCCCGAGTCCGGACAGATCCTGATGGAGTTCGAAAGCGCTCACGCGAATCGCGGCCCCGTCCCGGCGCCCCGGTCCCGCGGCGAGGGCGAGAAGATGGCGGGCCCGCTTCGAGGCGCAGTCGATATCGCGGCCGCTCGACTCTCTTCTCGGGTAAGAAGGAGCGAGACGGCGGAAGTCTGGTACGAGCGCGGATGCGAGCTCGAGGAGACGGACGCCGGAGAAGCGCAGGACGCGTACCGCCGCGCGCTGGCGCTCGACCCTTCACACGCGGACGCGCACGTCAATCTCGGTCGGCTCCTGCACGAATCCGGCGACGCGGCCGATGCCGAGGAGCACTACCACGCGGCGCTCGCTGCGCGGCCGGACGACGCGACCGCGGCGTTCAACCTTGGAGTCGCGCTGGAGGACCTCGGCCGGGACGTCGAAGCGATCGGCGCCTACGAGAAAGCCGTCGCGCTCGATCCGGAGCACGCCGACGCGTACTTCAACCTCGCCGGTGCCTGCGAGCGCGTCGGTCACCCGGCCGCGGCGATTCGTCACCTGAAGGCCTATCGCGCGCTCGTCCGCTCCCGCTCCCAGTGAGCGAGGGATCGGGGGGATCCGGAGCGCGCCCGACGGAAAAGCGGAGTCGGAGCCGCGCGCGCGGAGGAAAGCGGGCGGCCTTCTCCCTTCTCACCGCCGACGACCTCCACCTTTTCAACGAGGGGTCGCACACCCGCCTCTGGGAGAAACTCGGCGCGCACCCGGCGAACGTAGCCGGCGTCGCGGGCGCCAACTTCGCCGTCTTCGCCCCCGACGCGCGGGCCGTTTCGGTCATCGGGGACTTCAACCGCTGGGACGCCGACGCCCACCCGCTCGAGTCGCGCGGCCGCTCCGGCCTCTGGGAGACCTTCGTGCCGGGCGTCGAGCCGGGCGCCCTGTACAAGTACCATGTGCGCTCGCGGCACGGCGAATACCGCGTCGACAAGACGGACCCCTTCGCCTTCTTCCGGGAGAACCCGCCGAAGACCGGCTCGATCGTCTGGGATCTCGCCTTCCAGTGGGGTGACTCGGCGTGGATGGATCGGCGCCGGGCGCGCCCCGCGCGCGAGTCTCCGATGACGATCTACGAGGTCCATCTCGGCTCGTGGCGACGCCCGGATGGACGGCTGCCGGGCTACCGGGAGATCGCACCCGCTCTCGCGGATTATGCGCGCCGCATGGCCTTCACGCACGTCGAGCTGCTGCCGGTGATGGAGCACCCGTTCTACGGCTCGTGGGGCTATCAGACGACGGGGTTCTTCGCTCCGACGAGCCGTTACGGAACGCCGCAGGACTTGATGTCG
>DASWIB010000201.1:0-5687 GCA_036397915.1 Thermoanaerobaculia bacterium | reverse complement strand
TCGAGCGTCGCCGGAAAGTACGTCGACTTCCGGATCGCGGCGTCGGCGGACAGAGCGAAAACCATGAACGTGGTCCCGACGATCCGCGCGTCGCGGATGTTTCCGGAGCGGTCGACGGTGATCTCGTGCGTCGATTCCCCGCTCATTCGCGCCTTCAGCAACGGGGGAGGGTATTCGGGGGCTCGCGCAAACTTCGGTCGGGCAGCGACGAAACCCGGGCACGGATCCGGCTGCTCGAGCGGTTCCACCCTCGCGGTCCCGCATCGCACCGCCGCGAGGAGGAGCGGGAGAGCGACGGAGAGCCTCGGGCTCGTTCTCATCTCAGGCGGTACCTCCCGCCCCGCGACTTACCGGCGGAGAGCCGCCGCGAAGTCGAAGCGCGAAGGATCGCGCGCGAGCCAGAACTGTCCTCCACCCGCGTCTTTGCCGTTGGCGAGGAAACGCAGGATCCAAACCCCTTCCGGCCAGTCCGCGCCAATGGCGGCGACCACCGGGACTCGCACGTCGGCCGCCTTGGCCGGTACGGCCACGGGATTGTCGAACAGGATGTAAAGGCGTCCGCGGGGTGACGCCGCCTCGACCCGGACGCGGATGTTCCTCGCCTTGGGTTGAGGCTCGACGTCGAGGACCGCCTCGGCGCGCATCTTCGGATCGACTCCCAGCCGGATGGGGAATCCTTCCGGTGCGCTCTTCTTTCCGGAAGCATCGGCGGGAAACACGGGAAGATCCCCGAGAATCGGCTGGCGGATCGCTCCCCGCCTTTCACTCTTCATCCGGAACCGCACCCCGATGTTCGCAGCGACGTCGATCGCCTTGCCGTCGCGCGTTGCCGGTTTGAACCGCCACGCTCGCAAAGCGGCCATCGCCGGCTCGACGAATTCCTGAAAGCTCGCGGCGATCATCCGCAAATCCTGGATCCGTCCTTCCCGGTCGATTCGCCCCATGAGAACCACGTTTCCCTGCTGCTGCCCCTTGAGCAGCACCTCGGGATAGACCGCCTCCTGATACTTCTGGATCTCCGCTGGCGTCGTCTGAGCGGCCGCCGACGCGCTTCCGAGAAGGAAGGCCGCGATGAGAGCCGACCGCTTCAAGCGGGAACTCCCTCGAGCGCGCGACGCGCGTGGTAGGAGGACCGCACGAGCGGTCCCGATTCGACCCGGAGAAACCCCATCGCCTCTGCTTCGCGCCGCAGCGTCTCGAACTCATCGGGGGTGTAGTAGCGCTCGACCGGCAGACGATGCCCGTGAGGCTGGAGGTACTGGCCGATGGTCGCGATGTCGCAGCCGGACGACCGGAGATCGGCGAGCGCCCCTCGGAGCTCCTCCATCGTCTCTCCGAGGCCGACCATCACGCCGGATTTCGTCTTCATCGCTGTGCCGTCGGCGCGCCGGCGCTCGTCGGCCCGCGCGATGAGCTCGAGGGATCTCTCGTATCGGGCCTGCGGCCGGACCCGCCGGTAGAGACGGCCGACCGATTCGAGATTGTGGTTCAGGATGTCGGGTACCTCGCGCAGAACGAGGGCGAGCGCTTCCCAATTCCCGCAGAAGTCGGGGATCAGGACTTCCACCGTGCAGCCGGGCACGCGCCGCCGGATCGCGCGGATCGTCGCGACGAAGTGCGCGGCGCCGCCGTCGGAGAGGTCGTCGCGGTTGACGGAGGTCACCACGGCGTGCGAGAGGCGGAGCTCGCGCACCGCCTGCGCGACGCGTTCCGGCTCCTCCGGATCGAGCGCGCCGGGACGCCCCTGCGCGACCGCGCAGAACCCGCACGTTCGCGTACAGACGTCGCCCATCAGCATGAAGGTCGCCGTGCGCTCGCGCGCCCAGCACTCGTGGATGTTCGGGCAGCGCGCCTCCTCGCAGACGGTGACTAGGGAGAGGCGCCGCATCATCGCGCGGACCTCTTCGT
This sequence comes from Thermoanaerobaculia bacterium, assembly GCA_036397915.1. GTDB lineage: Bacteria > Acidobacteriota > Thermoanaerobaculia > UBA5066 > Gp7-AA6 > Gp7-AA6. Next base: position 3,779 of record DASWIB010000201.1, on the reverse strand, counting down.
ACTCGCCCGTGGTGTCGACACGCACCTTGAGCCACTGCGGGCGTTCGCTCCGCGATGCGCGCGGGAGAACCGAAAGTCCGCTCACGTTTCCGCGACCTCGATCTCCCGGTCGAAGACTTCGGCGAAATGTGCGATGAGCCCGTCGGCGACTTCGCGCACGTCGATCCCGCGGCGGAGAATGCGCTCGATCGAGGTGACGCCTCCGTCGGTGATCCCGCAGGGCACGATCCCGCGGAAGTAGGGGAGCGGCTCCTCCGTGACGTTCAACGCGAACCCGTGCGTCGTGACCCAGCGGGAGAGGTGAACGCCGATCGCCGCGATCTTGTCGTCGCCGACCCAGACGGAGGAAACGCGTTCCTTTCGGGTCGATCGGGAGGCCCGGACGCCGAAATCCCCGAGAGTCCGCAGGAGGACTTCCTCGAGATCGCGGACGTATCGCCGCACGTCGCGTCGGTCCGGATCGAGGTTCAGGATCGGATAGCCCACGAGCTGGCCGGGACCGTGATAGGTGACCTTTCCTCCGCGATCCACCTCGGCGAGCTCGATTCCGAGCTCGCGACGCTTCTCGGGCGTGAAAAGGACGTCCGCAGCCGACGCGTTGCGTCCGAGCGTGAATACCGGCTCGTGCTCGAGCAGCAGCAGTGTCTCCGGGCCTCCCCGGGACACTCGGGCGGCCGCTTCCGCCTGAGCCACGAGCGCGCGGCCGTAACCGATCCGGCCGAGCCAGAGCGCGCCCATGCGCCGGCGCCCCCGGATCGGGCGCTCTCCGCGTGCGTTCAGGTCCGCTGTTTCCATCGCGCGGCAAGTGTACCGCCCGCCCCGAAGACTCCGTAGAGGACGAGGACGGGATCCCAGTAAGGAACCCGATACCGCCAGGACACGAACGTGGCGACGTGGGCGAGCATGCTGGCGAGGAGAAAAGTAACCGCGAAGAGACTCGCCCCGCGCCGCGGGGCGATCCAGAGGCCCCGCGCGGCGCAGAGGTAGAGGATCGAGTACAGAGCGCCGACACCGAGCACGACGGGAAGTGGCCAGAACATCGGGTTGGGATAAGGGCGCAGCCAATCCCAGACCTTGTGGAGCAGAAGCCGCGCCGTCGCGGCCGGCCGGGCGAGCGCGTCGCCGACGGTCTGCCGGACGAGCGCCCGCGTGATCGCGCCGGGAGACGTGAGTCCCGCCGCGTGCAATTCGTTCCACCGATCGCGGAGAAGCCGGTCCGTCTCGTCGGACCAGGCGTTGTACCTCTGCCGGTCGCGAATCTCGTAGAAGCGAAGCATCAAATCCGAGTTGCCGAGGTAGAAGTTGAACCCTCCCACGTCGCTGACGAGCACGAACTCCCGGTAGACGACGGCGTTACGGATCGTCCAGGGAGCCAGAGCGACGAGCGCGCCACAGAGTCCGGCCACCGCGAGGTGCGCCCGGACGCGGCGCGGCCAGCGGCGGTCCGCGAGGGGTGCGGCGAGGAGAGGCGCGACCAGGAGGGCGGAAGGGCGTGTCAGCACGGCGAGGCCCGTGAACAATCCCGCGGCCAGGGCCAGGCCGCTCGAAGGCCGTTCGGTCGCGACGAGAAGGAGGAAGCCGGCGCCGAGCAAGAGCAGAAGGAAGAGGGGCTCGCTCTGGACGTCACTGGAGACCATGACGAGCGACGGATCGAGCGCGGCCGCCACTCCGGCGCCGATCGCAACGAGGCGGCTTCGGAAGAGTCGGGCCGCGATCGCGGCGAGGAGAACCGCAGAGAAACCGCCGAGCGCGGCATTGGCGACTTTCGCCAGCACCACACGCTCCGGGTGCCCGAGCGTGACGACCGCGAGGAATGCGGAATAGCCGGGCGGCCGCGTATAGAAGGCATCGGTGCGCCGGGGATATCGGCCGGTCTCGGCGAGAGCGCGAGCCGTGTGCTGGTAGGAGAGAGCATCCCCGAAACGCGCGGTCGCCGCGCCCGTTGCGACGACCACCGCGAGCCGGACTCCGAGGGCGATCAGGAAGATCGCGACAAGAGGCCGCGCGCCGACGTGAGGGGCCGGCTCTCCGGTTGTCATTCCAAGGCCCGCAGGGCCGAGGAATCCCTCGCTTGTTCGAGGGGAAGATCCTTCGCGGCGGACCCCACCGCCCTGAGCGGGCGGGAAGGGGGTGTGTCGGCTAAACAAGCTGGGGATCCTTCGCTTTCGCTCAGGATGACAGCGACGGCGAAGGGCTCAGGATGACCGCGGAGCTACCCCAGGTCGAACTCGCCCTTCTCGAGCGTCTTCTTCACGGTCCCCAGGAAGCGGTCGGCGTCGGCGCCATCGATCAGCCGGTGATCGAACGAAAGGGCGAGATATCCGACCGTCCGTATCCCGAGTGCGTCGCTCCCGTTCTCGTCGGCCACGACGACCGGGCGCTTCTCGATCGCGCCGACGCCCAGGATCGCGACCTGCGGCTGCGGGATGATCGGGGTGCCGAAGAGCGAACCGAAGACGCCGGGGTTGGTCACCGTGAACGTCCCTCCCTGGATCTCTTCCGGCTTCAACCGCTTCGTCCGCGCGCGCTCGGCCAGGTCGTGCGCGGCGCGCGCGAGCCCGAGGATCGACTTCTCATCGGCGTTCTTGATCACGGGAACGATCAGACCCCAGTCGAGCGCGACCGCCATCCCCAGGTGGATGTCCTTGTGATAGACGATGTTGTCACCGTCGATCGAAGCGTTGACCTGCGGGAAATCCTTCAGAGCCTGGATCGCCGCGCGAAAGATGAACGGCAGGTACGTGAGCTTCACCGCGTTCTTCTCGAGAAACGCTTCCTTGTGTCGCTCGCGCAGTCGCGCCAGGTTCGTGTAGTCGACCTGAAAGACCGTGGTGACGTGCGCCGAAGTCCTCTTGGAAAGGGTCATGTTCTCGGCGGTGATCCTCCGGATCTTCGTCATCGCGACGACTTCGTCGCGGTCGGTGAGGGCGAGCGGGGCTCGCGCCGGAGCGGCCGGCTCGGCTGCCGGAGCGCGCGACGGCTCGCCGATCTCTACCGGGCGCGCCGTTTCACGCGAACCGCCGGCGACCGCGACGGCGGGCGCGATCTTCCGGTTCTCGATGAAGGAGAGGACGTCGTTCTTCGTCACCCGGTTGTAAATGCCCGTTCCTTTGATCTCGCCGATCTCGACGCCGTGCTCGGCGGCGATCCTGCGAACGAGCGGCGACGAGCGAAGGCGAATCCGTTCTTCGATCGACTCGACGCGCCCGCCCTCGGTCTCGGCAACCGGCATGCCAGGCGCGGCCGCTGGCGGGGATGGCGCCGGCGCGGAGGGCGGCCGCGCCGGGCGAGGGGCCGGAGCGGCTTCGCGGGGGGCGGAAGGAGGCGGGGAAGGGGTGGAGGGCGGTGCCGGGCGAGGGGCCGGCACGGCGGTTTCGTCGCGGGGAGCGGGCGCAGGCGGGCGGGGAGTCGCCGGCGGCGGAGGAGGAGCAGCCGCAGCGGGCTCCCGAGGCGGTTCGGCTGCTCTCGCCTGAGCGGCTGGTGGTGTGGCCGCGACCTCGCCGGCTTCGCTGATCATACCGACGACGGTGTTGATCGCGACCGTCTGTCCTTCGCCGACGCGGATCTCGGCCAGAGTTCCCGCGACCGGCGCGGGGATCTCCGCGTCGACCTTGTCGGTCGAGATCTCGAAGATCGGCTCGTCACGCTTGACCGGTTCGCCCACCTTCTTCAACCACTTGGTGATCGTCCCCTCGGCGATCGACTCGCCCATCTGGGGCATGATGATCTCAGTCGGCATCCCACCTCCTCCGAAACGAAACCAGAATAACAGGACTCGG
>DASWIB010000200.1:0-10134 GCA_036397915.1 Thermoanaerobaculia bacterium | reverse complement strand
GTGAGCAATGAGGGAACCTCCTCATTCCCGCGCCCGGACAGCCCTCAAAAAGAAGGGCGGGCCCCAACCGGCCCGCCATAGAAAAGGAGGATGAAAACAGGCCGGGGGGGTACGGGGGACCGCAAGGTCCCCCGCTGAGATTACTCGGACAGACTCCTAATCGTTGCGCACCGTTCGAGCCACCGAGATCTCGATCGTCTGGAAAGCGCCGACGCTGTTGACCACCTGCACCTTGTAGGTGCCGGCGCGTGAGACCGCGGCGTCGAGGCCCGAGGCGGAGAGCCCGCTGATCAAGGCCTGGCCTGAGGCGACGACGTTGTTCAGCGGGTCGAGCAGCCGCACCGTCAGCGGCACCAGGCTACCCTCCACGACGACCGAGACCGCGACGTCCCGGTCGCCGACCGTGATCGTCCGCTCGATCAATGCCCCTTCGGAGGCCGAGGCCGTACCGGCGCTCGTCTCGGAGTGGAAGCGGGCGGCGGAGGCGTCGGCACCCCCCGAATCGCAGGGGATCGTGAAGCCGTCCACGTACGCCGCGCCTGTCCGGTGCTCGATGCGCAGCTCGTGCTGACCGGAGCCGAGGTCGTTATAGGTGCGCGAGTGACCGAACGTCGGGTTCTCCTTGCCCGTGCCGCCCGGCCCGTAGGAGAGCGTCTCGCGCTTCACGCCGTCGATGTAGATGTCGGCCGTCCCGCCGATGTCGGACTTGACGTGGTGATAGGTGATCTCGCCGCCGGTGAAGACGATCCGGGCGACCCGGCTGCCGTTGCCGCTCCCCATCCGGCGGTGATAACCGCCGTTGGAAGCGCGGCCGTCCTCGCGCAGGTGCCAGCCGCCCGTGTACTCCACGGCGGGGGCCGAGTCGTCCACGGCGGGATTGCAGGCGACACAGACGTTGCTCTGGCCGTCCGGTCCCGGCAGAAGGACGTTCGACAGCGTCACCTCGTCGAACCAGAAGCCGGTCAGAGACGAGAGAGTGTCGGTTCCGTATCGGACGGAGAGCCTCACCGGGATCCCGGCGAGCGTCGCCGCGCCCATCGCGGTCGGGGACCACGTGCTCTGCATCCACGCCGGACCCGCGCTCCCCCAGCCGCCTTCGAGGTTCGTGCACGCGTTGTCGTCCGGGTTGCCACCGGAGGCGTTGTACAGCCGACCGCCGTCGGGCTCCACGACCGTTCGGGTCCCGGTGGCGTCCTCGACGACCCCGACGTTGGCCCGGTCGTACCAGAAGCCCTGGCTTTCCGGTTCGATGACGAACTGATTCGAAAGGGAAAGAGTGGAGCTGCCGGTCAGAATCATCCGGGGCGAGCGGATCTCGTCGCACGCGCTGTCGTCGGCGGCGGACGACGCCATGTAGAAGCTCTGCAGTCCGTTCGCGCCGCCGCCGGTGTCCGTCCGCGTGAACGTGCCGGACGTCACCGTCCATCCCTGGGTGTCGTTCTCGAAGCTGTAGGTCACGTTCGCGAGTGTCCAGTCGCTTTCGGCCTCGCTGACGCTCAGCGTCGCCGCGATGGGCGCCGGAAGCTCGTTCGCCGTGATCGCGACCTCGAACGTGAGAGTCGACTGCGAGGAAAGACCTCCCGCCTGGAAACGGAAGCTGGCCGGCGTTGCCGCGTCCGGAGCGCCGCACCCGTTCGGAAGGTCCGGCAGGGCAATCGGAAGCGCGGTGAGAATCTGCGTCTGGCTCGCCGACGGCTGGATCGAGACGATCTTGATGCCGGTGAGTCCCACGCCGCCGCTGTTCAGCACGTCGAGGTCGATCCGGGCCGTTTCGCAGTTGTCGACGAACGGATCTCCGTCGCCGGTCTCGATCGTCGGCGTCCCCTTCTGTCGAATCGCGAGGCCGGGACCCGAGACGGCGCCCGGAGCGAGCGGCGTCACCGCCGCGCAGTCGCTCATCGCTCCCGCGCAGGCGTCGAGGCCGATTCCAGCCGCGCCGCCGACCGCGACCACGCTGTAGTAGTAGGTCAGCCCGTCGAGAAGGTCGTTCTGGGTTAACGTGAGCGGCGCGGTCGCGGAGATCTCGGCGACACGGGTCTTCCCGAAATCGCACCCGTGGACCCCGTCGGTCCGCAGGAGCCAGTACTCGCCGGCGCCCGCGACCGGCGTCCACGCGACCGTCGCGCTGCGGACCCCGGCGGTCGCCGTGACGACCGACTTCGTCGTGGGAGCCGGTGTGGCCGCGCAACCGAAGTTCAGGGGGCCGGCGGGCGGTGCCTGGGGCGGGCACGCGATCCCGTGCCGCACGAACGCGTCGGTGATCGCGATCATGTGGGGGGTGAAGTTCGCGAGCGAGCCGTCGTCGTCGTCGGCCGCGAGATATTGCAGATACCAGCTGCCCGCGGTGCAGCCGCCGATCGACGGATCGCACTGATATCCGAGGGTGATCCCGTTGGAAGCGAGATAGAAGAGGCGCGTGCCGAGCACGAGCGCCGAGTTCTCGTCGATCGCCGCGGCCGCGCCGCCGGTGCAGCGTCCGCCGTACACCGCCCCGCCGGGGAGGCTCTCCCAGCGCAGGCCGTGACAGGGCAGATCGCGCTTCAAGAGATCCCAGACGGCTTCGGTGATGATCGAGCCTTCGCAGTGCGTGTTGCGCAGGCACGGCCCGGAATTGAAGGGGGTCGGCGAAATGGGGCTGGTGCTGACCGGGCTGACGGGGCAGGAACCGGGGATCGTCGGGTTCTGGCCGAGCACCCAGGTCAGGTCGTGCGGCTTGCCCGACTGTCGCTTCTTCCAGTCCGCCTCGCGCACTCCGCTGCACTCGGTGCAGGGGTCGCCGTCGCCTGCGCAGACGCCGCCGCGCACGTTGTCGAGATAGAAGCCGCGCCCGATGCACGATTCGTTCAGCCGATGGATCGCGGTCATGTCGGCGTAGGCCTCGCCGGGCATGGAGACACCGGGCGAGTTGTCGAACGAGTCGAGGCCGTGGCCCCACTCGTGGTCGAAGACCGCCGCGATCTCGCCGGTGTTGCGGCAGATCGTGGTCGGGCTCGTCGCGTGCGGTCCGCTCTTGAAGAAGTTCATCACCCCGACGGTCGGGTCGTCGAGGTTGATCGGGTTGAAGTTCGCGTTGCAGGTCAGGTTGACGTTCATGTTGGCGGGCAGCTGGCGAGTCAACCACCCGACGGGCGTCGTGGCGTGCGCTTCCGGTCCGAGCCAGCTCTTCGCCTGGTCCATCACGCGATTGAGCTCGTAGAAGCCGGTTCGGCCGGAGTGCGTGTCCCCCGCGGAATGGCCGGCGGGAACCGCGCAGTCGGTGCCGCCACTCGTTCCGAGGTCGAGGGCGGGGCACAGCGTGTACTCGTCGGCCGGCCCGCAGGTGTCAACGATCCGGAGAAACGGCCCGCTCAAGTCGGTCGAGTACTGGCCGTCGGCCGCGACGAGGCCTTCGCTGTTCGCCTCGAGCCGGTTGCCCTGCGAGTCGAAGACGTACGCGTGGGACATCGGGTAGCCGGGCTGTTCGACGCCGTCCGGAATCCCGTTCGGGGAGTTTCCGTCGTTCGACAGAGGGAAGATGCCGCCGACGACCTTCTTCTGCTCGAGGTACTGGCTCCGGTCGTGGAAGGCGAGGAGCTGTCCGCTCTGCGCGTCGACGTACCCTTCCCAGCCGCCGAGGCTCCCCTGAACCTCCGGATGGACTTCCCAGGCGAGACGATAGCTGTAGCCGCGCCCCTCGTTCGCCGGGACCGCGTCACCGCTGGCGAACGGAACGAGGACCAGCTCGGGACGGCCGGAGCGGGCGATCGAAAAACCGGAGAGGTGTGAGGCCACGACGGCCTTCGCCTGCTCGCCGGATATCGCGGGCGTCGTGGAGACGTCGACCGCGCCCCAGTTGTACGTTCCGTAGATAACGAGATTCCCGTTGTTCACGGTCGCCTGCACGAAGCTCGTTCGAACGGGGACCCCGGCGACGACGCGGTTCGCGCTCATCTGCACGAGGCGCCGGTTCTCGAAGCTCGAGATCGTCGGTGTCCCGAGCTCGGCGCTGTCGACGCCGAGGATCGCGCGGTTGGCGTCGAGCCAGGCGCGGAAGGCCTGCCAGGCCCGCTGCTTGTATGCGGCGTCGGTCGCCGGCGCCGGCCCACCGAGAGCGGCCCAGGTCAGCGAGTTGCCCACACCCGAGCCAGGAAGGAGCGGCTTGCCCGGGGACAGCGTTCCCCAGTGCCCGCCCCGCAGGTCATACGACGCGAACACTCCGGACACTCCGAGCGCGGCGAGCTGCTGGTTGAGTCGCGCGGCGAGATCCGCCGGCAGCTTCGACAGCGGCTGGTGGGCGTTCGGTATGGCGAGACCCGGCGCTGCGTGCGTTCGCGCGGCGACGGAGTCGCCCTCGGGGGAAACCTGGGCGCGCGCCGCTGCTGCTGCCGCGAGCACCAGAGCGCAGGCCGCGGTGATTTTCCTGGTCGTCATTTCTCCTCCTCGTTTGGCATCGGTTCTCATGGCTGGCCGCAGCTCGTGATCGTGTAGCTGCCCGCGGGAGCGAGCGTGTTGTTCGGCATGTTGTCGGGCGTCAGCGCACCGGCCCCCGGCAGCTCGATTCGAATTCGGGTCAGGAACGCCTTGAACTGCCGGCCCGGCTCCGGGTTTCCGAGCGCGCTCGCCGGCAGCACGATCCGGATCGTTCCGTCCGCGTTGAAATTCGAGGACGGGTCGGCGGCGCCCACGCCGACACCGGACGGATCGCTGCCATTGCCGTAGCGGAAGCACGGCGCCCCCGGGTTGGCCGTCGGATCGGATTGGTTGACCGGTGGACAGGCCTGGGTCGAGAACGCCATCTTGACGAAACGGATCGAGGGGAAGTCGCCGTCGATGGCGAACGAGATCGGCCACGTCGTGTCCGGGGGCGGCGCGGCCAGGGACGCCATCTTGAGGATGAAGACGAACTTTCCGTCGGCGGTCTGCGCGACCGAAGCGCTCCGGACGTCGTGCTCGGGCCGCCCGCCGGTCGCGTCGCCGGCCGGGTCGGTCAGGACGGTGAAGCCCTCGGCGCACGGGTCTCCCGCGACGGCGAGCGTGACCGTCGCGGTATCGGTGCCTCCGCGGCCGTCGGAGAGCACGTACTGGAAGCTGTCCGCTCCCGTGAAGCCGGCCGAAGGCGTGTACGTCACCGTGCCGTCCGCGTCGAGAGTTGCCTGCCCGTTGGCCGGCGTGGTGACGCTTTCGATGTGGAACAGATCGTTGTCCGGGTCGGAGTCATTGGCGAGCAGATCGAGCTTGTGCGGATGGTTGCTCGGCGCAGTGAGCGCGTCGTTCAAGGCGTCCGGAGGCCGGTTCGGCGGCACGACGCACGCGTTCGGCTCCTCGGCCGGCGGGAGCGGCGTGACCGCCGCGCAGTCGCTCATCGGACCGGAGCACGCGTCGGCGACCGTGCCCGTCGTCGCTAAACCGCCGACCGGAACGACGCTGTAGAAGTACGTCAGCCCGTCGAGGAGATCCGTCTGCGTGAACGTGAGCGGCGCCGTCGCCGCGATCCGCGCGACGCGGGTCTTCCCGGTCTCGCAACCGTGGACGCCGTTGGTTCGGAGAACCCAGTACTCGAGAGCGTTCGGTACCGCAGTCCAGGTGATGGTCGCGCTGCGGACGCCGGCGATGGCGGTGACCGCGGGTGACGCGGCCGGAGCCGGGGTCGCGACGCACCCGAAGTTCATGGCGACCGGCGCGCGGCACGCGATCCCGTGGCGCCGGAACGCGTCGGAGATCGCGAGGGCGTGCGGTGTGCCGTTCTCGATCGAGCCGTCGTCGTCGTCCGCGGCGAGGAAGCTCATGTACCAGCTGTCGGCGTTGCACCCGCCGACGCGCACGTCGCACTGGTAGCCCGTCACGACGCCGGGTCCCGCGAGGTAGAAGAGCCTCGTGCCCATGACGAGCGCCGAGCGCTCGTCGATCGTCGGCGTCGGGTCGGCTCCCTTGCACCGGCCTCCGGAGACCGCGCCGCCGGCGACGGACTCCCAGCCTCTGCCGTGGCACGGGAGATCGCGCTTCAGGAGGTCCCAGAACGACTCGCCGATGATCGTCCCCTCGCAGTGCGTGTTGAACCCGCAGGGGCCGGCGTTGAACGGCGTCGGCGGAACGATCCGCGCGCCGCAGTTGCCGGGAATGGTCGGGTTCTGGTCGAGAACCCACGCGAGGTCGTGGGGCATCTGCGACAGCCGCTTCATCCAGTCCACCTCGCGGACGCCGCTGCACTCGGTGCAGACGTCGCCGTTGCCGGGACAGAAGCCGCCGGTCGAGTTGTCGAAGAAGAACCCTCGCGCGATGCACGACTGGTTGAGGCGAACGATCGAGGCCGCGTCGGCGTAGAACTCGCCGGGCAGGCTGACGCCCTTCGAGTTGTCGAAGGTGTCGAGCCCGTGCCCCCATTCGTGGTCGAAGACCGCCGGGATCTCGCCGGTGTTTCGGCAGAAGTTCGTGCCGAGAGAGCCCTGCCTGTAGAAGTTGATCGACCCGGTGGTGGGGGCCGTGGTGTCCGCCGGAGAGAAAAACGCGTTACAGGCGTTGTTGATGTTCATGTTGGCCGGGAACTGGAGGTTGAGCCAGCCGACCGTCGGGAGGGTGTTGAGCGCAGTCGGCCCGACCCAGCTCTTGGCCTGATCGATGATCCGGTTGAGCTCGTAGAAGCCGGTGCGTGCGGACCGGGTATCCCCGAAGGAGTGCCCGGAGGGGCGCATGCAGTCTCTTCCCGCCCCGGTGCCGAGGTCGAGCGCGTCGCACGTCGTCCTCTCGTCGACGGCGCCGCACTGGTCCACGATCCGGACGGCGGGTCCGGTGAGAGTCGTCCGGTACTCGCCGGTGGCGTTGACGAGGCCCTCGCTCCCCGCGGTGAGCTGTGTCGCGCCCTGGAAGACGAACGCGCGGGACATCGGATAACCCGGCTGCTCCAGGCCGTCCGGGATCCCGCCCGGCGACAGCCCGTCGTTACTGACCGGGAAGACGCCGCCGACGATCTTCTTCTGGTCGATGTACGAGTTACGGTCGGAGAACGCGACCAGCTCGCCGCTCTTGGCGTCCACGAGTCCCTCCCAGGAGCCCTGGCTCCCGTCCACTTTCGCGCCGATCGACCAGGCGAGCCGGTAGGCGTATCCGTTCCCTACCGAGGCCTCGGGATTCGCGCCGCTCGCGAGCGGAACGATCACGAGCTCCGGAGTTCCGAACTCGGAGACGGTGAAGCCGGAGAGATGACCTCCGAGGATGCCGCGCGCCGCGTCGGCGGAAACGCCCGGCGTCGTCGAGATGTCGATCGTTCCCCAGTTTCGCGTGGCGTAAAGCACGAGGTTGCCGCTGTTCAACGTCGCCTTGACGAAGCTGTCGCGAACGGGAATACCCGCGTATACGCGCGGCGCGTAGACGTGCACGAGCCGGTTGTTCTCGTACGCGCTCACGCTCGGGGAACCGAGCTCGGCAGAATTGACGCCGAGGACCCCCTGGTTCGCCTGCAGGTAAGCCTTGAACGCCTGCCAGACCGCATCGCGGTACGCGGCGTCGGTCGCCGGCGCCAGGCGACCGAGCTTCGCCCACGTCAGCGTGTTGCCTGCGCCGGCGCCGGGGACGAGCGGAGTTTTCGCAACGAGAGAACCGAAGCGACCGGCGCGCAGGTCGAAGGCGGCGAGATCCGGGCTGATGGACAACGCGGAGAGGCTCACCCGCAGACCCGACGCGAGAGCAGCCGGCAGCTGGTCGAGCGGAAGGTGGACGCTCGCGACGAACAGGTCGGGATGCCCGGTCGCGCGGCTCGCGACGGGATCACCCTGCGGCGCGACGGCGGCGAAGGCGGTCGCTCCGGAGAGGAAAGCGATGATGGAAAGAGCGCACACCAGTCGAGCGGTGGCGCAATGAATCGAAGCCTGCATGTTCTCCTCCTCCCCCGTCCCGCACTCTAGGAATTGGCGGGCGCGCGGAAAATGAGGTGACCTCCTCAGAAACCCGGGGGACGAGGGCTCAATTTTCGGGACGGAAGAGGAAAAACCGGAGACGGCCAGCGGCGGAGCGGGAGATCCGCCGCTCGACCGACGCTACTGCCTCAGAGTCGGCCGGGCGACCCCTCGTTTACTTCGAGATCATGCGCCTCGTGCTCGTCCGGCGGATGCGGGTCGCTTCGGCCGACGACCGCGCCGTCGAGACGCAGCTCCGGCTTCGAGACGAAGCGCGCCGCCTCGAGAGCCACTCCGATGGCGAGCATCGGGATCGCCAGCCGCGCGGCGCGGGCCGGAACCGCTCTCTCGGCGGCGAGACCGAACAGCACCGCCAGGACGGGAATGGCGGTCGCGCCCTGGCGCCCGTACCCGAAGAAGAGCACCGTCGCCGCGACTCGCGTCGCCAGGAAGAGCAGCCACGGAACGAGGGTGCGATTCCGCCGTCCCGCGACGACGCCCGCCGCCGACGCGAGGAGGAGGGCGATCCGCCAGCTCGTCGCGGCCGCGTCGTCGCCCGGATCGACCGTGTCCACGGGTCTGCGGATGCCCGACAGCCCCACCGGGAAGCTCCACCCCGTCAGGCCGGACGCCGCGCCCGACCAGAAGATCTCGAGCTTCTTCACGGCGAGCCGCGCGAAGTCGGCCGGATGCTCCGCGATCCACCTTGATCCAACGGAGTAGCCCTCGTTGAAGAGACGCAGGTGCGGCGGGTAGACGAACGTCAGGTCGACCGGCGGAAGTCCCTGCACCAGGAAAGCGGGATAGCTCTCCTTGCCTCCGCCGAGCGGCGGCGCCTCCTCGAGCAGAGAGCGATCGAACCCGCCGCTGGCGCGCGGATGGTTCGCGAGCGCGAAGTTGAGAGGCCCGTACGACGAGACGAACGGAAACCGGTGAAGCGGCCGCGGCCGATAGCCGAACGCCTGATCGAGGATCGCGAAGTCTTCACCGCGAACCTCACGCCCGCCCCGGTGCGCGACCGTCGCGAGAACGAACGCCGAGGCGGTGCGGCGTAGAAAAGCGGGCAGCCGGTCGTGCTCGCGGCGCGCTTCCGGGGTCCACGCGATTCCCGCAAGCCGCTCCTCCACTGACGACACGGCGCGCTCTTCGCTGGTCGTCAGCCGCCGAGGCTCCTCGTTGAATCGCCGAACCGCATTCCAGGCGGTCGCGTGCCACGGCAGGAGCGGGAGCGCGAAGAAGAAAGCCGCGATCGCGGCGCGACGGAGCGTTCCTGAATTCTTCTCGCGAACCCAGCCGACGGCGAAAAAGCCGAGTGCGAGAATCCAGAACAGAAGGTGCTCGACGCGAAAGAGACACGCAACGCCGTTCAGCGCCGACCAGAGCGCGAGGCGCCGGGTCCGGGGGCGTTCCCGCAAGTCTTCCGAGAGCGCGAGGGCGCCGATGGCGAGGACGAGATACGGCGTTTCGTTGTTGACCGACGTCGAGAGCACGAGGAGCCCGCTCGCCAGCGAGGTCCAGCACCCCGCCACCGCGGCGACGCGCAAACCGAAAGAGCGCTCCGCGGCGAGGAACACGGCGAGCGGCACGAGGGCCCCGAGGAGAACCCAGGCGAAGCGCAGGAAAGCGATTCCGGACGCGTCTCCCTCCCAGAGGAGCGACACCAGGTACGCGGCGCCCGGCGGGTGGATCGGAAGGCCCAGCTCGAAAGTCGAACCGCTCTCGAGCGCGCGTGCCCAGTCGAGCCACAGCGGCGCGTCGCCCTTGAAGTAAGCGGTCCAGCCCCAGGCGCGGTCCGCCGTCGCCTGCCAGAAGAAGATCCGGACGGCGAGTGCCGCCGCGAAAATCGCGAGGGCGAGAATGCGGACGGTTCTCCGGTCGGGAGGTGACGGAGTTTTTCGCGTTCTTCTCGGCATTTCTACGGAAGGAGCGCGGCGAGCCGCGAGTCGCTCTTCGCGCGCGCGTGCAGAGAAGGCGACGCGTGGACGGCCTCGGCGAGCGCGCGACGCGCCGCCTCCCGATCGCCACGCTCCGCTTCGAGGAGCGCGAGCCGGTACCGGGCTTCGGCGAAGTCCGGATCATCGGGGCGGCTCGCGGCCAGCCAGCGGCGAGCTTCCTCCCGGCGGCTGGCGTCATAGAGGAGGACGCCGAGCGCCGCGGAATGCCCGAACGCGCCCCCCGAGAGCTCCGCGCTGCGGGACAGATCCCGTGCCGCATCCGCGATCCTTCCGGCGGCGTGCTCCGCGAACGCGAGCCGCGCGAGCAGCGC
>DASWIB010000199.1:0-13944 GCA_036397915.1 Thermoanaerobaculia bacterium | reverse complement strand
GGAGCTACACAGCGATCGCGGTCGCTCTGCTTCTGGTGGGCGTGCAGACGGCGTGGGCACACACGGATCCGCCGGGAGCCACAGCGACCGCAGCCGGCATTTCTCTGACGGCCTTTCGAGCCGACGGGACGACCCCCGTCCTTCCGAACGACGTCACTCAGTGCGAGACGATCATTTATCAGGCGACACTCTTCTGGGGCGGAGGCGCGAGCGCCTCGTTCTCGGGTGGCACGATCACGATCGAGACGCCGGACGGCATGCCCCATGACGCGACGCCGGTCGGCGGCATCCCGTGCATCGGGGACCCGGTGAATTCGGCAAATGGAGTGGACCCCGAGGATCAGTGTGCGGGCACACCCGGATTCATCAACTCTCAGCAGGTCTCGTTCACCGCGAACGTCGCCGACTGCGCCGCCACGCCGTTCCTGGATGCCAGCGTTCTCTACGAGGGAGGAGTGGCTCACCTCGGAGACGACAACGTCCCGGGCATTGGGGGATTCGTTCCCCTGAGCATCCCGGTGGTGTGCTGTCAGCAGGACGGCGAGATCTGCAACGGCGTCGAGTTCTGCGATCCGGCCGCGGTCGGACCGTTCTGCGGCGGCTTGCCGTGTGACGGCAACCCGGGCGACGGCATCACCCACACGGGAACCTGCGCCAACGGTGTGCCTCTTGCGGAGTTCCAGGAGGTGAGCCGTCACGGGATCAGCGCCGACACCTACCAGGACACGTTCGACTCGATCGTGGATTGCGGCCTTCGCCCCGTGTTCGTCGATGGCTATGACGTTGGGGGGCAGACCTTCTTCAACGCCACCTTCCGGCCTGCGGGCCCCGCATCAGTCGCCCGGCATGGCCTCACGGGCACGGAGTACCAAGACCTGTTCGACGAGTTGATCGAGGATGGCTTCCGACTCCATCAGGTCGATTCCTATCTCGATGGCGGGCAGGTTCGCTACGCTGCGATTTTCGAGGTCCGGTCCGGTCCGAACTTCGCGGCCTTCCACGGGTTCGACGACGCGGAATACGACGATACGGTGGATAACCTCGCGGACGACGGCTACGTCCCGGTCAACGTGTCGACCGTCGTGGCAGGGCAGCGCTTTTGGACGGCCCTGTTCGAGCAAGTGACGGCGACGGGGTGGACCGTCGAATCCGTTCCGGTCGCGGATTACCAGGCGACGTTCGACGCGAACGTTGCCGCAGGCCGCATTCCTATCTACGTTCACGGCTTCACGGCGGCGGGCGGACCGCATCTCACGGGTATCTGGGTGGACCCCGTGGGTGGCAGCACGATGGCCGTACATGGGCTGTCGAGCGATGACTACCAGGACGCTTTCGACTCGAACATCGCCGCCGGCCGCTTCACGCGGTATACCACCGGTTACGACGACGGCGCGGGCAATGCTCGGTTCGCGGCAGTGTGGCGCGGACGTCCCAACACTTTGCTGAACCAGGCGCCGCCGCTGATAACGAATCAAACAACGGCGACCTTTGGATTCGCCGCAGACAACCCCTTTACGACCTTCCAGTGCCGCCTGGATGTTGCGCCTTTCGGGGCGTGCTCGAGCCCTTCGATGCTCACGAGCCTGTCCGAGGGATATCACACGTACTCGGTGCGCGCTGTCGACCGTGAGCTCATCCTGGATCTGTCGCCGGCCTCCCACACCTGGCTCGTCGACGTAACGCCGCCGGTGATCGACATCGTCGCACCCGCCGTGAACACCAAGACGGTGAACGGCGAGCCCAAGGACGATGAGGTCGAAATCACCACGGTGATCGGCTGGGCGGACGTGGTTGCGGACGTAACCGACAATCTCTCGGGCGTCGCGACCGTGCAGTTCAAGGTCGACGGTATACCGGTGGCCGGGGTCATGGTTGATGTCGACACGTGGAAGTTCACGTTCGAACCGGATCAGAACGGAGAGCACATCTACCTGGTGGAGGTCGTCGCCACCGACAACGCCGCCAACTCGAACACGGCCTCGATCCAGATCCTCGGAGTCAAGACCAACAAGCCGAACTGAGTCAGCGATCGAGGAGTTGGTCGTTAGAGCGCGCCCGGCCGGTGGCCGGGCGCGTTCGTCTGTGAAGTTGGTGGAGACGCGGGGGAGTTGAACCTCCGGTCCGGAAAGTGCAGGAGGTCTTGTCAATAGGTGTGTAAACGGGATCAGGCGACTGCCTCCCGGATCTCTTCCTTTCGGCGCTCTCCATTGGCGAACCTGACGCCCAGGTAAACCTCTTTGACGAGCTCGGGTGAGTTGAGCCGTCGGAACTTCTTCTCCGCGACCAGGAGCATCTTCCAGATCACGGCCGTGGCGTTCTCGACTTTCTTGAACCGCTTGGCCGCATCGGTCCGAAGCCGGAGCGCGGCGAAGGGGGACTCGATGACGTTGGTGGTCCGGATGTGCTGCCAGTGCTCCTTCGGAAAGCCGTAGAAGGTGACCATGTCCTCCCAGTCCCGATCCAGCAGCCGGCCGGCCTCCAGCAACCCCTTCTCCCGACACCACCGCTGAAACTGCCCCTTCAGGTTCCTGGCCTTCTCCAGCGTCTCGGCGTACGGGATCTTGCGCAGCATCGCCCTGGCTTCCGGCTGACGCTTCGTCGAGATCTTGTCGAGGATGTTGACGAGCCGGTGGTTCCAGCACCGCTGCCAGTCCGCCTCCGGATACACGTTCCTCAACGCACCCCAGATGCCCAGATGCCCGTCGCCGATGACCAGCCTGGGCGAGCTCATCCCTCGGACCTTCAGATCCCGCAAGAGTCCCGACCAGCTCTCCGTCGACTCCCGATGACCTGGCGTGACCGCCACAACCGCCTTGGTCCCATCGCTCAATCCGGCGATCGCTACCAGCAACGCCGCCTTCTCCTTCTCCAGCCCCGCCTTCACGTAGACCCCGTCCACCCAGAGATAGACGACCTCCAAATCGTCCAGACGTCGGCTGGCCCACTCCTGCCGCTCCCCCTGCCACTTCTCCTTGACCCGCATCACCGTCGAAGCGGAGATCGGCGCCCCCTCTCCGAGCAACCCCCGAAGCGCCAGATCGAAATCTCCCGACGACAGCCCGTGCAGATAAAGCTCCGGCAAAAGATCCGAGACCTCCGGTGTCCTGCGAACGAACAAGGGCAGCAGCCGACTCTCAAACCGCTCTTCGACCCCACGCACTCGCGGCCGTCGCAGTTCGATCGTCCCGCTCGAGAGCGTCAGCTTCCGTGGCTTCCCGAAACCATTGCGATACCCGGCCCCGGCATCCACCGCCACCCGGCGCTCCGCTCGGCCCCTCCCCAAGAACTCGGTGACCTCCTGCTCGAGCAAATCCTGCAGCCAGCCTCGCACCTTCTCCCGCGCCGCCTCCTCCAGACTCGCAAAGCTCGGCCTTGACTCTCTGACCCCTTCGGTGGTGTCCTTCCTCACGGCGATGTCCTCCTTCCGTGGAGCCCTCAGGCTCCGGCTTGATCAGCCCGGAAGGCTACATCGCCCTTTCCCTATTTACACACCCGGTGACGGTACCTCCAAGTGCGGCTCCGAGTTGTCCTACAGGCGAACGTCGTGCCGCTCAAACCCGGAGAAAACACGGAGAATCGGGGGTAGGGCTTTTGGTTGTTCGGTCGGGTAAGTGCCTGAAGAAGACTGGTGGGCCGTCAGGGACTCGAACCCTGGACCACTGGCTTAAAAGGCGAGCGCCGAACCCAACCCACCGCGAACGTCCGCAACCGAACGGAGGAAAACCTCCAACTTTCGCCGCCGTCCATTTCCGCGATCCCTCACTTTCCTCGAATCCCCGAAGGTCGGATTCCGGCCGTTCTAGTCACGGAACTGTGTACGCCAGAAATTTGCGGCCGTCTGCCGTTTGGGCGACCGACGGTCCGGATCCCCAATGAGCGGCCGTCGTCGGAAGGTGCCGCGCGGTCGCGTCCCGGGTGTGCCCGGTGCCGCCCACCGAGAAGAGCCGTGCGGCCTCAAGGGCCGCCGGCTGGAAAACAGGGCGGTATGCGAGGGTCGTGACCTTCGCGGACGTCTTCGAGCTGCGCCTTTCGATGATCCAGTCGGGTCGGCGCGGCACGGATGCCGAGCGCTCTGAGGTCCAGCGGCTCCTTCAGGCCTTGGAGGCCGAGGAGGACTTTACGCTCGAACGGATTAAGCTCGAAGCGGAGTTGCGCGACTTGGTACTCGCCGTGTCGGAGAAGGTCATCTCGATCCATCCCTGGCGGTAGCTGATTCGACGTTCAGGGTTCGAGGGTCAAAGTAGAATCCGGTCGAAAAAGGAACGACTGAGGAGGTCGCCATGGAGAAACGATTCGCTCGAGTTCTACCCGTCCTCGTCCTCGCGCTGGCCTTCGCTTGGTCCGTGGCGCTCGGCCAGACTCCGGCAACCGCTGCCCAATCGACCGCGACAGTCTCCGGTCTCCGGGCGGACGTCATCTGGCAACTCACCGACGCCGAGAAGAAGCTCGTCGCCCTCGCCGAAGCGACGCCGCAGGAGAAGTACGGCTGGCGGCCGGGGCCGGGGGTCCGCTCCGTCAGCGAGGTCTACATGCACATCGCTGGCGGGAACTACTTCATCCCAACGTTCCTGGGCGTGAAGATGCCCGAGAACATCAGCCGCGACATGGAATTGATCGGCGGCGAGATGAAGTTCGGCAAGACCGTGACCGAGAAGGCGAAGGTCGTCGAAGCGCTGAAGCAGTCCTTCGACCACGCGCGAAAGGCGGTCGAGGCGACTCCGGATTCCGACCTCGACAAGAAGGTCAAGGTCTTCGGCCAGGAGCCGAGCGAGCGCATGATGCTGATCGGCCTCGTGATCCACGCGCACGAGCACCTTGGCCAGTCAATCGCCTATGCGCGCACCAACGGAGTCGTGCCGCCCTGGTCGGAGGGTCCGCCGCCGGCGCCGGAGAAGAAGCCAGCGGCGAAGTGATCGGTCGAGGGCTGATGCTCGGATTAGGAATCCGACGTGAGCGGGCGAATCTCTGCCGGCGCTGCGTCGGCCGGTTCGCCGGAATCATCCCCGCGGAATCCTTTGCCTTCGCCTGCCGGTTAACCCAATGAGCGCATTCCGGCGTCTCCGCTCGACTCGTCGCCGCCACTATTGCTCGGGCCGCTCGCTTCGCTCGCGCGGCTCGCCGCTGAACGCCCGACCGTTGGGCGGCACTGATCGCAGAGG
Organism: Thermoanaerobaculia bacterium; assembly: GCA_036397915.1. Classification (GTDB taxonomy): domain Bacteria; phylum Acidobacteriota; class Thermoanaerobaculia; order UBA5066; family Gp7-AA6; genus Gp7-AA6. Next base: position 8,785 of record DASWIB010000199.1, on the reverse strand, counting down.
AGGAATCCATATGTACAAACGCGGCTTGATCTTGGGATTGGCGGTCGGCGCCGTGATTCTGCTCCCAGCGGTCGGTGACGCGTCAGACCCATCACCGGTGTTTGACGTGCACATGCACGCCATGCCGCCGAAGTTCTTTGAAAGGGTTACCGAGGCAAACTTTGGAGCTCACCGGAAGACTGCGACCGGCATGATCACGGACCCGGAGAAGCTTCTCGCCCGGACCATTGAGGAGATGGACAAGAACCACATCCGTTGGGGGTTGCTCAGCGGCGACAACAGCATGGTGCAAGAATGGGCTCAAAAGTATCCTGGCCGGTTCCTGCCCTCCTTCACGCCTGACCTCTCTGCGAAGGACCAAGGGCAGGCGGTTTCGCAGTTCGCAAAGGAAGTCGCGGGGAAAAGGTGGCGCGCCGTCGGTGAATTAGGCCTTCCATATGCCGGAAAGCCGCTGAACGATCCGGCACTCTTCCCGTACTACGAGCTCTGTGAGCGGGCCGGCGTCCCTGTGCTCTTTCACACTGGTCTCGACGGGCCTGAACCTCAGCGGCTGGTGTCACCGGCCTTTCGAATCGAACTCGGTGACCCGTTGCTGCTGCAGGACGTCGTAATCCGATTTCCGAAGCTGAAAATCGTCATCATGCACATGGGATGGCCCTTCTTCGATCATGCTCTGTACATGCTGTACGCCTACCCAAACGTGTTTGTCGACGTTGCGGTAGTTGACTGGATCCTCGGCAAGGGTGTGTTCGAGAGGATGCTGCGCGAGGCGATCGATACGGTTGGGAACGACCGGATTCTCTTCGGGTCGGACCAGATGGTGTGGCCGCAGATGATCACGGCAGCAGTCGCGGCCATCCGAGACGCCAAGTTCCTGAGCGAAGCCGATAAGCGCCGCATCTTGTGGGGGAATGCAGCTGCGCTGTTCGGCTTACGATGAGCTCGAACGCAAGATGCCGCCCGACATGGCGTTGCCGAGTGACGGAGACCGTCGCGGCGCAACTCGCTGAAAAGATTGGTGGGCCGTCAGGGACTCGAACCCTGGACCACTGGCTTAAAAGGCCAATGCTCTACCAACTGAGCTAACGGCCCGCCGCGCGTCGAAGTATACGGGGAAAGAAGCGCCGCAGCCGTCAGCGCTTCGTCGCTGGAAGCTCGGCAAAGAGGTCGAGGTCTTCCCGCCAGATCGTCTCCTCGCGACGCGGCCCGGTCGAGATGAGCAGCGAGGGCGCTCCGCTCGCTTTTTCGAGAAACCGAACGTAGTCGCGCGCGGCCGGCGGAAGATCGCCGAACCGCGTCACGCTCGTGGTCTTCGACTTCCAGCCGCGAAGGATCTCGAGACGTGGCTCGACGCGTGAGTATTCCTCGATCAGCGCCGGTACGTCTTCGAGGTCGCGGCCGTCGAATCGGTATCCGACGCACACGGGGATCTCCTCGAGGTCGTCCAGGATGTCGAGCTTCGTGATCGCGATGGCATCGGCGCCCGAGAGCTCAACGGCGGTCCGCGCGACGACGGCGTCAAACCAGCCCGTGCGGCGCGGACGTCCGGTCGAGGTGCCGTACTCGTTGCCACGCGCGCGCAGGAACTCGCCGGTCGCGTCGAGGAGCTCGGTCGGGAACGGACCTTCGCCGACGCGGGTCGTGTATGCCTTGAGCACGACGATGGAGCGCTCGAGAGCCCGCGGGGAGATGTGGAGACCGGCGGCCACGCCGGCCGCCGTGCAGCAGGAGGACGTCACGTACGGAAACGTTCCCGCGGAGACGTCGAGCATCGCGCCGTGGGCCCCCTCCGCGAGGAGAGTGCCACCCCGCGTGACGCGGTCCCGCAGATATCGCCCGGTGTCCGCGACGTAAGGCCGCAGCTTCTCTTCGGCGCGGAGGAGCGACTCGAGCACGCTCTCGGGAAGCGGCACATCGCTCGCCCCGAAGCCTTCGAGCAACATCCCGATTTCACCGTAGAGCGCGGTGAGCCGCTGCCGGAGTGTGTCGGGCCGGCGGAGGTGCGCGACCCGAACGGCCTGGCGGGATGCGACCGACTCGTATGCGGGACCGATCCCACGAAGCGTCGTCCCGAGCTTTCCGGTTCCTGCAGCTTTCTCACGCGCGGCGTCGAGCAGGCGGTGCCAGGGGAGGATGAGCGGCGCGCGGTCCGAGAGCAAGAGCTTTCCTTCGACCAGAACACCGGCCGCCTCGACCGATGCGATCTCCGTCAGGAGGGCGTCGGGATCGACGACGACGCCCGGCCCGATCACTGCCGTTGCCCCGCGGATGATGCCTGCCGGCAGAAGATGGAGCGCGAAGTGACGATCGGCAAATCTCACCGTGTGGCCGGCGTTGTGCCCGCCGTGATACCGGGCGACGATCTCGAAACGGTCGGACAGGAGGTCGACGACCTTCCCTTTTCCCTCGTCGCCCCATTGGCCGCCGAGGACGGCTGCGACTCTCACCGGCCCCTCGTCATGTGTTTCCGAAAAACGGCGCAAGATAGCACGCTTCATTAGAATCCTCGGCGCGTGAAGCGACTCCTCCTGACGGGCGCGGGACTGACGCTCGCCGACCTCGCGGAGGTCGCCCACCGCCGCGTCCGGGTCGCGCTCGCCCCCTCGGCGCGTCGTGCCATGTCCGCCTCGCGCCGGGCCGTGGAGAACGCCGTGCGGAAGGGCGACCGTGTCTACGGGATCACGACCGGCTTTGGACGCTTCGCCGAGGTGACGATCCCACGAGACCGGCTGGAAGAAGTCCAGCAGAACCTCGTTCGCAGCCACGCGGCCGGGGTCGGCGATCCACTCTCCGACGAAGCGGTGCGGGCGATGATCGCTCTGCGTGCGAATGCGCTCGCGGTGGGGCGGTCGGGGGTTCGCGTGTCGACCGTCGAGCGGCTCCTCGCGATGTTGGAAGCCGACGTCCTGCCTGTCGTTCCCGAAAAAGGCTCCGTCGGGGCATCCGGAGATCTCGCTCCGCTCGCGCACCTCGCCCTCGGGCTGATGGGGGAGGGTTTCGTCCGGCGCGAAGGGCGCGTGGTCAGAGCCGCGCGCGCTCTGCGGGATGCGGGAATCGAACCGGTCGCGCTCCAGGCGAAAGAAGGACTGGCGCTGATCAACGGCGTCCAGATGTCGGTCGCGGTCGGCGGCCTCGCTCTCTTCCGAGCGATCCGGCTCTGCCGGGTCGCGGATCTCGCCGGAGCGGCCTCGCTCGATGCGGCGCGCGGCTCCGACGCCGCTTTCGACCCGCGCGTGATCGGAGCGCGGCCTCATCCGGGCGCGCTCGCGAGCGCGGGCAACCTCCGCGAGCTCATCGAGGGAAGCGCGATCCGCGAGTCACACCGCGGCTGCGGGAAGGTCCAGGACAACTACGCGCTGCGCTGCATGCCTCAGGTGCACGGCGCGGCGCGCGACGCCTTCGAGCACGCACGCGTCGTGCTGGAGCGTGAGATGAACAGCGCGACCGACAACCCGCTGGTTTTCGCCGAACGCGGGGAGGTCGTCTCGGGGGGAAACTTCCACGGCGCGCCCGTCGGACTCGTGCTCGACTACGGGACGATCGCGGCGGCGGATCTCACGTCGATCTCCGAGCGCCGGATCGAGAAGCTCGTCAATCCCGCGCTCTCCGGCCTGCCGGCATTCCTCGTCGAAGAAGGGGGAGTCCACTCCGGCTTGATGATGGCGCAGGTGACCGCCGCCGCGCTCGTTTCCGAGTGCAAAGCGCTCTCGCACCCTGCCTCCGTCGATTCGATCCCCACGTCGGGAGCGAAGGAGGACCACGTGTCGATGTCCCCGATCGCGGCGCGCAAGTTCGCGACGGTCGTCGAAAACCTCGCCGCGGTGCTCTCGATCGAGCTCCTCGTCGCGTTCCAGGCGATGGAGTTCCTGCGCCCGCTCGCCTCCTCCCGCCCGATCGAGAGCGTGCGCCGGAGCTTCCGGAAGGTCGTCGCTCCCTGGACCGGGGACCGCGAGCTGAGCCCCGACCTGGATGCCGCCCGCGCCTTCCTTGAGAGCGATGCAGTTTCGAGGCTAATTGCCACCTTGCGTTAGCCGGAAAACGGGAAACGGGAAACTCAGACGGGAAACGGAGAGCAAGAAAACCGAGCTGCCGTTTTACGTTTTCCGTTTTACGTTTTACGATTCTCCTGTGTCCGCCGTCGTTTCGGGGCCTCGCGTCGTCCGGGCGGCCCGGGGGACCGACCTGCGTTGCGCGGGTTGGCCTCAGGAAGCCGCCCTTCGCATGCTCGAGAACAACCTCGACCGGGAGGTCGCCGAAAGGCCGGACGACCTCATCGTCTATGGCGGCACCGGTAAGGCCGCCCGCAACTGGGAGTGCTTCGACGCGATCGTCGAGACGCTGAAGCGTCTCTCCTCGCGGGAAACCCTCCTCGTCCAGTCGGGAAAGCCGGTCGGCGTCTTCGAGACCCATGAGGACGCGCCGCGGGTGCTGATCGCGAATGCGCTGCTCGTACCCGCGTGGGCGACGGCCGACGAGTTCCGCCGGCTCGAAGCCGCCGGCCTGACGATGTACGGGCAGATGACCGCCGGATCCTGGATCTACATCGGGACGCAGGGAATCCTCCAGGGGACCTTCGAGACGTTCGCGGCGGCCGCGGAGACGGAGTTCGGCGGAGACCTCTCGGGACGGCTCATCGTGACCGCCGGTCTCGGCGGAATGGGTGGGGCACAGCCCCTCGCGGCGACGATGAACGGCGGGACCGCGCTCATTGCGGAAGTCGACGGCGACCGGATCGACCGGCGCCTCGCGACCCGATACCTCGACGTCCGGGAGGATCGTCTCGAGCGCGCGATCGACCGCGCTCTGGACGCGCGCGACCGAAATCAGCCGATCTCGATCGGCGTCCGGGTGAACGCCGTCGAGCTTCTGGAAAGGCTGATCGCGCGCGGCATCGTTCCGGATCTCGTAACCGACCAGACCTCGGCGCACGACGAGCTCGACGGCTACGTTCCCGTGGTCGCGCCGGGCGAAGATCCCTCGGAGCTCAGGCGGCGCGACCCGAGCCTTTACATCCGACGTGCCTACGAGACGATGGCGGCTCACGTGCGCGCCTTGCTCGAGATGAAACGGCGCGGTGCGGTCGTCTTCGACTACGGGAACAACCTGCGGGGTCAGGCGAAGAAGGCCGGCGTGGAGGAGGCCTTCGAAATCCGAGGTTTCGTTCCGCTCTACATTCGCCCGCTCTTCTGCGAAGGGAAGGGACCGTTCCGATGGGCGGCGCTCTCCGGAGACCCCGAGGACATCCGAACGACCGATCGCGCCTTGATGGAGCTCTTCCCGGACAACGCCGCGCTCTCTCGCTGGCTCACCCTGGCCGGGGAGAGGGTCGCCTTCCAGGGCTTGCCGGCGCGCATCTGCTGGTTGGGCTTTGGCGAGCGGGCAAGGGCGGGAGCCGTCTTCAACGACCTCGTCCGGCGCGGAACGGTGAAGGCGCCGGTCGTCATCGGCCGCGACCACCTGGACGCCGGGTCGGTCGCGTCGCCGAACCGCGAGACGGAGGGAATGCGCGACGGCTCCGACGCGATTGCCGACTGGCCCGTCCTGAACGCCCTCGTCAATACGGCTTGCGGCGCGACCTGGGTCTCGGTGCATCACGGCGGCGGAGTCGGAATCGGCTACTCGATTCACGCCGGAATGGTCGTCGTCGCGGACGGAACCGACGGCGCCGAACGGCGGCTGCGCCGGGTCCTGACGGCCGACCCGGGAACGGGGGTGATGCGGCACGCGGACGCGGGCTATCCCGAGGCGATCGCGGCCGCGCGCGCGCGCGGAGTGGATCTGCCCTTCCTCCGGTGATCCGCCGTCTCCGCGTCCCGCTCGCGGCGGCGCTCGCCGCAGCGCCCCTCCTCCTCTACCTGGACGGGCGGCTCCCGCTCCCGGGGATGAGCCGCCGGCAGGTCTCTCCGCCCGCGGCTCTTCGGCGGGCCTTCCAGAGCGCCATCGGCGATCTCGCGCGCCGCGCCGCTGACTTCCAGTCGCAGCCGGAGGTCGCCCGATCGCTCGAAGGAGGCGGCATCGCCGTCAACCGCCGGGCGCTCTTCAGCGCGGCGGGCCAGGCGCTCGCCGGAGCTCCTCCGGGCGCCGGGCTCGCGCTGACCGATCCCCCCGGAACGGTCCACGCGTGGTGGGGCGACGCGCCGCCGCTCGAGGGCCTCCAGTTTTCTGCCAGCGGAATCGCCGTGCGATGGTCGGCGACCCGCCTGGTCGTGATTCAGCGACGGCACATCGCAGACGGGGGATTCTCGGGGCTCGTGTACGCCTCGCAGTCTTTCCCGGTCGAGGCGCCCGACTTCGCGCGCGCGCTCGGTCTCTCGGGGGAGTCGACGCGATGGAAACCGGCATCCGCGGGCGGACCGCCTCTACTCTCCGATGAATCCGGTGCCGTGCTCGTCGCCGCCCGGCGCGCCGCCAGCCCCCTCGATCTCCCCGCGCCGCGTAACTTCGCGTTCGCGGCCCTGGTCGTCATCGCGCTCGTGCTTGCCGGGCGCCTTTCCGACCGGCTGCGCGTCGCGTCGGCTCTCCTCCTCGCTTTCATCGCGATCGAAGCGCGGTTCGGCGGCATCGCCCCGCTCGCGCCGGCGACGCTCGCGGCCCTTGCGGCGGGATGGGCGGCTCTCCCCGCAGGGATTCCACCGCTGACCGGCCGGACACTTTCCGAGAGGCGTCGGTTCGGCCTCTTCACCGGTTTCGCGCTCTTCATCGTCGCGCTCTCCGCCGCAACCCGCCTCGATACGCCGGAACTCGGCGCGGGCCTCGCGAGGTCTCTCCTCGCGGTGCCCCGCGTCGGAGGGCTCGCCGCGCTCGTGCTCTCGGCGTTGTCGCTCACCGCGTCTCCGAGCCCTCGCGCGACCCGGCGGAGGAGGTGGGCGACCGCTGCGCTTTTGTTCACGGCCGGCGCGATCGCCGGATCGCTCGCGACGGTGTCGGCGGCTCGAGGCTACCGCGTGGCGGTTTTCGCCGCGTCCGCGGCGGGGTTTGCGCTTTGGTCCCGAGCCCTGGCAGAGGCGCGCGCGGGAGAGGGATTCGGAGCCGCAACTCTGCTCATTGGAACGGCGCTGCTCGTCGTGCTGGCAGCCGTCCCGCTGCGCGAGCAGGAACGCGCGCGCGAGGCGTTCCGCGTCGCTTCGGCGATCCGCCTGCCCGACCCCGCCCACGTCTCGGCGGGCGCGGTCCTCGCCGCGCACCGTGCCGTCGACCGGGTTTCCCGGATCGATCTCTCGACCGAGCTGCCGGCGCCGCTCGAGCGAACCGACCTGTCGGATCTCGCCTACCGTCTCTGGCGCGAGGGGGAGGAGCGGCTTCGGCAGCCGCCGCTCATGACGTACGAGGTGTTCGACGCCTCGGGATCCTCGCGCAGTCGCTTTTCGCTGATCCCCGAGACGGAGCGGGGAGAGGACGACACCCGACCCGCCGAGGCGTTGATCGACCGACACCGACTCGCCATCTACCGTCGCGCCGCGACGCTCTCCTACAGGGGGGCGCCGTGGGGAAGGGTGGAGGTCGAGGTCGCGGACTGGCCGAGCTGGGACCCGCTCCCGCCGCGCATCGAGGTCTATCGGCGGCTCGTCCTCGGCGCGTCCCGGTATGTAACGGACGACGCTCCCGGGCCGCCTCGACCGGTCCTCGCTTCCTACGCTCCGGACGGAGCCCCGCGTGAGGAGGGCCCGCAGCTTCCCGCGCCTGCCGCCGAGAGGCTGCGTCATGGAGCCCCGGCGGTACGCGTGCGGCTGGCGTACCGCGGAAACGAGCTGTTCGGCGAGGTGCGGTTGATGCGGGAGGGGTTCCGCCTCGTCGCGATTCCTGCGCCGGATCTCCTCGGCCGCGCGCTGACCGCCGCGCTCCTCGTCCCCGGGATTACGGTGATGTATCTCCTCGTGGCGGGGCTTCTCGTCTGGCGGTTCGCCGCGATGCCGCGGGAGCCCCGGCGAACTCTCCTTCCCCGCGGACTCCACACGTTCCGCAGCCGCCTCGTCGGCCTGTTCGTGGTCGGCGTGATGATTCCGCTCTTCGCGGTGACGTTCTTCCTCCGCTCGGCGATCGAGACCCATTCGGTGCGCGACACGCTCGACCATGCCCGGACGGCGCTCGAGACCGCTCGCCGCGTCCTGGACGACTATCTTCCGTCCGCCTCCGCCGGACGCAGAAGGCTGGGCTTGCTCGACGATCCTCTGCTCGGATGGCTCGCGAACGCGGTCGGCTACGACCTCTCCGTATACGCGCCCGACGGCCGGGTCGTGGCGACGTCGCGCCGAGACCTCTACGACGCCGGGCTCCTGCCCGACCGGGTTCCCGCCTCCACGTACCGCGCGATCGGACTTTCCGGCGCGAGGCAGCACACCGGCGCCCGGATCGTCGCGGGCCGCCGTTTCGAAGAGATGACGACGGCTCTGACCGCTCTCCCGGGCGTACCGGGAGTCCGCAGCGCCGGACTCGTGTCGCTTCTGCTCTTGCCGCAGCAGCGCGTCGCGGAGGCGGAGGCCGCGCAGCTGACCGCCGCCGTCTCGGCGTTCAGCCTGATCGTGTTTCTCTTTTCCGCCACGGTGGCCGGTCGGCTCGCTCTGCGGGTCGCGCGTCCAGTCGCCGACCTGGTCGAGGGGACGCGCGCGGTCGCGCGCGGCAACTTCTCACCGCAACTCGAGGAGCCTCCCGACGAGGAGCTCCGGGAGCTGGTGCGCGCCTTCCTCTCGATGTCGCGCAGCCTGAAAGAACAGACCGACGCTCTCTCGCGGGAGAAGGAGCGCCTCGCGACGCTCCTCGCGCACCTGACGGCCGGAGTCGTCGCATA
>DASWIB010000198.1:0-2540 GCA_036397915.1 Thermoanaerobaculia bacterium | reverse complement strand
ACGCAGCCCGCGGAGACGAGCGCCGCCGAGCCGAAGCCGAACTCCTCGGCACCGAGAAGAGCCGCGATCACGACGTCCCGCCCGGTCTTCAGGCCACCATCGACCTGGAGACGCACGCGGCGGCGCAGATCCGCGGCCACGAGCACCTGCTGCACTTCCGCGAGCCCGATCTCCCACGGAGCGCCGGCGTTCTTGATCGATCCGAGGGGAGACGCCCCGGTGCCGCCGTCGTGGCCGCTGATCTGTATCGAGTCGGCGAAGGCCTTGACGACACCGGCGGCGATGGTGCCGATCCCGGCAGAGGAGACGAGCTTGACGCCGACCCGCGCGCGCGGGTTGACGCTCTTCAAGTCGTAGATCAACTGGGCGAGGTCCTCGATCGAGTAGATGTCGTGGTGCGGAGGGGGCGAAATCAATGTCACCCCTTCCGGCGAATGCCGCAGACGCGCGATGTGGGGGGCGACCTTGTGGCCCGGGAGCTGGCCCCCTTCGCCGGGCTTGGAGCCCTGCGCCATCTTGATCTGTAGCTCTTCAGCCGACGCCAGGTAATCGGCCGTCACGCCGAAGCGCGCGGAGGCGACCTGCTTGATCCGGTCGTTGGACGAGTCCCCGTTGGAGAGGACCGCCCAGGAGTGGTCGGGATCCGTTCCGCCTTCGCCGCTGTTGCTGCGTCCGCCGATCCGGTTCATGGCGATGGCGAGCGTCTCGTGCGCCTCCGGGCTCAGAGCCCCGATCGACATGGCCGCCGTCGAGAAGCGACGAAAGATCGCTTCTACTGGCTCCACGTCTTCGAGCGGAACCGCGCGAGCCGGCGCGAACTCGAGCAGGTCTCTCACAGCGACGGGATCGCGCCGGTGAACCAGGCCCGCGTAGGTCTCGTAGTCCAGCTTCTCACCGCTCCCGATCGCCCCGTGGAGGGCCCGGACCACTTCCGGAGAGAAGGCGTGCGCTTCGCCGTCGCGCCGGTACCGGTGGAAGCCCGCCTCCTCGAGCACGTCACGCGCGGTCGGCCCGAAGGCGAGGTCATGGCGCCGGAGCACCTCTTCGGCGATCTCCGGGAGGCCCACGCCCCCGATCGGCGACGGCGCCCTCGAAAAGTACGCCTTCACCACGTCGCCGGAGAGGCCGATCGCCTCGAAGAGCTGCGCCCCCTGATAGGAGCGCGCCGTGGAGATCCCCATCTTCGAAAGGATCTTCAGAATCCCTTTCTCGAGGGTGGAGAGATATCGCGACTCCAGCGAGCGTGCCGACCGCTCGGGGGCGGCCGACCCGGAGGCGGCGGCGCGGATCCGCTCGAGCGCCAGGTAAGGGCAGACGGCGTCGGCGCCGAAGGCCAACAGGCACGCGACCTGATGCTCGTCGCGTGCGTCGCCCGTCTCGACGAGAAGGCTCGCGCGTGGCCGCAGACCGCGCTCGACGAGCGCCTGATGCGCCGCGGCGACGGCGAGAAGGGTCGGGAGAGCCGCGTGCTCCGCGTCCACGCCCCGGTCGGACAGGAGAAGGAAGGAGGCCCCGTCCTCGACGCCACGAATGGATTCGGAGACCACGTGATCGAGGCGGCGCCGGAAGCCGTCGATGCCCTCGGCGACGCGGAAGGAGAGCGCGACTTTCCCGGCTGACCCTCCGCGCGCGCCCGCGCCAAACGAATCGATCTCTTCCGGGCGCAGCACCGGGCTTTCGATCCAGATCCGCGCCGCGTGCTCCGGCGCCTCGGTCCAGAGCTCGCCCTGCGGGCCCAGAGGCATCGCGAGCGACATCACGACCGTCTCGCGGAGCGGATCGATCGGTGGATTGGTAACCTGCGCAAAACGCTGCTTGAAGTAGGAAAAGAGAAGTCGGGGCTTGGTGGAGAAAGCGGAGAGCGGCGTATCGTCTCCCATGGACCCCAGCGGCTCGCGCCCCTCGCGGAACATCGGCCCGAGAACCAGCTCCATCTCCTCACGTGTGTAGCCGAAGGCCTTCAGGACCCGAACGTTCTCGGACGGCCGCGCGTCGTCGGCCGCGGCGTGACCGAGGTGGGCGGTCGGAATCGCCCGGCGGCCGTGCCTCTCGAGCCACCGCCGGTAGGGCTTGCCCGCCGCGAGGCGCGCGTGAATCGCCGTCCGTTCGAGGACGACGTGCTCCCGGAGGTCGAGCGCCAGGACGTCCCCCGGCGAAAGCCGCCCGCGGGAGAGGACGTTCTCTTCGGCCACGTCGACCACTCCCGCCTCGGAGGCGAGCACGAAGAGACCGTCGCGGGTCTCGACGTAGCGCGCGGGGCGCAGGCCGTTCCGATCCGTAGCGGCGCCGACGGTCACGCCGTCGGTGAAGAGGACGAGGGCGGGTCCGTCCCACGGCTCCATGCGCCCGGCCTGGTATTCGAAGAAGGCCCGCACGCCGGGCGCAAACTCCGCGTCGTTCTCCCAGGCGGGGGGCAGCAGCATCGCGACCGCCTGCAACAGCGTGTGTCCCGTCCGCGTCAAGAGCTCCGCCGCGTTGTCGAGGCTCGCCGAGTCGCTCATGCCCTCCTGGAGGAGCGGCAACAGCGCCTTCTGCTCCGA
>DASWIB010000197.1:0-4629 GCA_036397915.1 Thermoanaerobaculia bacterium | reverse complement strand
CGCGAGCTCCCGCTGTGGAAGCCGCGATTGCTCCTCTCCCGGGGAGAGCGCGACCGTCGTCGAGGTCGCATCGAGGTCGGCGAGGTCCGCCGAGCCCGGAATGAAATCGATCCCGCGCGACGCGATCACGCGCCGGATCGAAGCGTGGACGTCGCCCGAAAGCTCGTCGCGCGAAGCCGCGAAGCGGGCCGCCTCCTGTTCGCGGCCGAGTGCTCGAGCGAGCTCCACCGCGTCGGAGAGGCCTCTTACCGCCCAGAAGTCGTCCCAGTACGAGTGGACGGGATGCGCCGAGTAGCCTTCGTGGCTGATCGACTCGGGGAGGAGCCCGAAGAAGATCCGTTCTGTGCCCTGGCTGTACCGCGAAGTCCGCCGCTGATGCCGCAAGGTGTCGATGTATCCGGCGGCTTTGCTCAAGAACGGCCAGACGTCTTCGATCGCGGCCCGATCATGGGTGAACCGGTAGTACTCGCCGGCGAGAAACAGGAGCTCCCCGTGGCTGTCGTTCTCGGCGACGGGATCCGCGCCGCGCCGGTCCACGCAGCACGGGACCTTCCCGTCTTCGAACTGGTAGGGCGCGAACCACTTCAGGAAGTCGCGTACGACGGCTTCGTGGCCCAGGCGCAGGAGCGCCGCCGAGGTCAGAGCGCCGTCGCGAATCCAGGAGCGCGAGTAGGAGCGGGAGCCCGGCTGGATCGCGGGGCCGTCGCGGTTGATCAGGATCCAGGCGACGTTCGACCTCAGGGTGTTCGCAAACGACGCCGCTTCGGCGGGGAGATCGAGGACGACGCGGCCGAGCTTCTCTTCCCACGTCCGCGCGATCTCACTCAACCGTGAATCGAAGTCACCCGGTCCATGTCGCGGGGACAGGCCCTGCGGGCCTGCACCCGCCCCGGGTTCATGTCGCGGGGACAGGCCCTGCGGGCCTGCACCCGCCGCTGTCAATGGCACGGCGACCACGACGTCCCGTGCGGCACCCGGCGGCAGATCCAGGTCCCACGCGAAGACCGCCGACGCGAAGCCTTCGCCGTCCGACGCCGAAGTCGTCGGGGGAATCTCGCCTCTCTCGAGCCACGTCGAGATCTCCCCCGCGTCGAAGCCGGTCGCGCCGAACCGGGTCGGGCGGGCGAGGACCGCCCGATCGTCGAAGCGGAAGAGGTCCTCACGATCGCGCGCGATTTTTCGAATCGGCGAGAAACCACCGGGCACGTTCAGGAACTGCCACGGCGGATTCACCTGGAGCGGGCGGGCGGCGAGGAATAGTTTCGCGGAAACCGTGGTCTGTCCCCGGTTTCCCCGGTTTCCCCGGTTTCGGACGCGGTACCGGGCTCGCACTGTCGAACCCTCCGGGGGGCCGTCCGCAAAAGCCGTGACCTCGAGCTCGAGACCGCCCGGGTGTCGCCGTGTCACGGAGGGAATCGGAAGGTCGCCGTGGGCGAGAGAGTGTGAGATTTCGGCCTGGGCCCAGCCGAGCAGGTTTCCGCCGGTCCAGAGGAACGGCTCGATCGAGAAGCGTACGCGCCCGACTTCGAGAGTCCCGTCTTCGGAGAGGAGTCCCTCGTCGTTTCCTCCGTCCACCCCGACGAGAGCCCAGTAGAGCTGCTCTCCGGCGAGAGAGCGCGGCCATCTCCCGCGCGGCGAGTCGCCGGCCACGTACTGAAGGAACGCCGTCGGGGTCTGCCCGAACTCGGGCGGGCGAATGGAAACGTCCGCCAGCGCGTATCCGCGACCCCGGGCGCTGTCGGCGAACCTCAGGCGGATGAACCGGGAGTCCGAGTCCGGCAGAAACAGATAGGCGCGGCCGCCTCGCGCCCCGGAAATCTCCTTTCGGGCGGACCATTCCTTTCCGTCCTCGGACACGTCGACGCCGTAGCGGGTTGCGAAGTCGCGGGGATCCCAGTCGATCACGAGGCCGCCGAACTCCCGGCGCCGACCGAGGTCGATCGAGAGCTCCTGCGACTCGCCCGACCCGGGGGCGCTCCGCCACGACGTCGAGGGATCCGCATCGAGGGCGCGCTCGGGACCCGAGCCGGGAACCGAGGAGGACGCGCGCCCGATCGGCGGAGGGGGTTTCGCGTCCGCGGGCGGGAGCTCTTCGAGCGTCATCTCGTCGAGCCAGACGATCCCCTTCCCGCCGGTCGCGGCCGTCACCGTGATCTCGAGGAAGCCCACGTCACGAAGCTCCCCGCCGCCGGAGGGCCCCCAGGCGAACGAAACCTGGCGCTTACGGATCTTCTCCGTCGTCCATTGCCGCGGAAACTCGAACGGGCGGCGGACCGACCACCAGACGTTTTCCCCGGAGCGATCGAGCAGCTTGAACTCCAGGGTCTGCGGCGTGGTCTCGCCTTTCAGGCGCAGGTCAATCACCCAATTCTCCGGAAGCCGGATCGGAAACGCCTTGCGCACCGCGGCCCACCCCGCTCGGCCGCCGAAGTCGAAGTCCATTCGAAGGGCCTTCCCGGTTTCGCCTGCATCGGAAGTGAGCGACAGCCGCACTCCGTCGGAGGGCGCCGCGGTCCAGGTCCTTGCGTCCCCGAAGTCGTCGAGGATCCGTCGCGCGGGTTCGGTCGGAGACGCGGGGAGCAGCAGCGCGGCGCCCGCGAGCATGGCCGGCGCGAGCCATCTCACTCCTTCACGCCTCCCAGCGTGATCCCCTCGATGTACTGCTTCTGGAGAGCGAGGAAGAGAAGGAGCACCGGCAGGACCGTCAGGACCGAGCCCGCCATCATGAGCTCCGTGTCCTGCACGTGCTCCCCGACGAGGCTCGCGAGCGCGACCGGAAGCGTGTAGCGCCGCTCGTCCGTCAGGATGATCAACGGCCAGATAAAGTCGTTCCAGGTCGCGAGAAAGGTCACGATGCCGAGCGTCGTCAGGACGGGGGAGAGCAGCGGCAACACGATCTGTCGGAAGATCTGGAGCTCTCCGGCCCCCTCGAGGCGCGCGGCCGAAATGAAGTCGTCCGGGATTCCCCGCGCGAACTGCCGGATGAGAAAGACGCCCAGAATCGTCGCGCCCGCAGGGAGGATGACTCCGGCGTAGCTGTTCACGAGCCCGAGCGAGCGCAGCAGCAGGAAAAGCGGCAGCATGGCGATCGGGACCGGGACGACCATCGCCGCGAGGAGCCCGCCGAAGAGCCGGTCGCGTCCGGGGAAGCGCAGCTTCGCGAAGGCGTAACCGGCCATCGAGTTGAAGAGCAGCGACACGACGGTCGTCACCGAGGCGACGATGAGGCTGCTCGCGAAAGCGCGGCCGAGATCGAGTCTCGTGAAGAGCTCGCGATAGTGGAAGAGCGTCGGGCTCGAAGGAAGAAAACGCGGCGGGAACGAGTTCGCCTCGCCCGTCGGCATGAGCGACGCCGACACCATCCACGCGAGGGGAGCGAGCGCCGCGACCGCGCCGACGAGCAGCACGACGTGGAGCAGGACGGTTGCTCTCGGTCTCTTCATGCGCTCCGCTTGCGCTCGATCCGGAACTGAAGCGCGCTGAAGGCCAGAATGATGAGCCCGAGAACTACCGCGACCGTCGCGGCGTATCCCATGTTCCACCACCGGAATCCCTGCTTGTACATGAGGAGTCCCGTGGAGAGCGTCGCGTTCAGCGGGCCCCCGCCGCCGGTCATGACGTAGGGCTCCGCGAAGAACTGGAAGTAGCCGATGGTCGTCATGATGCCGAGGAAGAGGAAGGTCGGCGCGAGCATCGGCAGCGTGATCTTGCGGAAGAGCTGGAATCTGCCGGCGCCGTCGATCCGCGCGGCCTCGTAAAGCGTCTCGGGGATCGCCTGCAGGCCGGCGATGAAGAGGATCATCGCGTAGCCGAAGTTCTTCCAGACCGCCAGCAGGATGATCGCGGGCATCGCCCATCTCGGATCGCCCAGCCAGTCGATCGGGGAAACCCCCAGGAATCCCAGCACCCGGTTCAAACCGCCGAAGCGCGGGTGATACAGGTACCGGAACACGATCGCGACGGCGACGAGAGTCGTGACGTACGGTGCGAAGAAGATCGTTCGGAAGGCGCCTTTCCAGCGGACGAGCCTCGAGTGAAGGAGGAGCGCGGCCGCGAGCGCCACGCCGAGCGTCAGCGGCCCGCCGACGAAGACGAAGTAGAACGTGTTGCGCAGCGAGATCCAGAAGAGCGGGTCGTGCACGAGCCGGGCGAAGTTGCGCAGCCCGACCAGCCGGGCGTTCCCGAGGTCTCCCAGTGCGTAGATGTCGAAGTCGGTCAGGGAGAGAAGAACCGAGGCGCCGATCGGCAGGAGAAAGAACAGGCCGATGACGAGAAGCGCCGGCGCGAGAAAGACGAGCGCGGCGCGCGCCTCCCCGGGAAGCCGGTCAGGGGACATGCCTACCATCGAGCCGTGCCAGCATCCACCGCCGCTTCTCGAGGATCCGATCGACGTCCGAGTCGATCGCCGCGAGCGCCGCCGGGAGACTCTCCCGTCCGCGGATCGCGGCCTCGAGACGCTCCGCCATGTGCTGAGCGATCTGCTCCCACTCGGGCACCCGCGGCATCGCCGCGACGTGCTCGACCTGGATGCGGAAAGCGCGCGCCTTCACGTCGTCCGCCAGCGCCGGATCGTTCCAGGCGGCGCGCGAGGCGGGAAGGTCGCCGGAAAGCGCGTAGAAGCGCGCCTGG
>DASWIB010000196.1:0-6862 GCA_036397915.1 Thermoanaerobaculia bacterium | reverse complement strand
CGGGCCGTTTCGGTCATCGGGGACTTCAACCGCTGAAACGCCGACGCCCAACCGCTCGAGTCGCGCGGCCGCTCCGGCCTCTGGGAGACCTTCGTGCCGGGCGTCGGGCCGGGCGCCCTGTACAAGTACCACGTGCGCTCGCGCCACGGCGAGTACCGCGTCGACAAGACAGACCCCTTCGCCTTCTTCCGCGAGACGCCGCCGAAGACCGGGTCGATCGTCTGGGAGCTCGCCTTCCAGTGGGGCGACTCGGAGTGGATGGATCGGCGCCGGGCGCGCCCCGCGCGCGAGTCTCCGATGGCGATCTATGAGGTCCACCTCGGCTCGTGGCGACGCCCGGATGGGCGGCTGCCGGGCTACCGGGAGATCGCGCCGGCTCTCGCGGAGTATGCGCGCCGCATGGCCTTCACGCACGTCGAGCTGCTGCCGGTGATGGAGCACCCGTTCTACGGCTCGTGGGGCTATCAGACGACGGGGTTCTTCGCTCCGACGAGCCGTTACGGAACGCCGCAGGACTTGATGTCGTTCGTCGATCTCATGCACCGCGAGGGCATCGGCGTGATCCTCGATTGGGTGCCGTCGCACTTTCCGTCCGACGAGCACGGCCTCGTCTTCTTCGACGGCAGCTACGTGTACGAGCACGCGGACCCGCGAAAGGCCGTCCAGCCGGACTGGGGAAGCCTGGTCTTCAACTACGGGCGCGACGAGGTGCGGAGCTTTCTGCTCTCCTCCGCGCTCTTCTGGCTCGAGGAGTACCACGCGGACGCGCTGCGCGTCGACGCGGTGGCTTCCATGCTCTACCTCGATTACTCCCGCGAGGCCGGCGAGTGGGCCCCGAACCGGTTCGGCGGCCGTGAGAACCTCGAGGCGATCGTTTTCCTGCGGCGCTTGAACGAGGAGGTCTACCGCGGCGGTTCCGGCGCGGAGACGATCGCGGAGGAGTCGACCGCGTGGCCGCTGGTGACCCGGCCGACCTGGGTCGGCGGACTCGGGTTCGGGATGAAGTGGGACATGGGATGGATGCACGACACGCTCGAGTACATGACGCTCGATCCCGTGCACCGCAAGTACCACCACGACAAGCTGACCTTCCGCATGCTGTACGCGTTTACGGAGAACTACGTTCTCCCGCTCTCGCACGACGAGGTCGTGCACATGAAAGGGTCGCTGCTCTCGAAAATGCCGGGCGACGACTGGAGGAAGCTCGCCAACCTGCGACTGCTTTTCGCCTGGATGTGGGCTCAGCCCGGAAAGAAGCTGCTGTTCATGGGGGGCGAGATCGGGCAGTGGCGCGAGTGGAACCACGACGAGGAGCTCGACTGGGGCTTGCTCGCCCACGCCTCCCATGCCGGAATCCAGAGGTGGGTCCGGGATTTGAACGTTCTCCACGCGGAGGAGCGCGCCTTGCACGAGCTCGATTTCGAACCCGCCGGGTTCTCCTGGATCGACTGCACGGACTTCGAGAGCAGCATCGTCGCGGTCTTGCGGCGCGGCCGCTCGGAGGAAGACGTGGTCGCCGCGGCGTTCAACTTCACGCCGGTGCCGCGCTACGGCTACCGCATCGGGGTGCCGCAGGAGGGTTTCTGGCGCGAGCTCGCCAACAGTGACGCGACCGAATACGGTGGAAGCGGCGTCGGAAATCTCGGAGGCTGCGCCGCGAGCGAGATCGCCGCGCACGGACACACTCACTCGCTCGAGCTGACACTGCCGCCGCTCGGCGCGGTGTTCCTGAAGCCGGATCGGAGCAGTCACGCCCCCTACCCCGGCCCTCTTCCCGGGGAGGACGAGGAAGAGTCCCCGCGCTCCGGCCCGCCTCCGGAGGGAGAGGCAGCAGGGGAGTCATGACCCGATTCGTCTGCGTTCACGGTCACTTCTACCAGCCGCCGCGGGAAAACCCGTGGACCGGCGAGGTGGACGAGGAGATCACCGCCCGCCCGTACCACGACTGGAACGAAAGAATCACCGCCGAGTGCTACGCGCCGAACGGCGCGCCGCAGTCCATCGAGCGGGAAGGCAGCGTGATCGAGCTGCCTCCCAACTATTCGCGCATGAGCTTCAACTTCGGCCCAACGCTACTCGCCTGGCTCGAAGCGAGCGCGCCCGCCACCTACCGCTCGATCCTCGCCGCCGACCGCGCGAGCCGCGAGAGGTTCTCCGGACACGGCTCGGCGATCGCGCAGGCCTACAACCATCCGATCCTGCCGCTCGCGAACCGGCGCGACAGGGTCACTCAGGTCGTCTGGGGAATCCGCGACTTCGAGTTCCGCTTCGGCCGGCCCCCCGAGGGAATGTGGCTTCCGGAGACGGCCGTCGACGACGCCACCCTCGAGGTCCTGGCGGGCGCGGGAATCGCGTTCACGATCCTCGCTCCAAGGCAGGCGGCGCGTGTGCAGGAGCCGGGCTCGCGGTGGCGCGAGGTCGGAGGAGACGGCATCGATCCCCGCGAGCCGTACCGGGTTCCTTTGCCGTCCGGCCGCTCGATCTCGATCTTCTTCTACGATGGCGTGCTCGCCCACGCGATCGCCTTCGGCGACCTCGCGCGCAGCGGGGAAGGGTTCGCGCGAGCGCTCCTGTCACGCTTCGGCGGCGGCGAGTCGCCGGAGCTCGTTCATGTCGCGACCGACGGCGAGACCTACGGCCACCACTTCCACGGCGGAGAGCGCGCACTCGCGGAAGCACTCGAAGCGATCGAGAGCTCCGGGCACGCGCGATTGACGAACTACGGCGAGTACCTCGAGCGGTTCCCGCCCAGACGAAAAGCGCAAATCGTCCCGAGATCTTCCTGGAGCTGCGTCCACGGCGTCGGACGCTGGAGCGACGACTGTGGCTGCTCGGCGGGAGCGGCCGGCAACCATCCCTGGCGCCGCGCGCTGCGCGAAGCGCTCGATTGGCTTCGCGACACGCTCGCGCCTCTGTACGAGGCGGCGGCGTCCGCGGTGTTCAAGGATCCCTGGTCGGCGCGCAACGAGTCGATCGGTCTCGTCCTGGATCATTCGCCGGAGGGCATCGAGCGCTTCTTCGAACGACACGCGGTCGGATCGATTTCCGCGGACGAGAAAGCAACGGCGCTCGGTCTGCTCGAGCTCCAGCGAAACGCGCTCCTCATGTATACGAGCTGCGGCTGGTTCTTCGACGATCCCACGGGTCTCGAGACTCGTCAGGTGCTGCGCTACGCCGCCCGCACGGTCGAGCTGGCGGAGGAGCATCTCGGCGGATCGCTCGAGCCCCTGTTCCTGCGACTTCTGGAACGCGTCCGGAGCGGTTCGGGCGATCGGCGCGATGCCTCCGAGCTCTATCGGACCCTCAGGGCGCCGTTCGTTCCGACGGCCGCGGTCCTGCCGAGCTGACGGCGCGAAGGCGCCGGACCATCTGCTATGCTCCTTCGAGTCGATGGAAGATTCCCCCTGTGTCATCCCGAGCGAAGCGATTGTCATCCTGAGGAGCGCAGCGACGAAGGATCTCTCCCCTGAGCGCAAGAGATCCTTCGCTTCGCTCAGGATGACCGCTGCGCGGTCAGATTCCTCGGCGCTTCGCGCCTCGGAATGACAGGGGTGAACGACCTCGACCCCCCCGGCCTTCCACCGAGCCTGAAGCCCCTCTTCGCGCTCTCCCGCGATCTGCGCTGGACCTGGCGCCCCTCGATCCGCGCGGTGTTCTCGTCTCTCGATCCGGCTCTGTGGGCGGCAGCTCGCGGGAACCCGGCCGCGTTCCTGCGCCGGCTGACGGCGGAGAAGCTCGCCGCGGCCGCAGCCGATCCGGCGTTCCTCGCGAACCTCCATGGCATCGCGGCCGATCTCGCGCTCGAGGACATGACCCAGGCGCTCCACCCGAGCGTGCGGGGTCTCTGGAGGCGAGGCGAGAGAATCGCCTATTTCTCGGCCGAGTTCGGCCTGACCGAGGCTCTGCCGATCTACACGGGAGGCCTCGGAGTCCTCGCCGGCGATTTCTTGAAGTCGGCAAGCAACCTCCGGCTTCCGCTTCTGGGGGTCGGCCTTTTTTACCGGGAGGGGTACTTCCACCAGACGATCGATCGGGAAGGATGGCAGCGCGAGACGAACCCCGAGCTCGACCCGGAGGGCCTGCCGCTCGCTTTCGCCCGGACGCCCGACGGCGGGCCGCCGATCGTCGTCTTCCAGTTGGGGGAGCGGACGGTACAGCTTCTCATCCGGGTCGCGCAAGTCGGGCAGGTCCCGCTCTTTCTCCTCGACGCGAACCTCCCCGAGAACCATCCGGACGATCGCGCCGTCACGGCCCGGCTCTACTCCGGCGACCAGGAGATGCGGATCCGGCAGGAGATCACGCTCGGAATCGGCGGGCTCCGGGCGTTGAAGCACCTGGGACTCACGCCGTCGATCCGTCACGTCAACGAAGGGCACGCGGCGTTCGCGGTCCTCGAGAAGATCCGCGAGCTGGTCGCCGAAGAGGGCCTCTCTCTCCACGAGGCGCGCGAGGCGGCTTCCGCCGGTAACGTCTTCACGACGCACACGCCGGTTCCCGCGGGGATCGACCGGTTCCCGGCGGAGCTTATCGAGAAGTACCTCTCGGGAGTCGCCCGCGACTGCAGGATCACGGTCGAAGAGCTCATGCGGCTCGGCCGGGAGGTCCCGGAGAGGGAAGGGGAGCCGTTTTCGATGGCCGTTCTCGCCCTTCGGAACTCCTCGCATGCGAACGCCGTCTCGCAGCTTCACGCGAAAGTCTCGCGCCGGTTATGGCTCGACCTCCTGCCCGAGCTCGCGGACGTCGATGTGCGCATCCGATCGATCACCAACGGCGCCCATCGGGCGAGCTGGACCGACCCGGAGATCGCGATGTTGCGGCTGCCGGACGACCCTGGCCCGGAGGCGCGGATCGACCTCTGGCGGGCGCACGAACGGCTGCGGGCCCGGCTCGTCGCATTCTGCCGCGACCGGCTGGTCAAGTGGAAGCGCGAGCTTAATGCCCCGGAGGAGGAGATCGAGGCGGCGGGACGGGTCCTCGACCCACAGGCGTTGACGATCGGTTTCGCGCGTCGGTTCGCATCGTACAAACGCGCGACGCTCGTTTTCACCGACCCGGATCGACTGAAGCGGCTGCTCGACTCTCGTCCCATCCAGTTCATATTCGCCGGCACGGCGCATCCGCAGGACGATCCGGGAAAGGAGTTGCTGCGCGAGGTCGTCCGCTGGGCGGAAAGCCCGGAGTTCCGCGGCCGGATCGTTTTCCTGCCGGGGTACGACATGGGGGTCGGGCGAACCCTGGTCACCGGGTGCGACGCCTGGCTGAGCAACCCAATCCGTCCGCGCGAGGCGTCCGGAACCTCGGGGATGAAGGCCGCTATGAACGGCGGCGTCAACGTGTCCGTACTCGACGGCTGGTGGGACGAAGCGCCGTACGAAGAGGCGGGCTTCGTCATCGGAGAGGCGACCGAAGAGTTTGTCGGCGAGGCCGGCGCCGAGGCCCTCTACGAAACCCTGGAGGAGCGGGTTGCGCCGCTGTTCTTCGATCGCGACGAGAACGGCATCCCGTGGGCGTGGATCAAGAAGATGGTGTTCTCCGCGACGCGGATCGCCCGGCTCTTCTCCTCGGATCGAATGGTGACCCAGTACCTCGAGCTGTGCTATCTGCCCGCCGCCGAGCGCCGGCTCGCGGCCGTGAACGTCGCTCGCCTCCGCCAGCTCGTCGGGTCGCCGCCCGAAGGAGCGTGACGGAGGGCCCCGCGGATTCCCTCCCCTCACCCCCGACCGGAGAGGGGAGGACGGGGATTCGCGCCGCCGGCATATTGCTCCACCCGACCTCGCTCCCGGGACGCTTCGGGATCGGAGACTTCGGGCCCGCCGCGGAGCGTTTCCTCGAGTGGACGGCTTCGGCGGGCCAGACGATCTGGCAGATCCTGCCGCTCGGGCCGACCGGATTCGGAGCATCTCCCTACGGAGTCGTCTCCGCGTTCGCCGGGAACCCGATGCTCCTCTCTCCGGAGCGACTCGTCGAGGACGGGTTCCTTTCGGCCACCGCGCTCGACGGCGTTCCGGACTTCCGAGAGGACACCGTCGAATGGGACCGCGTGCGCGAGTGGAAGGAGCCCCTGTTCCGCGCCGCGTGGACCCGGTCGGCCTCGGACGCCGGCATGCGCGCCGAGCTCGACGATTTTCGGGAAGCGCCCGAGCAGCGACCCTGGCTCGCCGACTGGACCCTGTTCGCGTCGCTCTCCTCCCGGCTGCCCCGCGGAGAGTGGCCGCGCGAGATCGAGCGTCGGGATCCCGGTGCTCTCGCCTCCGCGCGGAAGGAGCTCGCTTCCGACATTGCGTATCAGGAGTTCCTCCAGCTCCTGTTCTTCCGTCAATTGCGACGGATCCGGGTCGAAGCTCATCGCCGCGGGATCTCGATCTTCGGCGACTTCCCGATTTACGTCTCACCCGACAGCGCGGACGTCTGGGCTCACCCGGAGCTTTTCGCGCTCGACGCCGAGGGGCGCGCGCTCGAGGTGGCCGGGGTCCCGCCCGACTTCTTCAGCAGCACCGGACAGCTCTGGGGGTGCCCGCTCTATCGCTGGGAGCGGATCGAGGCGGATGGATTCGCCTGGTGGATCGACCGCTTTCGGGCGGCGTTCCGGCAGACCGACATCGTTCGGCTCGACCACTTCCGCGGGCTGGTCGCGTACTGGGCCGTACCGGCCGGAGAGACGACCGCCGTGAACGGCCGCTGGCGGCCGGGACCCGGACGGAAGCTGTTCGACGCCGTGCGAGAGGCGCTCGGCGACGTCCCCCTGGTCGCGGAGGACCTCGGCACCATCACGCCCGACGTCCGTCGGCTGCTCGCGGAGCTCGGCATTCCGGGGATGAAGGTCCTTCAGTTCGCGTTCTTCGAGCCGAACAGCCCGTATCTG
>DASWIB010000195.1:0-2953 GCA_036397915.1 Thermoanaerobaculia bacterium | reverse complement strand
GGCCCGCGCCTTGCGCCGGAGCAACCAGATTCCGACGAGATAGGCGATTGCGAGGACGACCCCGTACGTGGGCAGGTAGAAGGAACCGATCTGTATGAGACGGGGAAACATCGCTATCCGGAGTCGGCCGCCCTCTCCTCGACTTCCTCCTCTTTCTGTAGCATGTCGAGAAACAACAGCGCGACGCCGATGCAGATCGCCGAGTCCGCGAGATTGAACGCCGGCCAGTGGTGTCCGGAGATCGAGAAGTCGAGAAAGTCGACGACGTAAGTGAAGCGCACTCGATCGAGCAGATTGCCGACTGCTCCGCCGAGAATGAGAGCGAGACCCACCTGCAGCCGGACGCTTTTGTGAGACGAGCGGAGCGCGTAGCCGGATACGATCAGGAAGACGAGAACCGCGACGCTGTTCAGAACGATCGCCTTGACCGACGAGTCCACCGAAGCGAACAGCCCGAACGCAGCGCCGCTGTTCTGGACGTACGTCAGATCGAAGAGCCCGGAGACCACCTCGCGCGATTCGTGAACCTGGAAGGTGCGCATCACGATGCCCTTCGTCCACTGGTCGAGCAGGAGGACCGCCAGCGAGACGAGAAAGTACGCGCCCCGATACAGAGTGCTCTCCTTCAGCCGCGGAAACGGGTTCATCCGGTCAGCGGTCCCGCGAAGGAGAGGCCGGGAGACCGCCGGTTCCCCGAGTCCCGAGCGACTGGAGAGCGCGGCGGCACCGGGCACAGAGACCGCCCGATTCCGCCTCCGGCGTCACCTTCCAGCACCGCTCGCAGCGGCGGCCCCGCGCCTTTTCGAACTTGAGCTTCAAGCCCGGATAGGTCTGCGAGGCCGTCCAGCCGGCGCCATCGGTTCCTGCGGCCGCGGCAATCGTCTCCGAAACGATGAACAGGTCGGCGAGGCCCGCGCCCTCCGCGCCGGTGAGGCTTCGGTCGCTCTCGAGGTCCTCGCTCGGAGTGAGCGCGATCGCGCCCTCGAGAGAGGAGCCGATCGTCTTTTCCCGCCTCGCTTCTTCGAGCAGCACGGCAACCTCGTCGCGTAGTCTCATCAGGCGCTCCCAGGCTCCTTCGGCCGGCAACTCTTGTGGAAGGTCATCCAGGCCGTCGAAACGCGCCAGGTGCACCGATTGTTCCTTCGCCCCGGGCAGCGCCTCCCAGATTTCCTCGGCGGTAAACGGCAGAACCGGGGCGGCGAGCGTCGCGATCGACCGGGCAATCCGGTACATCGCCGTCTGCGCCGAACGCCGTCCGGGCGAGCCAGCCGGAGACGCGTACAGCCGGTCCTTCAGCACGTCGAGATAGAAGGCGGAGAGCGTCGTCGCGCAGAAGCTGACGAGGGAATGGTACACGAGGTGGAACTCGTATCCGCGGTATGCGTCGGCGAGTCGCGCCGCAAGCCGCCTCGCCTGGTGGAGCGCCCAGCGATCGAGCGGAAGGAGATCACTCGGAGCGAGACCGTCGACGGCGGGATCGAAGTCGTACAGGTTCGAGATCAAGTATCGGGCCGTGTTGCGAATCTTCCGATACGCTTCCGCGCAGCGGGCGAGGATTTCGTCGGAGATCGGGTCGTCGTCCCGGTAATCGGCGCTCGCGACCCAGAGCCGCAGGATGTCGGCCCCGTAGCGTTGGATGAGATCCTGCGGCGCGATCACGTTACCGAGTGATTTCGACATCTTGCGGCCGGCGCCGTCGACGACGAAGCCGTGAGTCACGACTTCCCGATACGGCGCTCGGCCTTCGAGCGCGATCGAGGTCAAGAGCGACGACTGAAACCAGCCCCGATGCTGGTCGTGACCTTCGATGTAGACGTCGGCCGGGGGGCCTCCGTCTTCGCGCGCGAGCTCGGGCCACTGTCCGTGCAACACGGCCAGATGCGAGACCCCCGAATCGAACCAGACGTCCAGGATGTCGGTCTCCGTGACGAAGTCCTCCCGACGAAAACCGCGCAGATCGCCGCCCGAAGGCAGAAAGTCGACCGCCGGCCGCGCGTACCACGCGTCCGCCCCCTCCTTGCGGAAGATCCCCACGACGTGATCGAAGAACCGCCGCTGCTCCTCGTCCGAGTCGCTCCATGGGTATATGCCCGCGCGCTCGCCATCCCGCATCGCGTAGAGGAGCGTGATCGGCGACCCCCAGCGCCTCTGCCGCGAGATCAACCATTCGTGCCGGTTCTCGACCATGCCAGCGATGCGCGCTTCGCCCCAGGGCGGCACCCAGCGCACGCGCCGGATTGCGTCGAGCGCCCCGGCCCGGAGGTCGGCCGCCGGTTCGTCGAGCCGAATGAACCACTGAACAGTGGCGCGGAAGATCACCGGGTTCTTGCACCGCCAGCAATGCGGATACTCGTGACGGAACTTTTCCTCGAACGCGACGAGCGCCCCGGCATCCCGGAGGTCTTCGACGATCTTCGGGTTCGCGTCGAGCACGCGCTCTCCGCGGTAGCGCGCGACGGTGGTGAAGCGACCCGCCTCATCGACGGGAGAGAGAATCGGAAGATTCTCGCGTACTCCGGTCTGAAAGTCGTCCTCTCCGGCGCCGGGCGCGGTGTGGACGAGGCCCGTTCCCGCGTCCATCGTGACGTATTCGCCGGGGACGAAACGGAAGGAACGCGCCTCCTCCTCCTCCGTGAGCAGGCCGCGCATCTCCTTCGCGAGCGGGTGGCGATAGCGAAGGCCGACGAGGTCGGCGCCCCTCGCCCTGCCTCGGACGCTCCACTCCCCCCATCGAGCTCGCTTCGCGACCTGCGAGGCGAGCTTCTCGGCGACGAGGTAGAGCCGGTCGCGAGCGGCGACCAGCAGATAGATCTCGTGCGGATGAACCGCGATCGCGAGATTGGCCGGGATCGTCCAGGGCGTCGTCGTCCAGATCAGAGCGAAGACCGGCCGGTCGCCGGAGGGCGCCGGCGATCCGTTCCTGTCGAAGCGATCGATTGCCTCCCGATCGAGC
>DASWIB010000194.1:0-3483 GCA_036397915.1 Thermoanaerobaculia bacterium | reverse complement strand
CGGAAGCCCGTCGAACCGGAATCGGCCGTCGGCGTCGGTCGTCGCCGCGGAAGCGCCGACCCCATCGAGGCGCGCGAGGACTCCCATCGCGGCCCCCATACGCGACGCGTCCGAGCCTTCGGTCCAGGAGACGGACGCGTTCGGCACGCCCGTTCCGCGCCGCGGATCGAGCACGCGCCCCGAGATCACGGCGCCCTTCTTGAGCGCGACCACGACCCCCTCTTTCGTTTCGCCTTCGGCGATCTCGATGCCGGAGACCTCCGCCGGCCGATACCCGGGCGACGACACCCGGACGCCCCACTTTCCCGGAGGAACGTCGGCGAGCTCGAAGCTCCCGTCGGGAGACTGGAAGCCCTTCTCCCTCTCCCCGAGACCCATGACGACGCGAACGCCCCCCGCGAGCTGCCCCCGCGCGTCCGCGTAGGAAGCCGTGAAGTCGCTGACCGGACGGTTCGTCGCCGCGTCCTCCACCCGCCCCCGGATCGTGCCGGAGGTGTTCAGGACGAACACGACCTCCTCGGGCGCGGGAGTGATCTGCCGCTGGAGGGCCGCGTAGCCCTCGGCAATGACGTTGACCATCACCCGCCGCTCCGCGCCGAACCCCTCGAGGCGGAACTTGCCTTCCGGATCGGTCCGCGAGTTGCGGGAGGTCCCGTCGGCGAACGCGAACACCTCGGCGCCGACGATCGGCTCGCCCTTCGAGCTGCGCACGACACCGGCGATCGGGACGCCGGCGGCGAGCACGATCTCCGGCCAGTCGTTGGGCCCCTTTTCCGCGACGGTCGCCGACGGCACGCGCTTGGGCGCGTAGCCGTCGCGGGAAACCGCGAGAGCGTATTCGCCGGCCTCGAGACCGGTGACGCGGAAGGAACCGTCCGCTCCGCTCGTCGCGTCGGGTTTCTCGCGGTTCACCCCGCCGAGCCGGAAGACGAAGCGGGCGCCGCCGCGCTCGACCGGCGACAGCCGGATCTCCGCGCCGGCGATCGGCTGACCGGCGGAATCGACGACCCGGCCGCGCGCCTCGAGGCCGCGCTTGATGACCAGGGCAACGTCCTTGACGGCCTCGCCGGGCTCGAGGGTGAGGCCGTGCCGCTTTGCCGTGACGTAGCCCGCCTTCGCCGCTTCGAGCGTCAGGTTCTTTTCGGCGGCGAGGCCGCGCAGGCGAAAGGCTCCGTCGGGGCCCGTCGCCAGGCCGGGCCGGCCCAGAAACGCGGACGGACCACCGCGCATGAGCGCGCGGACGTTCGAATCGCGCGCGAAGCGCACGCGCGCCCCCGCGACCGGCGCTCCCGCCTCGTCGGTCACGCGTCCGCTCACCGCCGCGGCCTTCTGCAGGGCGATCGCGACGCTCCCCGGCGGCGAGACTGCGGCCACGATCCCCGGCATCGCGACCGGCAGGTAGTCGGTCTTCGAGGCGCTCACCGTGTAGCGCCGCAGCGCGAGACCCGGGATGCGGAACTTCCCTTTCCCGTCCGTCCGCGCGCGGCGGCTGCGGGCATCTCCGCGAAAGAAACTCGCGGACGACGCCGAGACGCGCGCCCCGGAAAGGGGCCGCCGCGTTTTCTCGTCGATGACGCTGCCGGTCACGGATGCCGCTTTCGCCAGCCGCAGCGCGACGTCGACCGTCTCGCCCTTCTTCACGTGCACCGTGTCCCGTCGCGCGGCGAGATCGTCCTTCCAGAACGCCTCGACTTCCCGAGTCCCCGGCGGCACGCCCGCGAGCTCGTAGGCTCCGGAAGAGTCGGCCTTCGCGGCGAGCGAGCCGGTAATCACGGTCGCGCCTTCGGCCGCCTTTCCGGCGGCGTCGGTGACGACTCCCCGGATCGTTCCGCCTTTCTTCAACGCGACGTTGACGATCGTCCGCCGCTGCGCCGACGGTTGCCGCGACGGCGAATATCCGACCGCGCGCACCGAGAGTCCCCCGCTGCTCGCCGGCGCGTTCGGGATCGAGTAGGAGCCGTCCACTCCGGTCTTTGCCTCCGCGTAGAAGACGACATCTTCCTCCTCGAAGGAGAGGCCGCCCGTCGCACGGATATGGGCATCAACCACCGGTTTTCCCGTCTCGTCGGAAATGCGCCCCGAAATCCTTTCGACTGCCGGGAGCTCAACGTCGTCGAGCACGACGTCCTCAGAGGAATCGAACCGACCGGCGAGCACCGCGCCCGGAAGCGCGCCGGGGAGCACCCGGATCGCCACCTCGACGCCCGGCTTGTCGAGCGTGACACGGAAACGGCCGTCGCCACCGGTCGCCGTTTCTCCGAGAGAGGAGGGCGTCGCGCCTCTCGTTTCGTCGACGAGCGTCTGCTCGTCGGTTCGGTAGGTCTCCCAGACGACCTTCGCCCCCGCGATCGGGACGCCCCCCGAATCGAGCACGCGACCCGATACCGTCGCTGCGCGCGCGGCGGTGGCGAATGGGAGAGCCAGAAGAGCGGCGGCGAGGGCAAATGCCGGGCGGCGGATCATGAATCCCCTCCGGGAATCACACTATTCTCTCCCCGACAGAGACGTCGCGTCCTTGCCCGAGGTTACGATCGGGCAAATGGCGCTGCCGCTCGAGAGAAGGATCGCACTGGTGACGGGCGCCGGAGTCCGAATGGGGCGAGCGATTGCGCTCGCCCTCGGGACCGCCGGAGCCGACGTGGCAGTCCATTTTCGGCGCTCGCGCGCCGAGGCGGAGAGCGCTGCCGAAGAGATCCGGTCGATCGGCCGGCGGGCGGCGGTTGTCTCCGGCGATCTGAGGCAGCCCGACGACTGCCGGCGGGTCGTGCGCGACTCGATTGCCGGGCTCGGAGGTCTGGACTTTCTCGTGCACTCGGCCGCGAACTTCCATCGGGCGTCTCTGGCGGAGACGGACGAGGAACTCTGGGACTCCGCGATGGACGTCAACGCCCGCGCCGGCTTTCTCCTCGCGCGCGAGGCGGCGCCGATGCTCACCGAGCGAAGCGGGCGGGTCGTTCTGATCTCGGACTTCCTGGCGGAGAGCCCGGCGCGGAACTATCTTGCCCATGCGGTCTCCAAGGCCGCGGTCGAGGGGCTGGTGCGCGCGCTGGCGGTGGAGCTCGCGCCGGAGGTCTCCGTCAATGGAGTGGCGCCGGGAACCGTGCTTCCGCCGGAGGGTACGACAGAGGAAGAAGCGGTCCGGCTCGCCCGGCGCGTTCCCGCGGGGCGGATCGGCTCGGCTGAAGACGTCGCGGCAACGGTCGTCTTCCTCTGCGCCGGGCCGGCGTTCCTGACAGGCCAGGTCATCCGGGTCGACGGCGGGCGGTCGATCGTCTAGGGGCGCGGGGGCCCGCAAGTGTCCCCCACCGACTCCTCGGGTCGTCCTCGATTGCTCCACTTTCAGCTCTCGCCTGCGAACTCGCGGTACTCCGCCCGAAGGCGTCTCGAGAACTCCCTCATCGCGGCGATCCGCGGCTCCGCGAGCGTGCGGCCCGCCGGAGTCGCAAGCGGCGCCGCGGCCGCTTCATCGATCGCATCCGCAAT
>DASWIB010000193.1:0-12648 GCA_036397915.1 Thermoanaerobaculia bacterium | reverse complement strand
GAGATCGATCGACGCAAATGATCGATCCGACCGGGATCGAGCCGTACATACGGCAATATGGGCCGGTGAAGACAACCGTTGAATTCCGGATCCACTCTTTCGCAGGGCCAAGTCGAAGGCGGCCGAGCGCGGCCAGACGCTCAAGGAGCTCGTGGCCGAAGCGCTGCGGGAGAAGCTCGCGGCCAAAACAGTCACGGCTCCGCCCGGCGAGCCCGAGTGGATGCAAGGGTTTGGAAAACTTCGCCGGTTGCACAAAGAGACTGCCCGCAACCAGGCCAGGATCGACGAAGCCTTTGAGGTGATCGAGCCTGAGGATCGCGCCTGATCCTGGACACCAACGCGTTGTCGGCGTTCATCGACGGGGACGCGGACGTCGGCAACATCTTGCGACGACCACGAGGTTGTCCCGCGACGAGCGCCGGCGGAAGCCCGCTCAAGCTCTCGTCAGAGCTTCTCGATCGCGAGCGGCGGTGGGTCGACTTTCTGGTCGCCGACGTGGAAGAGCGCGGCGAGCTCGCGCTCCATGTTCGGGCGCGGCGGCTCCCGGTCGCCCAAACACAGCCACGCGAGCGTCTCGCCGGGCTCGACGCGATCGCCGACGGTCTTCTCGACGAGGAACCCGGCGGCGGGATCGATCTCGTCCTCGCGGCGCCGCCGGCCACACCCGATGTCGATCGAGAGAAAGCCCATCTTCTCGGTCGAGATCGAGCGCACGTACCCGCCGCGCAGGGCGAGCGCCGGAATCTTCTTCTTCGGCTGCGGCAGGAGCGACGGGTCCGCGACGACGCGCGGGTTGCCCCCCTGGAACCCGATCAGCTCCTCGAACTTCTTCGCCGCAGCGCCCGAGTCGAACGCGTGCCCCAGCCGCCGCCGTGCCTCCTCTTCGGAGAGCGACGGCTCGGCGAAGCGCAGCATGTCGGCCCCGAGGAGAACGCAGATCTCGCGTATGCGATCCGGGCCTTCGTTGCGCAGCGCCCGGATCGACTCCTCCGCCTCGAGCGCGTTGCCCACGGCGCGCCC
Source organism: Thermoanaerobaculia bacterium (assembly GCA_036397915.1). GTDB lineage: Bacteria > Acidobacteriota > Thermoanaerobaculia > UBA5066 > Gp7-AA6 > Gp7-AA6. The sequence goes on along the minus strand of DASWIB010000193.1, from coordinate 11,628 downwards.
GAGGGGCCGGCTCATGTCGGTGATCCACCCGGTGGCCTGGCGGCCCGCGGCGCGGGACGTGTCCACGAGCGCGCGCCCGAGCTCCCGCGACTCGTCGACGGTCTTGAAAAAAGCCCCGTCGCCGGTCTTGACGTCGAAGACGATCCCGGTCGTGCCGGACGCGAGCTTCTTCGAGAGGATCGAGGCGACGATGAGCGAGATGGACTCGACGGTCCCCGTGACGTCGCGCAGCGCGTAGAGGATCCGGTCCGCCGGCGCGATCGCGTCCGTCTGCGCGAAGAGCGCGGCGCCGACCTTCGTCAAGGCTTCGCGGACGCGCTTCTGGTCGAGGTCCGTGCGGAAGCCGGGGATGGCGGCGAGCTTGTCGAGTGTTCCGCCCGTGTGTCCGAGGCCGCGCCCCGACATCATCCCGACGCGTGCGCCCGCCGCGGCGACGAGCGGGGCGAGCACGAGCGTGACCTTGTCGCCGACGCCCCCCGTCGAGTGCTTGTCGACGACCGGTGCGAGGTCGGAGAGGTCCCACGCCTCGCCCGAGTCGCGCATCGCCTCGGTCAGCGCCGCCGTCTCCGCCGTGGAGAGCCCGAGGATCACCGCCGCCATCAGGAACGCGGACGCCTGGTACTCCGGGACCTCACCCGAGACCACTCCCTGGACCAGAAACGCGATCTCTTCGCGCGGGAGCTCTTCCCCCGCCCTCTTCGCACGGAGGATTTCGTAGACGGTCCTCACGGCAGCGGTTTCTCCCCGGGTGAGGTTCCCAGGGTCTTGCGGATCTTTTTCCGCCACTTCACCGCCGTGTCGAGGACTACCTTCCGGTCGATCGTCAGGCAGCGACGGTTCGCCAGCAGACGCTTGCCGTCGACCCAGACGTCCGTCACGTCGGAAGCCTTGGCGGAGTAGACGAGGGTCGAGTAGACGTCGTCGAACGGCTCGGTGTGCGCCGTGCGCGGGTCCAGAACCACCACGTCCGCCCGCTTGCCGGCCTCGAGAGAGCCCGTCTTCTCTCCGAGCCCGAGAGCACGCGCGCCCTCGCGCGTCGCCGCGGCGACGATCTCCCGTGCGGGTAGCGCCGTCGGGTCTCCGGTCGACACCTTGGCGAGCTTGCCGGCGAAGTCCATCGCCTCGAACATCGACAGGTCGTTGTTCGACCCCGCGGGCCCGTCGGTTCCGAGGCCCCAGAGGAGTCCCTCCTTCTCCCAGGCCGCGACGTCGGCGATCCCGGAGGCGAGCTTCATGTTCGACTCGGGATTGTGGGAGACGGCGACGCCGTACTGCTTCACGAGCGCCCGGTCGGCGGCGTCCATCCAGATTGCGTGCGCTCCGACGACCGGCAGACGCTTTCCGTTCGGAGGCGGATCGAAGAAGCCGATCGACGCGAGGTACGCGACCGGGGTCTTCCCCCATTTCTCGCGCGCGTCGGAAAGCTCCCCGGGACTCTCTGCGACGTGGGTGAGAAGCGGCAGCCCCTCCTTTTGCGCGAAGTCCCGGGCGGCGAGCAGGGTCTCCTTTCCGGTCGTGTAGACCGCGTGCGGCGCGGCCGCCGGCACGATCCGCGGATGGCCCTTCCACCGCTTGACGAACGTCTCCATGAACGCGAGCGTCTCGGGAAGGTCCTTGTGATCCGGGACCGGAAAGTCGATGAACGTCTCGCCGAGCACCGCCCGCAGTCCCGCCTTGTCGACCGCCCGCGCCGCATCCGACATGAAGTAGTACATGTCGGCGAACGTGGTGGTGCCGCCCTCGATCATCTCCAGCGCCGCCAGCAGCGTCCCGTCGTAGACGAACCCGGGCGACACGTTCTTGCCCTCCGCCGGGAAGATGTTCTCCGTCAGCCAGCGGTCGAGCGGCAGATCGTCGGCGAGGCCGCGCAGGAGGGTCATCGCCGCGTGGGTGTGTGTGTTGACGAGGCCGGGCAGGACGATCTTTCCCGCGGCGTCGTAGCGTTCGCGGGCGGCGTACTTCGTGCTGATTTCCGCGGCCGGCCCGACCGCGAGGATCTCGCCCTTCGCAACGACCACGGCGCCCGGCGAGAAGACGGAGAACTTCCCGTCCACCGTGACGACCGTTCCGCCGGTGATGAGGAGGTCCGCCGCCTCGCGCCGCGCCGGAGCCGCGCCCTTCCCTGTCATCCCGAGCGAAGCGAGGGATCTCTCGAAGCCTAAGAGATTCCTCGTCGCTTCGCTCCTCGGAATGACAGCGATCGTGCTTAATGCAAGAAGGAGCCCTGCCGCGCGTCTCACGTCTCAGAGCTCGAACGGCTCGGGCAGCAAGTCGGCCATGCGGTACAGCTTGCGCTTTCCGCTCACGGTCGCCGAAACGACCGGGACGTCTCCGGCGAACTCCCAGAGGATCTGTCGGCAGGCGCCGCAAGGGGGCGTGGGAGCATCCGCACCGGTGACGACGGCGACGGCGCGAAACTTCCGAACACCCTCCGACAGCGCCTTCCAGATCGCCACCCTCTCGGCGCAGACGGTCAGTCCGTAGGTCGAGTTCTCCACGTTGCAGCCGCCGAAGATCCTTCCGTCCTCGGCCTCGATCGCGGCGCCGACCGCGAAGCCGCTGCGACGCGAGATCGCGTTTTCACGGCTGTGGATGGCCTCCGCGATCAGCCGCTCCTGACGCTCCGAATCGATCACCGCCGCACCGCGGCGCCGATCTTCGGCACGAGCGCGGTCAGGAGACGCACGAATCGGTCCCCGACCCGCTTCGTCGTGGCGAGGACTTCGGCGTGGTCGAGCGGCTTCGGAAGGATTCCGGCGGCCATGTTCGTGATCGTCGAGATCCCCACTACCCGCACGCCCGCGTGCCGGAGCGCGATGGCCTCGGGGACCGTCGACATCCCGACCGCATCGGCGCCGAGCCGCGCGGACGCGCGGATTTCCGCCGGCGTCTCGTAGGAGGGCCCGGTGTTTCCGAGATACACGCCTTCGCGCAGCGGAATCCTCAGCCGGCGCGCGGTCTCCTTCGCGAGCCTGCGGAGAGCGGGGTCGTAGACCCTGCTCATGTCGGGGAAGCGCGGGCCGAGCGCGTCCTCGTTCGGCCCCAAAAGCGGGTTCGTTCCGAAGGCGTTGATGTGATCGGTGATCAACATGAGGTCGCCGGGCCGGAAGGAGCGACGGACTCCCCCCGCTGCGTTGGTGAGAACGACGGCACCGACCCCGAGCCGCGCGAGCACGCGCGGCGGGAATACGACGTCGGTCATCGGGCGACCTTCGTAGAAGTGAACCCGGCCGGACATCACCGCGACCGGCGTTCCGTCCACGCTTCCGACGACGAGCTCGCCCGCATGCCCGACGACTCCGGTCGACTCCGGAAAGTGCGGAATCTCCCGGAACGGGATCGCGCGGCGGTCGCCCAACCGCTCGGCAAACGCACCGAGCCCCGATCCGAGGACGAGCCCAACGTGCGGAGCCGCCCGGAACCTCTTGCGGATCCAGCGAGCAGCTTCGTCGAGCCGCTCGACCAACCCGTCTTTCTTCATCGGGCGACGATTCCGGCGACCGTGGCGGTCATGAAGGTCGCGAGCGTTCCGCCGAGCAGCGCGCGAAGACCCAGGCGCGCCAGGTCCTGCTTGCGCGTTGGAGCGAGCCCGCCGATTCCGCCGATCTGGATACCGATCGAGGAAAAGTTCGCGAAACCGCAGAGTGCGAAGGTGGCGATCAGCCTCGACTTCTCCGAAAGCTCCGCCTGGACCTTCGCGAGGTCGAGGTAGGCGACAAACTCGTTCAGCACGATCTTGGTCCCGAAGAGCTCACCGACCGGGACCGAGTCCTTCGCCGGCACGCCCATGACGAGAGCGACCCAGCGGAACATCTGCCCGAACACCCACTTGAGGGTGAGACCGGGGTATCCGAGTCGGGCGCCGATCCATCCGAGCGCGCCGTCCAGCATCGAGATGATCGCGATGAACGCGATCAGCATCGCAACGATGTTGATGACGAGGATTGCACCCTGGCCGGCCCCGGACGCCGCCGCGTCGATCACGTTGACGTGCGTCTTTTCGATTTCGAGCTTCACTTTGCCCGCGGTGACAGACTCCTCCGTCTCAGGAAGCAGGAGCTTCGCCATCAAGAGCGATGCCGGCGCGGCCATCACGCTGCCGGTGAGAAGGTAACGCGCGTCGATTCCGAGGCTGATGTACGCGCCGAGGACTGCCCCGGACACCGTCGCCATACCGCCGATCATCAGCGCGAGAAGCTCCGAACGGGTCATCGACGGAATGTACGGCGCGATCACGATCGGCGCCTCGGTCTGCCCCATGAAGACGTTGGCGGCCGACGCGAGCGACTCCGAACCCGAGGTCTTCATCGTCTTCGCCATCAGGACCGCCATCGCCTTCACCACGCGCTGCATGATCCCCAGGTGGTAAAGGATCGTGAAGAGCGAAGCGATGAAAATCACGATCGGCATGACGATGAAGGCGAAAATGACCGGCCCGACGGGCTCCTTCCGGATCGCGTTCAGGAAGGTCTGGTCCTCGGCGAGCCAGGCGAAGACGAACCGCGCCCCGAACCCGGCGTACCCGATGATGTTCGTGATGAAGTCCGCCGTCTTCCTCAGGGCGAACTGTCCCCACGGCCAGCGAAGCACGGCGAAGGCGAAGAGAATCTGAAGACCGACTCCCCAGAGGATCGTTCGCCACCGGATCGCCCGGCGGTTTGTAGATGAGAGAAATGCGACCAGGAGGATGAGCAGGATCCCGATGACTCCGGTCCAGCGGCCCATAAGCCTCCCATTTCGGCGCGGGCGTCAGAACCCCGCTTCGGCGGCGTCGTACCTCCGCCCACGCCACACGATCGTTTTCAGGACGTGCTTCCGGTAGAAAGAACGGCCGATGATACCCGCCCACACCGCCGCCATTAAAGGGTGTGTGACCGCGGGCCACAGAGGGTCGCGCAGCGCCGCCGCGAGCAACGCGCGCAGTACGACGCTCGAAACGAAGAGCACCGCCGCGAGGACGACGTCGCTTTCGGCGATCTTCAGCCCGGCCGCCGCGGCGAGAAGCGTCGCCGCCGGCGCGATCGATACGGCGAGGAACAGGACCGTCAGGGCGAGGAGGAACGCGCCTCCGGCGCCGGGGAAGCCCCATGCGACGTTCTTGGTGAACCCGTTCCAGACGCCCTGGAATCCGTGGTAGATCCGCACGGCCACGCGGTCCTCGGCGCGAACCGCGGCAACGCCAAACCCGGCGCGCTTGACTTCGATCGCGAGACGCAGGTCGTCGACGACGGAGTTTCGGAGCACCGCGTGACCGCCGACCGCGTCATAGACGCTTCGGCGAACGAGGTTTCCCACGCCTGCTCCGAGGGCCAGGCGACGGAAGCGCCGCGTCGTGGCGAGGAACCCGAGCCCGAGAAACACGCCGACCGCGAGGTACGGGAGAAGCACGTTTTCCCAGAAGCCGCGCATCTCGAACCGAGGGAAGAAGGTGAGCAGGTCGATCCCCTGCTCTTCGAGGACCGTCACCGCCTCCGAGAGCGTCCGCGGGTCGTAACGGACGTCCGCGTCGACGAAGAGGAGGATGTCTCCGTCGGCGGCGCTCGCGCCGAGCCAGAGCGCGTGTGGCTTCCCGAGCCAGCCTTCCGGCGGTTCGGCGCCGGAGACGACCAGAAGCCGCGGATCCTCGCGGCGGAGCTTCTCGAGAATCGCCGCCGTGCCGTCCGTCGAGCGATCGTCCACGACGACGACCTGGAAGTCCGGATAGTCCTGCGCGAGATGCGACCGGACCGCGCGGTCGATCTCCGCTTCCTCGTTGCGCGCAGGGATCACGACCGAAACACGGGGTTGGAGCGACCGGCGCCGGCCCTTCGTGGCGCGCGACAGCATGGGAAATGCGGCGAGGTTGACCGGCAACACGACGGCGCCGAGCAGGGTGATGACGACCCCGGCAACCAGAAGCGCGTGGATCAACGCCGTGCGCCGCTCAAGCGAGCAGGCCGGAGAGGACGCTTTCTCCGCGAGGAGAGGGCACCCCGAGCCATTCGCCGGCCGTGGCGGCGAGATCGGAGAATCCGCGCCGAACGCCGAGATCCGCGTCCTTCCGGACAGCGGGACCGGCTGCGAGAAGCGGAACGTGCTCGCGAGTGTGATCGGTCGAGACGTCGGTCGTCTCGCACCCGTGATCCGCGGTCAGGAACAACAGGTCTTCGGGCCCGAGCGCTGCAAGAAGTTCCGGAAGGAGCGCGTCGAAACTCGCGAGGTTCTTCGCGAACCCGACCGGATCATTGCGGTGCCCGTACTTGCTGTCGAAATCCACCAGGTTGGTGAAGACGAGATCCGCTCCGCCCGAGCGGAGTGCCTCGATCGAGATGCGGACCCCTTCGGCGTCCGAGCCGGTGTGGATAGACGAAGTGATCCCCCGGCCGGAGAAAATGTCGACGATCTTGCCGACGGCCAACACGCGGCGTCCAGCGGCGACCAGCCGGTCGAGCCAGGTCTCTCCCGTGGGCTCGACGGAAAAGTCGCGCCGGTTTGCCGTGCGGACGAATGCGCCCGGTTTCCCCGTGAACGGCCGCGCGATGACCCGCCCGACCGAGTGGTGGCCGGTCAGGATGCCCCGCGCATGGCGGCAGACCTGCCAGAGACGCTCCGGCGGCCAGACCTCCTCGTGCGCGGCGATCTGGAAAACCGAATCGCCCGAGGTATAGAGGATCGGGCGGCCGGTCGCGAGATGCTCCTCGCCGAGCTCCTTGATGATCTCCGTTCCCGAAGCCGCCTTGTTCCCGAGAACCTTCTTGCCGACGTAGGACTCGAGCGGCTCGACGACCTCAGGAGGAAACCCTTCCGGGTACAGCGGGAACGAGCGCTCGACGACGAGACCCATCATTTCCCAGTGACCGGTCGTCGTGTCCTTCCCTGCAGAGAGCTCGAAGGCCTTCCCGCGGGCGCCGGTCGCGCGGCCGCCGCGCGACGGCTCGAGCAGGGCGAGAAGGCCGAGAGATTCGAGGTTCGGCAGAGGAGTCGGAATCCGGTCGAGGATGTGGCCGAGGGTGTCCGTACCCGCGTCGCCGTAGGCGGCCGCATCGGGCGCCGCCCCGACGCCCAACCCGTCACAGACGAAGATGACTACGCGGCGGTCGGGCATGGGGTCAGGCGCGTATTTTGGTGTTATTGGCCCTCAAAACGCCAAACTACCTGCCTGACCCAATCTCCCACTCGCGCGGCGCGCTACGGGGTCCCCCCCACCTTTGCACGTGCGTCCGCGCGGTAGGGAGAGTTCGGATAGTCGTTGACGAGCCGCTGATACGTCGCGCGAGCGTCCGCGCTCGCGCCGGCCTTCTCGTACGTCTCGGCAAGCGTGAAGAGCAGCGCGTCCTTGGGAGCGACGGACTTCGGCGACTCGATTGCCCTCTTCAGCCGGTCGATCGCCTCGGTGTTCTTTCCCTGCGCCGCGAGGAGCCGCGCCGCGTCGATCTCGGCGGCGGCGGCGACTTCCGCGTGCCCGTCGCGCGCCGCTTTCGCGAGAGACTCGGTCGACTGTGTCGGTTTCTCGGCTCGTGCCGCCAGGATCACCTGCGCCGCTCTTCCGGCGGCGGTCCCTCCCTTCTCAGAGGCCGCTTTCAGGTGTTTCGTCGCTTCGCGCTCGCGGTCCGCAGCCGTGGGAAAGGTCCGTGCGGCCGTCGCGACGGTCGGATCCCCGGCGAGCCGCGTCTCGAGGATCTCGAGCGCCGCGGAAAGGTCCCGCCCCGCCTGGCGCTCCCGCCAACCCCGGAAGAGAAAGAACCCCACCGCGATCGCGAGCACCGCTGCGGCCGCGGCGAGCGCTTCGAAGGCTCCGCGCCGGTGGTGGGAGACGTAGTCGACCGTCCGGCCGAAACTCTCGACGAGCTCGTTTCGCTTGAGCTCCTTGCGGGTGATGCGCGCCATCTTCTCTCCGAAACGGGCGATTATCAGGGGAGCGGGAAGGGCGGGTCAAATGCGGTGAGGGAACCTCCAGCCGGACGACGGGAGAGCCAGGGGTTCGGGGAACCGCAAGGTCCCCCGACAGAAGATTACTCGGACACGCTCCGATGTGATTACGAAACGTCAGCTTCCAATTGGAGACCGACGTTTTCCTGCTCGAGCGGCGGCAGCGCCCGCGCGGTCTGCCAAACCGTGCCGCGCCCCGTCAGATAGGCAGAGAACACCTGCGCGGGAAGCACGGCCAGGAACCAGACTGACTCGACGACGAGGGCGAGACGGCGCGCTCCGATGGAGACATCGGTTCCCATCTTCACTGCGGCGATGCCGAAGAGGATATTTACCCCGGCGCATAGGAGCGCAATACGGAATCCGACCAGCCGGGGACGAACGAGAGCGCGCGGGAGCGGCGAGGAGCTGTGTCGTCCGGTCAGCCAGGTCGCCGTCACGAGCGCGGCCGCGAGGAGGCACGCGCCGAGCGAGATTCGGAGCTGGTTCGGCGCGAGCGAATCCAGGTCCGCCGTCACGCGGACGAGAGGCTCCATCCAGGTCATGAAGTTCGTGGCCACCATGAGCACGAGGATGACCCACCCCGTGCGCTGCGGCCGATACTGCGGCTTGTCCATCAGTCCACCCACTTCCAGGGCGGCGGGACGAAGTCCCATTCGCCCGAATTCCCCCCCTGCTCGGGGGGCAGCCACTTGAGCAACGAGGCTTTTCCGATTCTTGCGAAATCGTCGACGCTGATTCGAAACAGGTTGCGGCTCGGACCGTCCGCCGCGCGATCCGCGAGGAAGATCCCGCGGCACCCGGCGGAACGACAGTTCACCGAGCCAGCGGGAACGTCCGCATTGAACGCCGCCGGACGCGCCGCCGGCCGGCTGTTCGCCGCCTGCGGCGAGACAAGGCTTCCATTGGAGCGGAAAACGAGGCGATCGACGAGCGAGGCCTCGCCGCCGTACCCGTCGAAGGCGATGCTGTCGGGCCCGTCGAGCGGCCCCGCGAGCGCGCGGAAGGAGACGTAGCCCGGCACGCGGTAGGCGTTCAGAATCGGCTCGGACGCGTCGCGGACGAAGTTCGACGGAGGAGCGTCCGCCCAGCTCGTCAATTCCCGATTCGCAATGTCGATCTGCAGGACGACGTTCGAGTCGCGTCGGACCGCCTGCATCCGCGTCGCGAGCGTGAGCGAGTAGATCTCCCGGACCGCGGTTTTCATTCGTTCGCGGTGCACGATCGTGTAGAGGTAGCCGAGCGTGAAGAGGAAAACGCTTGCGAAAATCGCCGTTGCGACCACCATCTCGACGGACGTAATTCCGCTCTCGGAGGCAAGCCGATACCCGCGGGAGTTCATCGACAGGACCCGTATGAGCGAATCGCGTACCGGAGCGCCGGATCAAGGCATTTCATTGACAGGCAGAGAGTTCCGGTCCCCCAGAGCGCGGCCAAGGCCGCCGCGGTGTCAGGAAATGGTCACCCCGGACACGAGCAGAGCCAAAAAAAGCCGATCAGCGAGGCCGCCCCGTATACTCGCGCGTGGGCATCATGGCAGACGAGATCAAGATTCGCGGAGAACCTCTGGGGGCGGGCGACCGCTGCCAGTTCATCGTGGACCGGCCCTTGCTTCCGAACGAGTCCGCGTTCTTCGGGGACCCGGCTGCGGCAAAGGCCTCACCGCTCGCCGCCGACCTCATCGCGCTTCCGGGCGTCACGTCGGTGCTCATCGCCGAAGAGACCGTGACGCTCGGAGCGGACTACGCGATCGACTGGCCGGAGCTCGGCGTCGGCAACGTCATCCGAAAGCACGTGCGGAGCGGCCAGCCGATCGTGGCGAAGAGCTACTTCGAGAGCCTGCCTTCCGAGGGGGATCTCAAGTGGGCGATCGGCGACCTGCTCGCCCGCGAGATCAATCCGGCGGTTGCGATGCACGGCGGATGGGTGGAGCTGATCGACGTGAAGAAGAACAACGTCTATCTCCGGCTGGGGGGCGGGTGCCAGGGGTGTGGCGCCGCGGACGTCACGCTGAAGCAGGGCATCGAGACGGCGATCCGAAGCCTCGCGCCCGCCGTGGGCGAGATCCTGGATACGACGGATCACGCGGCCGGACGGAATCCGTACTACGCCCCGGCCAAATAGGCCGGCCTCCGCCCCCCCGGGGCCACAAGTCGACAACGTCGCCGGCAAGAGAGCCCGCACATGCTGATCATCCCCGTCGGCCAGGAGCACGGCCAGGTCCGCCGGGTGCCGTGGGTCTCCTACACGATCGTGGCGTCGAATGTCGCCGTTTTCGCGTTTCTCTGGGTTGCCTCGATCCGTTCCGACGTGCCGGCGCGGTTCGAAGCCAAATCCAGGGAGGTCACCGAGTACCTCGTCCGCAATCCGCATCTGTCGGTACCACCGGAGCTCGTCCCGTTCTACGGCCGGCGAGCGCTCCAGCTGCTCGAGCATGCGCGGGCGGCTGCCTCCCCACCGGTCGGGTGGGTCGTTCGGCGCCAGCAACAGAAGCTGAACACGATGGCTCGAGAGCTCTTCGCGACCGGCCGCGAACTCCCGCTGCTCGCGCCCGGGTTCGTCCCGGGAGAGCCCGATCCCTTCGCCGCGCTTTCCTCCATCTTCGTCCACGCGGGACTCGTTCATCTCGCCGGAAACATGCTGTTCTTGATCGCGACCGGCCCCTTCCTCGAGGACGTCCTCGGGAGGGTCGTCTTCGCGCAGCTCTACCTCCTCTCCGGCGTCGCCGCGCTCGCGGCGCACACGTGGCAAAGCCCCGGCAGCCTCGCTCCCGTCGTGGGAGCGTCCGGCGCGGTCGCCGGCATCATGGGGGCGTTCCTGATCCGCCTCCGGAACTCGCGGATCCGTTTTCTGTTCTTCCCGGTCATCTTTCTCCCCTGGATCCGTCTCCGCCTCCTCATCCCGGCGTTCGTCTTCCTGCCGCTCTGGTTCCTCGGACAGTTCTGGCTCGCGACGAACGCCTCCGAGCCGGGAGGCATCGCTCTCTGGGCGCATGTCGGCGGGTTCGCGTTCGGGGCCGCGGCGGCCTTGCTGATCGCCCTGCTTCGAATCGAGAAGAGATGGATCCATCCGTCGATCGAGGCTCGTGTCGCGTGGAACCAGAATGCCGGACTCATCGAGGCGATGGAGGCGCGCGGCCGAGGCGATCTCTCCGGCGCCCGGAGGCTCACCGAGAAGGTCCTGCGCGAGGATCCTTCGAACGTCGACGCGCAACGGCTCGCCTGCGACCTCGCGCTCGAAGCCTCCGACCGCGCGGGGTTCGGCCGCGAAGCCGAGCGCCTGCTCGACCTCTATGTCGCCCGCGGCGACGAGGAGCTCGCCCTGCAGCTCATCGGCGAGGCTCCCTCCCAGTCGGTCGACGCGCTGCCGCTTCGATTCCTTCAGCGCGCGGCGAGTCTCCTCGAAAAGAGCGGGCGGGGTGAGCGGGCTCTGCGGCTCTACCGCGAGATAGCCGATCACCACCCGGGCGCGCCGGGCGCCCTGCGCGCGCTCGTGCGGCTTTCCGAGCTCCTGCACATCGACGGCGATGTCGCGGGGGCGCGCGACGCGCTCGGCCTCGCGCTGCGACACCCCGACTGCTCCCATGAGTGGCGGGAGCTGGTCGAGAAGCGGATCGCGGCTCTCGACGGAGCCCGCTGACCCGTCCGCCGGCGGCGCCTCGCCAGGAGTGTGTCCGAGTAATCTTTTGGCGGGGGACTTGCGGTCCCCCGGACCCCCTAG
>DASWIB010000192.1:0-3623 GCA_036397915.1 Thermoanaerobaculia bacterium | reverse complement strand
GGCGAGCAGGAGCTCTACCGGCGGGGTCTCCGAGTCGAGTCCACGCTCGACCCGCAGCTTCAGCTCTGGTCGGATGACGCGCTCGGTTGGGGCCTTCGTCGCCTCGCGCGCCGGCACGGTTTCCGCCGGCCGCGCAACCTTCTGGCGGAGGGCTACGCCTCGCTCGACGCGTTCGTCGACCCCTCGTGGGAAGACCCCGCCCCGGGGGGCGCGGTGCGGGGCATCGTGCTCTCCGTGTCGCGCTCGGGCGCGGAGGTCCGCGTCGGAAAGAAGGTCCTCCCGCTCGCCCCGTCCGGTTTCGCCTGGACGAGCGCCTCGGACCCATCGAAGATCCTGAAACGCGGCGACCTCGTCACCGTTACGATCGAGCAGAAGAAGGACGGCTCGGAGTCCCTCTCCCTCGAAAACGATCCCCGGGAAGAGGGCGCCGTGCTGATCGTCGAGAACTCCACCGGCGCAGTCCGTGCCATGGTCGGCGGGTACGGCTGGACGCGGTCGAAGTTCAACCGCGCGACGCAGGCCCTCCGGCAGGCCGGCTCGACGTTCAAGCCGTTCGTCTATCTGGCCGCGCTGGAAGCCGGATATACCCCATCGGACACCGTTTTCGACGGGCCGATCTCGATCGTCTTCGACCCGCGGCGGCCGCCGTATCGCCCCACGAACTACGACGGAAAATTCCGCGGAATCGTCACTCTCCGCCGGGCCTTCGAGTACTCGTACAACGTCTCCGCCGTCCGCGTCTCGGAGATGATCGGTCGCCCGCACGTCATCGAGGCGGCCCATCGGCTCGGAATCCGGCAAAAGCTCTCGCCTTATCCGTCGCTCGCCCTGGGCGCCTTCGAAGTGACGTTGGCGGAAATGACATCGGCGTTTTCGGTTTTCGCCAACCAGGGACTCGCCTTCCCGATGTACCTCTTCGACCGCATCACGGATGCGAATGGCGATCTCCTCGAACAGACTCGTCCGGATGCGCGTGAGGTGGCGAGCCCGCAGGCGTGCTTCCAGCTGCTCCAGATGATGAAGGGGGTGACACAGCGCGGCACGGCGGCCTCCGCCGCCCGCCTGAAGCTGAACATCGCCGGCAAGACCGGGACCACCAACGACTGGACCGACGCCTGGTTCATCGGAATGACGCCGCGGTACACGATCGGCGTCTGGACCGGGAACGACCTGAAGACGGCGAGCCTCGGGAAAGGCATGGACGGCGCTCATGCGGCGCTGCCGATCTGGATCCGGATCGTGGAAAAGATGAAGGACGGAGGCCGCATCGACGAAAAGGAAGATTTCGATGCCCCCCCGAACGTGATCTTCACCGCGGTCGACTACAAGACCGGGTTGAAGGCCACCCGTGAGAGTCCCCGGCCGATCCTCGAGACCTTCGTGTCGGGTTCGCAGCCGACGGAGGAGTACTCCCCCCGGTGGGAGGAGATCACCCGCCTGCCCTGGTCGCTCCAGCGTTCCTTCTACCTGCCGAAGAAGGGTGAAGCCGGGGAGGAAGGCGCCCCCGCTTCCGGAGGTGCGCCGACTCCCGCCCCGAAACCCACCGCCGTTCCCTAAGAACCTGCGTCCAGGGAAGTGAGGTAACTAAGCGTTAGCCGGGTGTGTCGGCTGCACGTCGACGATCAGTTCCGCGACGACGTCGCGGTGGAACCGCACGTGCACGGTGTGCTCTCCGAGCCGCTTGATCGGCTCGGAGACCTCGACGCGGCGGCGATCGACCTCGATCCCGCGCTCCGCGAGCGCGTCCGCGATGTCCGCGGAGGTGACGGACCCGTAGAGAACGTCTCCCTCCCCTGCCTTCTTCGCGATGACGAGCTTCAGACCCTCGACCTTGCGGGCGACTTCCTCGGCGGCCCCCTTCTCGTGGAGCGTCTTCGCGTCGTACTTCTTCTTCTCCTCGGTCAGGCGGCGCATGTTTGCCGGCGTCGACTCCCAGGCGAGGCCCTGCGGAAGGAGGTAGTTGCGCGCGAAACCGGGTTTCACGGTAACGGTCTCTCCGCGGTGCCCAACCCCCCTCACGTCGTCGGCCAGAATGACTTTCATCGCTTTTCGATCGCTCCCGCGCCTCTGCGGCGAAAATCCACGTACCAGTCGAACAGCCCCACGAGCGCGACCACCACGTTCATCGGAAAGTACGCGACCAGGGTGTAGAGACCGACGCGGAGAAGCCCGACCCGGAACCACTTCCGGGCGAAGTGGCAGATGATAGAGAGCCCTGCGACGAAATACAAGGCGGAGAGCGGCAGCAGGACGCTACCCGCAAAGGGTTTCGCCGCCGATCCGAGGAAGACCGAGCCGGCGCCCGCCGCGACGAAGAGGGGCGCGACTGCTGCGGGAACGCGCAGTGATTCGAAGCGCGCGGCCTCCGCGGACGGGGCCGGTCTCGCGCCGCGGGCGCCGGCGTAGAAAGAGATCGCGGCCGAGAAAACCCAGAGGAGTCCGAGCAGCCCGGCCCAGTAGCTCCGGCTGAACTCGCGGGCCGATTCGAGGGTCGCCCGCACGCGGGAGACCGCATCCGAGTTCATCCCGGAGCGGGCATAGGACTCGATCGCGACCGGAATCATTCGGTCGAACTCCTTCGCGATCTCGTCGCCCACGGGTCGCCCCGCGGCGGCCGCTCCTCCGAGAAAGAGGCCGGCCACGATCACCGTGCCCGCCGCGCAAAGCAGGAGGTAGGCGTGCGAAGGGGTCACGAGGCGGCGGGAGAACCCGGCGAAGAGCGACGGGAGAAGAGCGACTCCGGCGGCGAGTGCCCCCCGCGATGCGGCGCCCCCGTCGCCGGCGGCGAGGGCGACCCCGCCGATGAGGGCTCCCGCGAGCGCCGACGCGATCAGCGCGGCCGGAGCTCCCCGGCGGTGCGCGAGACGGACCGTCGGGACCCCGGCGAGCGGCAGACCGATCGCTCCAACGAGAGGCAGGATCAGGAAGAGCGCGAACGACAGCGCCGAGAAACCCGCCGCGAGAGCGATCTCGAGCGCCGCCGAATGCGGATGCTCTGCCGCGGTCGACTCGGCGCTGGGTCGGGCCTCCATCACAGGAGCCGGGACTCCGGACCCGCAACACGGGACACGAAGGGGCCGGGACAGGTTGGCGCTCTCCTGTCCCGTGTTCCCTGTCTCGTGTCCCGATTAATCGGTCGCGTAAGGAATCAGTGCGATCGTTCGGGCCCGCTTGATAGCGGCCTGGAGCTTTCGCTGGTGCAACGCGCAGGCGCCGGAGATCCGTCTCGGCAGGATCTTTCCGCGTTCCGGGATGAACGACTGGAGGAGCTTGACGTCCTTCCAATCGACGTATTCGAGTTTCTCCGCGCAGAATTTGCAGACCTTCCGGCGGCGGACGAAGAACTTCTTGCGGGCACCGGTCTTCCCTTCGCGCCCTGCGGCGGCGGACCGGGTACCCCCGCGCGGCGCGGGGCTCATGACGGCTCTCCTTTCTCCGTTCTGAACTGGCGGCCTGTGTCGATGGCCTCCTGGGCCGGCGCCGGCGCTGCGGGCGGCATCGGCGACGGTAGCCTTGGCGGACGCCGCGCCGCCTTTTCCCGCTGCCGGGCGGCGGACTTCGCGGCGCGCTTCAGCTCCAGGTCTGCGCGCACCGCGAGGTGCCGCAGGACCTGGTCGGACAGC
>DASWIB010000191.1:0-17958 GCA_036397915.1 Thermoanaerobaculia bacterium | reverse complement strand
GGAGGAGTTCGAAACGTTGCTGCGCGTGCGGACGCCGATCACCTTGACGAAGCCGGCCGCGTCGACCGCCGACCCGGAGAAGAGGAGCAGGACGGCTAGCGCGCCGGTGCCCCTCGCCAGGCCGGAAAGTTTCGTTCTCGTCGTTCCCATGGTCCTCTCCTTCTCGAGTGCTGGTCGGGCGGCATGGGAGCGTCCGGTTCGACTTTCATCGGCTGCATGGGAGGGTCGCGACCAAATTAGGCGCTCCTACGACCTTTGTCTAGTGCGTGCGTCACTGGATCACCGGAAGATTGCGGCTCCAAGACCAGCGGTCGAAGAAACGGGCGCGATCCGAGGCGGGGGTTCCTTGATGCGGTGTGACCTCGGTCACGTGGCGAACAGCGAACTGGAAGAAAGAAGAGCGCCGCCCTTTCGGGCGGCGCCGAGTACCGACGCGCCGAGCCCTGGCGGCGCCGGGGAGTTCCCGCTGGGGTTACTTGTGGATCACGATGCTTCTTGTATTGACCTGGGTCCGCAAGCGGATTGTGCGATTGTTGCGGTCTCGAATCTATTGGACTTTGGTCGCAACTCTGTTGAATCGGTGAGCACTGTCACAAAGCAGGTATCCAGTCGCCACACCTTCGCCGTGGATGTCCCCGGTGTCCTCCGGTCGTTGAGAGGGAAGAAAAGAAATGGGCCGCGCTTTCGGGCCGCGCCTCAAGCCACAGGTGGCGCAGCTTTCGGCCACCCGGGAGTTCGCCTTTGACCCCTTGTATCGGTCGGATGACCTGGAAGGCGCCTGTCGCGCCCTCCAAGTCACTTCTTGTGGACCACGATCGCGCCTCCGCCGAGCGCCGCGCAGGGGTCCGCATTGTCGCCCTGGCTCGGGCACGCGATCTGGTTGTCGTAGACGACCGCGTCGTCCTGGTCCTGGTCCCAGATCCTGATGCGGAACTTATCCACACCTCCGCCGCCGGGCGCTTGACCGTCCCACGCCGTCAGCGCGAACCCGTACCTGCCGGCTCCGTTGAGCTGACCCGTGCCGCGGAATCGCGCCTTTGCGCCCGAAACCACGAGCCAATCGTACGCCGCGCTGCTGAAACTGAGATTCGCCACGCTGAAATGGAAATCGGTCGGTCCGGTCGGCACCGCGTTGCCTTTCCCGTATCGCGACACGAACCCGAAGTGGGCCCCACCGGTCAGTGCGGGGTTTGACGTGTAGGCGCCCGCAGGGGAATCGATCCAGCCGCCGCCCGTCACGAACCCACCGTTCGGGTCGTAGACGACGGCGTACTGATAGACCGCTCCGGAGCTCTCATCGCACGGGTCCGCGACCGCGATAGAGACGGCGTAGACGCCCACCGACGTATAGAGGTGCGAGCCCGTGCAGCTTCCCGGATCCGTGTCGGTCGGCTCGGTGACGCCGCCGCCGTCCGGCGCGCTTCCGTCACCCCAGTCGATCGTGCACGCGCGGGTCTGCCCGGCCGTGTCCGCGAAGAACGCGGTCACGGAGACGAAGCCGCTGCCGAGCGCCATCGGTTCGCTCGGGCTCGCAACCACAGCCGGCGCGACGATCGGCGCCGTGTTGCCGATGCACGCGAAACAGAGCTCGTCCGCGACGCCCAGACACTGACCGAAGCCGTTGCAAGCGTCGCTCGGCGTGCACGCCTCCGTGTCGTCACAGGGAGTTCCTCCCGCGACGTGGTTCGGACTGCAGGTTCCCGCGCCGTCGCACGCGTCCGCCCCGTCACACTGGCCGCTCGAGGGATCGCCGCACGGCGCTCCCGCAGCCACGAATCCATTGTCGTGGCACGCTCCGGCGAAGCACGCGTCCGGGTTGACGCATTCCACTCCAGCGCCGCCACAGGCCGTCCCGTCCGCGGCAAGGTTGCTCAGACAGAAGCCCGCGCTGTCGCAGGTGTCCGGCGCGTCGCACTCGGTGGCCGAATGATTCCCACAGGGCGTGCCCGCCGACTTGACTCCGTTGTCGTGACAGGCGCCGGCGAGACACGTCTCCTGGATCTCGCAATCGCTGTCGACTTCCCCGCACGGCGTCCCGTCGGCCGCGTGGTTCGTCAGGCAGAGGCCGGCTCCATCGCACCGGTCGGCGAAGTCGCAGATTCCACTGGAGGGATCTCCGCAGTGAATCCCGAGCGGCTCGGGCACGTGGGAGCAAAGTCCGGTCGCGGGATCGCAGCGATCGATCGTGCACCCGTTACCGTCGTCGCAGTCGACGCCCGTGCAGAAGTCAGGTGCGAGCCGGTACGTGGCGACCTGGGCGAGCCAGCCGCCGGCGCCCCCGACGGTGCCGTTCGCCTCGTACTGACGGATCGCGCTCACGAACCGGTGCATCGTTTTCTGAGTGCCGGCGGCGAACGGCTGCGTCCACGCCGGGTTGTAGGGGTTCTCGAGCGGGTTGCTGCCGAACGTCGCCGGTGTGAACGTCTGAGTCGTGTTCGGGAGCCAGACGAAACCGAAGACGAGCTCGCCCGCTTGCGCCGTTGCCGCCGTGAGACTTGAAGAGGCGGCGCCGTCGGAAGACGAGCCGGACTGCGCAGTCTGATCGAGCGTACTGACCGTCTCGAGACCCGAGAACTCGTAAGCGCTCATCGACGCCGCGCCGTTGAAGAGCGGGTAGCTGCAAGAGAGGACGTCGCCGAACGCGAGAGCCGCGACGTTGTGCTTCGACGCGATCGCGATGCCCGCCCCGCCCGGCGCCGATACGACATCCGTGTTGTAGGTCCCATTGCTCGGATCGGAGCAGGAGAGCGCGCCGCCGAGGGTGCCGACCTGCACGGTGACGACGATGCTGTTGCCGGCGGCGACCCCGCTCGACGGGACCGAGACGGTGATGGACGAGTTCGAGACGTTGTTACGGGTGCGGGCGCCGATCACTTTGATGAAGGTCCCCGCATCCATGGCCTCCCGGGATGCGAGGAGGAGGATCGCCGCCATCCCGGTGAGTTTCGCGAGAGCGACCGCCGACCGAATGTTCCTCATACTCTTCTCCCGAAGAGTGCTTCGGACGGCGTGGGAGTTCCGGCCTCGTTCTCTCCCGGCTGGCGCGGGAGGGACGGGGCCAATGTACGCGCGTCTACGACTTTAGTCGGTATCGTGCATCACAGTCCTGCCGATTCCATGGGATGGTCCGGGTGTCGTGCATCACAGCTCTGCCGATTCCACGGGGAGGGACTGAGTGGAAAGGCGACCGGCTGACGGGCACGTCCCCTTATTCGCGGTCGATACCCGACCGACACATTCACAGTGCGTGGAGCAAAGTCGCCGTGAGGAAGGCGAGGAGACCGAGCAGGACCATGAACCCGAGGACATAGGCGAGGATCGGAAGAAACCTGGGCGTCCCTTTCTTCTCTCCCTCTCGGTCGCCGCGAAAGGGTCCGGATGAAGGGCGCTGCCCTCCCGACGGTGGTGTCAGGTCAGCCGTGGATGCCGTGTGAAGCGAGCCAGCGCTCGGCGTCGATGGCCGCCTTGCAGCCCTCGCCTGCGGCCGACACTGCCTGTCGATACGTCGGATCGGCCACGTCGCCAGCCGCGAAGACGCCTTCGACCGACGTCCGCGTCGAGGGATATCGAACGTTTATGTATCCCACCTCGTTCATCTCGAGCTTGCCCCGGAAGATGGCCGTGTTCGGGAGATGCCCGATCGCGACGAACACGCCGCTCGCCGGGAACCGGGACAGCTGCTCGGTCCGCGTGTCGCGCAGCGTGACACCCGTCACGCCGCCCCCGTTTCCGTGGATCTCTTCGACGACCGCGTTCAGCTTCCACTCGATCTTCGCGTTCGCGCGGGCGCGGTCGAGCATGATGCGAGAGGCACGGAACTCCTCGCGGCGGTGAACGATCGTGACCTTGCTCGCGAACTTCGTCAGGAAGGTGGCCTCCTCCATTGCCGTGTCGCCACCGCCCACGACGACGAGCTCCTTGCCGCGGAAGATCGGCAGAGGACCGTCGCAGGTCGCGCACGCCGAGACGCCCGGCTGCCGCTCGGAAGGGATGCCGAGTGACTTGGCCGAGGCACCGGAAGCGATGATCACGGCATCGGCCGTCAGGTTCGCTCCGGAATCGAGCGTGAGCCGGAAAGGGCGCGCGCTGACGTCGATATCCGTCACGATATCGAGAAGAACCTCGGTCCCGAAACGCTCGGCCTGGGCCCGGAAGATCTCCATCATGTCGGGCCCCTGGACGCCGTTCGGGAATCCGGGATAGTTCTCTACCTCCGTCGTGATCGTGAGCTGGCCGCCGGGCTGCGGGCCTTCGATCACGATGGGCTCGAGGTCCGCTCGCGACGCGTAAAGTGCGGCGGTCCAGCCGGCGGGACCCGACCCGATGATGGCGACGCGGTAGTGGATCTTGCTCGCGGGCATTCGATTCCTTTGCGGGCGCGAGAATATGCGAGCGCCCCGGCACGGTAAATACGCCGGGGAAACGGGCGCGGGTGCTGACCGGTTCTCCCCCCCCTTCTTCCAGGGAATGTCGGGGTGAGGGGTCGATCGCCCCGGGCCGTATCATCCTCGTCCATGCGACCCGTTCTTGCCCGGCGGCTCGAGGGGTTCGGCACGACCATCTTCACCGAAATGACGCGGCTTGCGGTCCAACACGGCGCGATCAACCTCGCCCAGGGGTTCCCGGACTTCGACGGGCCGGACTTCGTCAAAGAGGCGGCGATCGAGGCGATCCGCGCCGGCCACGGCCAATACGCGCGGATGAGCGGCATCCCCGAGGTCCACGAGGCGCTCGCCGCCAAGTACCGGCGCGACTATGGTCTCGACTACCGGCCGGGAGACGAGCTCACGGTGACATCGGGCGCGACGGAGGCGATTTTCGCCGCCATCCAGGGGATCTGCGATCCCGGCGACGGAATCGTTCTTTTCGAGCCGTATTACGACTCCTACAAGGCGAGCGTCCTCATGGCCGGAGCGGTCCCGGCATTCGTCACCCTCGAAGCGCCCGACTGGCGGTTCGATCGGGTCCTTCTCGCCGCCGCCGTGACGGACCGCACCCGCGCGATTCTCGTCAACACACCGCACAATCCGACCGGGAAGGTCTTCTCGAAAGAGGAGCTGGAGGAGATCGCGCGCCTCTGCGTCGAGCGTGACCTCGTCTGCATCACCGACGAGGTCTACGAGCACATGGTGTACGACGGGCGGCACGTGCCGATGGCGACTCTGCCGGGGATGCGGGAACGAACGATCACGATCTCGAGCTTCGGAAAGACGTTCTCGCTGACGGGCTGGAAGATCGGCTGGGCGGCCGCTCCGCCGGAGCTCACGAAGGCGGTCCGCGCCGCGCACCAGTTCATCACGTTCGCGACGGCGACTCCGCTCCAGCACGCCGCCGCACGCGCCCTGTCTGCGAGCCCCGAATACTACGAGAAGCTCCTTGCCGGCTACCGCGCCCGGCGTGATTTCCTCGTCGGTGAGCTCGAACGCATCGGTTTCGGCGTGCGGCCGCCCGGGGGCACGTATTACGTCTGCGCGGACTTCCGTCGCTTCGGCTTCGAAGACGACGTCGCGTTCTGCCGGCACCTGATCGAGGACGTCGGCGTCGCCGCCATTCCTCCCTCTTTCTTCTACGACCGGCCGGAGAACGGCCGCGGCTACGTCCGTTTCGCGTTCTGCAAGGAGGCGCGAACGCTCGAGGCCGCCGTCCGGCGGCTCGAGAAGCTGGCGCCTGTTCTCGCTCCCTCCGGGAGAGATTCGAGGTAGGAGGGGGCGATGCGAGTCGCGTTGATTCAGATGGACCTCGCCTGGGAGGACGTCGCCGAGAACCATCGGCGGGCGGCGCGCCTTCTCGCGAATGCGAAGGAGGGCGATGCGGTGCTCGCGGTCCTGCCGGAGATGTTCTCGACCGGCTTCTCGATGGATGCCGACCGCATCGCGCAGCCGCCGGGCGGGCCATCCGAGACGTTTCTTCGCGGCGAGGCGGGGAGGCTCGGACTCTGGATCCTCGCGAGCGTGCCGGAGAGGGGGGAGCCGTCGCCGAGGAACATGGCGATGCTGGTCGCTCCCGACGGGACGGTCGTACGTTACGCCAAGATCCATCCGTTCTCGTACGCCGGGGAGCACCGCGTGTACACCGCGGGCGACCGCGTGGTGACGGCGGAGATCGAAGGGGTCCGCTTGACGCCGCTCGTCTGCTACGACCTCCGCTTTCCCGAGCCGTTCCGGACCGCGGCCGCGGAGACAGATCTGTTCGTCGTGGTCGCGAACTGGCCGGACCAGCGTCGCGAGCACTGGAGGACGCTCCTGCGCGCGCGGGCGATCGAGAACCAGGCGTACGTCGTCGGCGTCAATCGCGCGGGAGAAGGAGACGGGCTCCGCTACGCGGGCGACTCGGCGGCGGTCTCTCCTCTGGGGGAGACGCTGGCGGAGGCGGACGACCGCGAACAAGTGTTGTTCGCGGACATTGATCCGGAGGTCGTCCGGAAGCTTCGTGCGCGCTTTCCCGCGCTCGACGACCGCCGCCCGTCCGCCTACCGGCGATAGGGTCAGGTCTCCACTTGCCACATTGAGGGTCAGGTCTCCACTTGCCACATTGAGTTGCTCTGCTTCGTTCAGGTCGGACCACGGCTCGTCTTGAGATCGGAGACGAGTTTGTCGGCCCGCATTCGCAGATAACTTCGACGCTTTTTCTGAATCTCGGCCATGATGTTCCCCACGCGGCTTCTTTTGATCCCGAAAGCATCTCCGACTTCCCGCGCCGACTTGCCGCAGAGCCTGCGAGACAGGTAGATCGCAGCGAGCTTCGCGTCACCGGCCTCGCGTCCGGCGAGCTCCTCGGCCGGCACGCCCCACTCTTTCGAAACGAGTCGCCGGATTTCGTCGATTTCAACGACGGTGGGTATCCGATGAGCAGCCGGGATCTCGTGATCCGGCCTGTGCTCTGCTGCGCGGCCGGACATCTCCTCAAGAAAGCGATTGTCGCCGAGGTAGATCTGTCGACGGACGCGATCGAGCGGTGACTCAGGCCTTTCCGCGCCGGCGGCAACGAATCGAGCGTACGCTCCGTTCGTTCCGGAACCGAAAGCGGAAAACAGCGAGAGGGTCGACCCCACTTCGAGCCACGGCGGCGGCATGATCGCTCCTGACGTCGCTCGGTAGTTGCTCCACGGCCAGTCCTCCGGACGACGTACGAGCCCTGCGCGCACAGGATTCAACACGATATATCGATGAAGTTCGAGCAAGTGCGCCTGCTTCTGAACGACGATCGCCTTGAAGCGACCCTCGAATACATGACCCGCGCGCTCGTGTCGCCGGTTGAAGTCCTGGGAATAGCGCGCGTTGAGCGCGTGCATCCCACGCGAAAGCGTCGGGCGGGCTGTTTCCACCAGGAGGTGGTAGTGGTTGCCCATCAGGCAATAGGAGTGGAGAAGCCAGGCTTGGTCGGGGATGACCGACGCGAGAAGGTTCAGGAAATGGCGGCGATCGCCTACGTCGCGAAAGATCGGCCCCCGCTCGTTGCCGCGGCTGGTGACGTGGTACAGCGCTCCTGGGAACTCCAGGCGGAGGGGTCTCGACACGTGTACTCGCTTCTATGAATTGTCATGTGGCAAGTGGAGACCTGACCCCGGATGTGGCAAGTGGAGACCTGACCCCCTTGAGGAGCGCCTCCACGCCTTCGGCGATCGTCTCCTCGGGGACGGAGAACGAGAAGCGCAGGTGACCCTCTCCCTCCGGACCGAACACGAGGCCCGGCACGGTGGCGACGCGAGCGGAGTCGAGCAGCAGGGCCGACGCGGCGCGCGAATCGGTGCCGAGCGCCGCCGGGATCTTCGGGAAGAGGTACAGGGCGGCGGGCGGCGTCTCGACCTCGAACCCGGCGGTGCGCAGCCCCTCGACGAGCCGATCGCGACGGCGTCTGTACCCCGCTTTCCAGTCCTCGAGGAACCCTTCTCCCATCGACAGCGCTTCCAGAGCCGCCCACTGCGTGGGCGTCGAGACGCCGTTCGTCGAGTAGAGAACCGCGGTGCGGATCGGTGACTGATAGCGCTCGGGAGCGATGACGTAGCCGGCGCGCCATCCCGTCATCGAGTAGCTCTTCGAGAGCGTGAACACCGAGAGCGTGCGCTCGGCCATGCCAGGAATCGATGCGGGCGAGACGTGCTCCTCGCCGTCGTAGATGAGATCTTCGTATGCTTCGTCCGAGACCATCGCGAGCCCGCTGCCCGCGACGAATGCGCAGACCTCCTCGACCTCTTTTCGCGAAAAGACGTATCCCGTCGGGTTCACCGGCGAGTTCCAGTACAGGACCTTCGTCCGGGGCGTCACGATGCGGGCGAGGGTCGCCGAAATTCCCTTCGCGCACGCGCGTTCGGTCGAGACGAGAGCGGGCACTCCACCATGCCAGCTGATGACGTCGACGATCGGCGTCCAGTAGGGCGAAAACATCAGGACCTCGTCGCCCGGATCGAGGAGGGTCGCGAAGGCCGCGAACAGCCCCTGCATTCCGCCGTTGACGACGATCGCGCTCTCCTCTTCCGCGGGGATGCCGTTCTTCCGCCGGACCTTGTCCAGGATCGCGCGACGGAGCTCGGGTATGCCCGAAGACGGGGCGTAGCGCGTCTGGTTGCGCTCGAGCGCATTCTCCATCGCGCGCTTGATCGTCTCGGGAGTGGTCATGTACGGCTCGCCCCCTTCGAACCGGTAGACCTTCTGTCCCGCCGCGAGGAGCGCGATCACCCGGTTGCGCACCTGGACGATCTCGGAGAAGCCGACCCGGTCGAAGCGGCGCGAGGGAGCGGGGATCGGAGCTGCGGTCATCGATCGGGCCTGGACGAGCCGCCGCCTACAGCTTCTCCGAGATCGCCTTCGCCTGGGTGAAGAGGTAGAGGTACTCGCGGCCGCCGGCCTTCGAGTCCGTGCCCGACATGTTGAAGCCGCCGAACGGGTGCACGCCGACGAGCGCGCCGGTGCACTTGCGGTTGAGATAGAGGTTCCCGCAGAAGAGCTCGCGCTTGCCACGCGCAAGCCGCTCGCGATCACGCGAGTAGAGCGAGCCGGTCAGGCCGTACTCGGTGTCGTTCGCGACCGCGATCCCCTCGTCGAAATCCTTCGCGGTCAGGACCGCGAGCACTGGCCCGAAGATCTCCTCCCGGGCGAGCCGCGCGCCGCGCTTCACCCCGTCCACGATGGTCGGCATCACGAAGAAACCATCCCCCGGCCCCGGTTCCCCTCCGGCGACGAGCTTTCCTTCCTTTCGGCCGACGTCGATGTACTCGAGGATTTTCCTCTGTGCTCCCGCATTGATCACCGCGCCGACGGCGTTGGCGGGGTCGCGCACGTCTCCGATGGTCAGCGCTTTCGTCTTCGCGACGATTTTCTCGAGAAGCTCGTCGTGGACCTTCTCGTGGACGATCAATCGCGAGCACGCCGAGCACTTCTGCCCCTGGAATCCGAACGCGGAGGCGACGACGCCGTTCGCGGCTTCCTCGAGGTCTGCGGTCTCGTCGACGAGGATGAAGTCCTTACCGCCCATCTCGAGGATCGCGCGTTTGATCCAGAGCTGACCGTCGGCGACACGTCCGGCTCTCTCGCTGATTTGAAGGCCGACGTCGCGAGAGCCGGTGAACGCGATCATCCGCGTCTTCGGGTGCTCGACGAGCGCGTTGCCGACCGTCGACCCCGGCCCCGCGACGAAGTTCAGGACCCCGTTGGGGATGCCCGCCTCCTCGGCGGTTTCGAGGAACATCATCGCGATCGCCACGGCGTCCGACGAGGGCTTCAAGACCACCGTGTTGCCGGTGACGAGTGCCGCCGTCGTCATGCCGGTCAGGATCGCGAGCGGGAAGTTCCATGGAGGGATGACGGCGCAGACGCCGAGCGGGATGAACTCGAGCTCGTTCTTCTCACCGGGGTAGGGCGTGAGCGGCTGCGGTTGCGCGAGCCGTTCCATCTCGCGCGCGTAGAACTCGCAGAAGTCGATTGCCTCGGCGGTGTCCGCGTCCGCCTCAGACCACGATTTCGATTCCTCGAGAACCATCATCGCGGAGAACTCGTGCTTTCGCTTGCGGATGATCGCCGCGATCCGGAGGAGGAGCGCCGAACGCTCCTCGGGAGCGACGCGCGACCACGACGGAAAAGCCTTCCACGCGGCATCGATCGCGCGCTCCGCGTCTTCGCGGGTTCCCCGGGGAAATCGCCCGATGATCTGCGCGCGATCGCACGGGTTGACCGAGTCGAACGTCTTGTCCGCGCCGACTTTCTCGCCGCCGATGCGGTTCTTGCCCTCGACCGGCAGCCGCGCCTCGACCTTCGCGAGCGCGGCGCGGAACGCGTTGCGGTTGGATTCGAGGGAGAAATCGGTCAGCGGTTCATTGCGAAACTCGGGAAGCAAGACGACCTCCGGCGGGCGGAATTTACCAGATGGGGTCGGGTCTCCACCGGACACTCGTGACCGATCGCTTTGTGACGGGGAGACCTGGTCAGAAAAGGGGTCCGACTCGACCGCGTCGATCACCGTCAACGAGCGGTTTTCGCCCTCCGCGATGATCCGCGCGGAGATCGTCGAGGCCGGTCGCTCCCGCAAGGACAGTCCAGAACGTCAGCGCGGTAATTCCGGCCGCGAGTTTCACGATCTTCTCCCTCTCCTCGACGCGAGCGCGTAAAGGACGACGCCCATCGCAACGAAAGCCGCGGCGCCTCCGACGAGGAGAACCACGCGCAGCGCCTTGCGCGGCTCTTCCGCCGGCGGAATGCAGGCGAGGACTATCGCCAGCGCCGTCATCGCGAATCCCGACAGGTTGGAGGCCAGGTTGCCGGCCCGCCCGCCGGGGACGGGGATTGCGCCGGGCGCCCGGGCCGTCTCGCCGCGCAACGCGATGCAGGACGCGAACATGTAGAGATAAGGAATGAAGGCGAGGATCGTCGTCAGGTCCACGAAGAAGAGATACGCGTTCTGGACCGAGGTTCCGACCGTGGCGAGAAACGTGAGCACGACCGCCACCACGCCCTGCGCAACGAGCGCCAGAGCCGGAGTGTTCCATCGGGGATGAATCCGCGAGAACGCCGGTGGCAGGTACCGGTCGATCCCCGCCACGAAAAGGAGCCGCCCGCTCCCCGCGAACCACGCCGCGAGACCGCCGAGTCCCGCGATCGCCATCAGGAGCGCCGTCGGCGCGCCCAGGAACGCGAGCCCCACCCGCGCGCCCGCTTTCGTTACCGCCTGGTTGATGCCGGTCACGATCGAGGTTTCGGAAGTCGGCAGCGCGACCAGAAGGGCGAGCGTGCCGGCGATGTAAACGAACACGATCGCGGCAGCGGAGATGAAGATCGCCCGCGGCAGAGTCCGGCGCGGATCGACGATCTCCTCCGAGACGATCGGTGCGAGCTCGAATCCGGCGAAAGCGAAGCACAGTTTCGAGAAGACGAGTATGAGACCGAGCTCGGAAAACCGCGGAAAGAGCAGGTTCAGCCGGATCGCATTCGCCGGTCCAAAGCGGATGAGCGCGAGCACCGCGATGACGAGCAGAAACACGATCGGCAGCCAGTTTCCGAGGCCGCCCAGGTTCTGGATCCACTTGCCGGCCTTCCAGCCGACGACGCTCGCGATGATCGCGACGGAGAGCAGCGCGAGCGAGCCGACGAGACCGTAGGCGTGACTCTGTTCCAGGTGCGCGAAGCGCGTCCCGAAGATGTAGAGACCCATCCCCGCCGTTGCGAGCGCGAGGGTTGGGTAATAGAAGACGTTGCTCATCCAGTACGACCAGCCCGTGACGAACCCGTGAAGGTCGCCGAAGGCACGCTTCGACCACGCGTACAGGCCGCCTTCCTGCGGAAACGCCGAGGAGAGCGCGGTCACGCAGAGGGCGTTCGGGAGGAAGAAGAAAACGCTCGCCGCGATCCACAGGCCGATCGAAGAAGGCCCGGAAGCTGCCGCGAATGCCATCCAGCGAGGGGAGAGAATAGCCGCCACATTCATGAGTACGAGGTCCCGGGTGTCGAGCTGGCGGCGAAGCTCGGTCATTCTTCAGGCTGCAGGGGGCTGCCCGGCATTCTGGCATCATAGAGAATCGATCGAGATGAACCTCAAGAACGCGGAGCCCGAGAACTTCGGGCCGGTCAAGACTTTCTTCTACCGGCTGTGGGCGGAGCCTTCGGTCGATCCGATGCACCGCCGGATCGCCGGCGAGGTGCCGATCGATTGCGGCAGGCTCCTCGACATTGGTTGCGGCGCCGGCAAGCTCGATCGACTGATCGCCGCGGCGCGGCCGAACCTCCACGCCGTCGGCCTCGATTCCTCCGAGCCGATGATTCGCGCGGCGCGAAAAAACTCGGACCTGCCAAACCTCGAGTTCCACGTCGGAACGGTCGAGCAGTCCGGCTCTTCCGACGAGTTCGACTTCGCACTCACCGTCCTCTCGTTCCATCACTGGGAGGAGCCGGAGGAGACGCTCGCCGCGGTCCACCGTGCGCTCGTTCCCGGCGGCCGCTTCTGGATCTACGAGATGGATCCGGACGCTTCGGCCCAGGCGATCCGCGCGGATCGCGGGAGGGTGTGGGGCTTCTTCCGGATCCCGGTCGGAATTCAGCGGAGGATGGCGCGCGACCACGGTTTCACGATCCGCGAGGTGGACGCGGTCGTACGCCCCGTCGTCGGGAGGACCCCGTTCGCCGACCTCCACGTGACGCGCACGGGGTCGACGCTGCGGCTGGAGCTCGTTCGATGAAAGCCGATGAGTTTCGTTGCAGAGTGTCCGGCGGAGACCTGACCCCATGAGGCTTCTCGACAGCGTCGGCCGCACTCCGCTTCTCGAGCTGCCGACGATCGCTTCGAGTGTTCCGGGGCTGCGCCTCCTCGCGAAGGCCGAGCACCTGAATCCCGGAGGGAGCGTCAAGGACCGGCCGGCGCGCGCGATGATCCTGGATGGGATCGCGCGCGGTCTGCTCACCGAGGGGAAAACGATCCTCGAGGCCACTTCGGGAAACACCGGCATCGCGGACGCCATGATCGGCCGCGCCCTCGGCTATCGCGTCTCGCTCTGCGTTCCTGCGAACGCCTCGGAGGAGCGGCGCGGCACGCTCGCCGCGTATGGGGCCGAGCTCATCCTGACCGATCCGCTCGAGGGGACGGACGGCGCGATCCGTAAGGTGCGGTCGCTGGCCGCCGAGCGGCCGGATCTCTACTTCTATCCGGACCAGTACTCGAACGCGGCCAACTGGGGCGCGCACTTCGAGACGACCGGACCGGAAATCTGGGAGCAGACGGCCGGCCGCCTCACCCACTTCGTGACCGGCCTGGGAACGTCGGGGACCTTTGTCGGTATAACTCGCTTCCTCCGCGAGAAGAATCCCTCCATCCGCTGCATCTCGGTCGAGCCCGACGCGCCGCTCCACGGCCTCGAGGGCATGAAGCACATGGCCTCGGCGATGGTCCCGGCGATCTACGACGCGTCGCTCGCCGACGCGCGGCGGGAGGTCGCGACCGAAGACGCCTACACGATGTGCCGCCGGCTCGCGCGTGATGAAGGGATTTTCGTCGGACCCTCCGCCGGCGCGAACGTCACCGCCGCGCTCGCCGTCGCGCGCGAGCTCGACGGGGCGCCGGCGACGATCGTCACGGTGCTCTGCGACGGCGGCGGGCGATACCTCTCCAGAGAGATCTGGAGACAGGCGTGATCGCGATCACCAGGGGACTGCTCGAGGAGATCCGCGCGCACGGGCGCGACGCTTACCCGGAGGAGTGTTGCGGCGCGCTGCTCGGCCGGAAGGAGGGCCGCGCGCAAGTGACGCGTATCGAGAGGATCGAGAACGCCCGCGGGAGCGAACGGGTCCGGCGCTACGAGGTCTCGCCGCAGGATTACCTGCGTCTGGAGAGGCTTGCCCGTGAGATCGGCCTCGATCTCCTCGGCTTCTACCACTCGCATCCCGATCACCCGGCTGCCCCGTCGGCGTACGACCGGGAACACGCCTTCCCCTTTTTTCATTATCTTGTCTGCGCGGTGTCCGCGGGGCAGCCGGGCGAGATCACCGCCTGGATGCTCTCGGAGGACCGCGGAGAGTTCGAACGAGAACCCATAGGCGAAGAACAGACGTAGGAATACACGAGATGCCACACATCCTTCTGCCCACACCGTTGCGGCCTTACGCAGACGGGGCTGCTTCGGTAGACGTCGCCGCGACGACGGTGGCCGCTGCGCTCACCGAGCTCGTCGCGCGCCATCCCCAGCTACGGAAGCATCTGTACGACGACGCCGGCCGGGTGCGCTCGTTCGTCAACCTGTACAAGAACGACGAGGACGTCCGATATCTCGAAAAGGAGGGAACTCCGCTCGCCGATGGCGACTCGCTCTCGATCGTGCCGTCCATCGCGGGCGGCGCACTGGCCGCGCCCCCGGGCGAAGCGGCGACACTCTCGAACGAAGAGATCCGGCGCTATTCGCGCCACTTGATCATGCCGGAAGTCGGCGTCGAGGGGCAGAAGAAGTTGAAGACCGCGCGGGTCCTCGCGATCGGCGCGGGCGGCCTTGGTTCACCTCTCTCGGTATACCTCGCCGCGGCCGGGGTCGGCACGATCGGTCTCGTCGACCCCGATGTCGTGGACGACTCTAACCTGCAGCGCCAGATCATTTACGGCGTCTCCGACATCGGGCGGCCGAAGCTCCAGGCCGCTGCGGAGCGCCTGCGCGACATCAACCCGAACGTGGATGTCGTCTCCTATGAGACGCGCCTTTCGAGCGAGAACGCTCTCGAGATCTTCCACGGCTACGACATCGTCGTGGACGGCACGGACAACTTCCCGACGCGATACCTCGTCAACGACGCCTGCGTGCTCACCGGCAAGCCGAACGTGTACGCGTCGATCTTCCGGTTCGAAGGACAGGCGTCGGTCTTCTGGGCGGAGAAGGGGCCCTGCTACCGGTGCCTGTACACCGAGCCGCCGCCGCCCGGTCTCGTCCCGTCGTGCGCCGAGGGCGGAGTCCTCGGAATCCTGCCGGGGTTGCTCGGCGTGATTCAGGCGACGGAGACCATCAAGCTCATCCTCGGAAATGGAGCACCGCTCATCGGTCGTCTCCTCCTGGTGGACGCGCTCTCGATGCGTTTCCGCGAGCTGAAGCTCCGCAAGAACCCGGACTGCGTGATCTGCGGCCCCAACCCGACTGTCACGAAGCTGATCGACTACGAGGCGTTCTGCGGCATTCCTCAGGAGGAGGCGAGAGTAGCGGCCTCGGCGAGCGGCATCCCCGAGGTCACGGTTCGCGAGCTCAAGGGCATGCGCGACGCCCGGGAAGATTTCGTTCTGGTGGACGTGCGCGAGCCGCACGAGGTGGCAATCTGCTCGTTCCCGGAATCGGTGAAGATCCCGCTCGCCACGCTGCCACAGAACTTGAACAGGCTTTCGACCGCGGACGAGATCGTCGTCCACTGCAAGATGGGCGGCCGCAGTGCGAAGGCTGTGCAGCTCCTGCGCGGTGCGGGATTCCGGAAAGTTCGGAACCTCGCCGGCGGAATCGATCGGTGGGCGCAGGAGATCGAGCCCGGGATGCCGAGGTATTGAAAGGACCTGTCAATCCGAGGGCCGAAGGCCCGAGAGCACCGAGCGCCTTCTGCGGACGTGAGCTTGCGAACGGCCGCAGAGCGCGACAAGCGCCGTCGTCGAGACGGCGCTAATCTGATCGCGTAGCGGAGGAGGGAACATGCGCCGTCTCGGCGTTGTCGTCCTGGTTCTCGGCCTCGTCGGTTTTCTCCTGGCCGGTATGCAGCAGCGGAGTTACGACACGCTCGAAGGCGCCATCAAAACGGCGGTCTCGAGCGACGAACGCAGGAAGAAGGACGCCTGGGAGACGCTGCGGTGGCTGTCGCTTGGCGGCGCCGTCGTCGGAGCCGTCCTCGTCCTCCTTCCCGGGAAGAAGACCTGATCCTCACTCCCTTCCGGATCTCCAGGGGTTCGGTGGATCGCAAGGTCTCCCGCGAAGATTACTCGGACCTCTTGTTTCTTGTCTGAGTACGCTTCTCTGCCTCCGCGAACATCGCCCGAAACTCTTGCGCATCCCGCGCCGTGACCGTGGCGACGATCCGATCGAGCGCGAGACGCAGCCGCCCGAGGGCCATCACTGAATAGGGGTTCAGGGCCTGGATCTCATAGTAGACGTCCGGGCTTTCGCGCACCACGGTGGCAGCCGCCGACTCGAGGGCCTGGAAGGTAGAGCTCCGCACGGGATGCTCGGTCGGGGGAAGAGCGAGGGCAAACGCGAGGGCGGCGGCGTGCGCGAGGCTCAGAAGGTCAGCCATGACGTGGTCGTGCTCGGCGATCGGCAAGTGCACGAGATGCGCTGTGGTCGGCTGGAAGAGCTTTTCCACGGTCGCGGTGGCTTCGGGATCCCCGGTGTCGCAGATAACGACGTCCGCATCGCGCAGAAGGACAGTGGAAGGGCCGAACATGGGATGGATGGAGGCGACACGGCAGCCGGCTCGCTGGAGAGTCCGGATCGGCTCGATCAAGGGCGACTTGATGCTGGCGATGTCGACTACCACTCCAGCCGGCGGCTTCCTGGACCAATCCGCGTAGAGCTCGACGATGGTGGCAGGCGTGGCGGAGCAGACGACGAGGTCCGCCGACGCGAACGTCCGGCGAGCCCACGCGTCCGCCTCCGGCGCGGCAGCCGGGTCGAGGGCGCCGGTTGCATAGCCCTGGGCGGACAGAAAGCGTTCCATCCACCGGCCCATGCGGCCGGCGCCGCCAACGATGACGGCACTCTTGCCCGCGCCCAGGGCGGCGAGGCGCAGGCTGTCCTCGTCCTGTGCCGTTACCGAGGCTCGGATGAGCCTGGCGAAGAGATCCTCGGCCACGCTCGGATCGAGCCCGCGCGATTGCGCGGCAGATCGCGCGCGCTCCATCACCGTTCTCTCCTGAGCGTAATCCGCTGTCGACAGCTTCTGGCGGCGCTTGATCTCTCCCACCTGCCTCGCAAGATCGACGCGCTCTGCCACCCGCGCGACGAGCTCCAGGTCGAGCAGTCGGATGCGCTCGCGCAGGTTATCGAGATTCTGCTCTGGCACGGAAGTCTCTCCTCGATCCCGCGATCTGCTGAATCAACCGGATAAGCAAGAGCGAGCTAACCCGCGACCTCCGCAGGTGCCGGCGGCTTCTCCAGCAAGCGGTCCACCTTCGCCGCGAGGATGAAGTCGTTCTCGTGGAGACCACCGATCTTGTGAGTCCAGAGCATCAGCTCGACCTTGTTCCAGTGGATCGCGATGTCGGGATGATGGCCCTCTTCCTCGGCGAGATCGGCGACGCGGTTGACGAACTCCATCGCCGCCCGGAAATCGCGAAACTCGAAGCGGCGCACGAGCCGCGTGGCGTTCTCCGCGAGCGTCCACCCGGGCGTCGCCGCCGCATACTCGTGCGCCTTCTCTGCCGTGAGCGGAGGGATGCCGCCACGACAGGGAATGCAGGTCTTCGCAGTCAGCTGCTCGGCGTCCATCGAGCGCAATCCTACTTGTTTCGTGTCCCCTGTCCCGCGCCCCCCTTCGCCTCAGCGGTCGATGGCCGCCATGAGCCGCTCGTCGTAGCGAGGGCCGGCGATCTTTTCCGGCGCCAGCGCGGCATCGAGCTCGGCGATCTCGGCGCCGGACAGCATGAGAGCTGCGGCGCCGACGTCCTCCTCGAGATAGAGCCGCCGCTTCGTGCCCGGAATCGGCACGATGTCGTCCCCCTTGTGCAGCAGCCACGCGAGCGCGATCTGGGCGGGCGTCGCGCCCTTACGGATCGCGAGCTCGCGCACGATCGACGCGGCTCGCATGTTGACGTCGAAGTTCTCTCCGGCGAAGCGAGGGTCGCCCCTCCGGAAATCACCTTGCGCGTACTCCTCGGCGCGCTTCGCGGTCCCGGTCAGGAAGCCGCGGCCGAGCGGGCTGAAGGGCACGAGCCCGATCTCGAGCTCGTGCAGGAGCGGGATAATCCGTGGCTCCAGGTTGCGTTCCCAGAGCGAGTACTCGCTCTGCAGCGCCGAGATCGGGTGCACCG
>DASWIB010000190.1:0-2264 GCA_036397915.1 Thermoanaerobaculia bacterium | reverse complement strand
CGTCAGCACCATGGCGAACCCGGAGAAGATCGCGCCCGCGACGAAGTAGGGCGGGAAGATCGTCGTGTGCCATCCGGGGAGGAGGGAGACCGCGAAATCCATCGAGACGATCGAATGAACCGAGAGGACCAGCGGCGTCGCAAGGGCGGCGAGGACGAGATAGGCGCTTTCGTAGTGGTGCCATTGCCGCACGGAGCCCCGCCATCCAAGGGCGAAGAGGCCGTAGGCGAACTTCCGGGCGCCGGTCTTGGCCCGATCGCGCATCATCGCCAGGTCCGGGATCAAGCCGACGTACCAGAACAGCACCGAGACGGTTCCGTACACGCTCACCGCGAAGACGTCCCAGAGAAGAGGGCTCCTGAAGTTGGGCCACATGCCCATCTGGTTCGGGAGCGGGAACATCCAGTAGGCGACCCAGACGCGTCCCACGTGGATGCCCGGGAAGAGCAGGGCGCACATGACCGCGAAGATGGTCATCGCCTCCGCCGCGCGGTTGATCGAGGTGCGCCATTTCTGCCGGAAGAGGAAGAGGATGGCCGAGATGAGCGTCCCGGCGTGCCCGATCCCGATCCAGAACACGAAGTTCGTGATGTCGAAGGCCCAGCCGACGGGGACGTTGAGTCCCCAGATGCCGATCCCCTCCCAGAAGAGCCACGAGACCGCGATGCCTAGAAGGCCGAGGAGCGCGACGGAAGGGATGAAGAAGAGCCACCAGCCGATCGGTGTCTGCCGCTCGACCGGCTCCGCGACGGCCTCGGTGATTGAGTGGAAATCCGGCGAGCGCAGGATGAGCGTGGGACGGCCCGCAACAGGATTGTCAAGCAGTTCTGATTCCGTCTGCGCCAAACGTGTGCCCCGCCTTGGGTGTGAAGGGTCGCGCGTTTGTACCATCGCGCATTGCGGGAGTCAAGCGTCCGCCTCCGCGCGCGCGCTCGTCACCCGCGCTCCGGCGAGACCTCGCCGGAGCCGCTTCGCGGCGGAGGCGGGCCGGACCGGCGTCGCGCCCTCACGGCGCGGCCGTGAGGCCGATCTGCTCGAGCAGCGGTTCGAGGTCGTCTCCCGAGGCAGGAATGCAGGCGAGGATCCTCGCCCCGATCTGCCGGACCCACGGGTCTCCCACCCCGCCGCGCACAGAACGCGCGGCGGGGGCCCCGGCTGTCCCCGGAAGCGCGCGCACTGAGTCGGCGTTGAGAAGCCGTTGCCACACGTCGTGCGTTTCGGTCGCGAACTCGTCAAGAAGTGACGACGGTCCTTCCCCGCGGAGGATCCGCGATATGCGCGTTGCCAGCTCGCGCGCTTCGACCAGCCCCGAGTTCATGCTGTGCACGCCGACCGGAGCCGCCTGGTGCGCGGCGTCCCCGGCGAGCCAGACGCCTCCCTTGCCGAAGCTGCGCGTCAGGCGCCGCTCGAACAGGCCGAGCGTCGACCAGTAAATCTGCGTCGGTCGCGCCGTGCACCAGGGAGCTCTCGTGGCGATCAGCTGCTCGAGCCGCTCCATCGAGGCTGTGTGTTCCGAAGCGTCCCGGATCTGGAATCCCCACCGGCATCGCCCCGCCTCGAGGGGCCAGTAGACGCTCGTCAGGTCGGGATCGAGAATGACGCGCACTTCGGCGGGAAGCTCCCCCGCCGCCTCGATCTCGTAGACGGAGAAGATCTGGCCCGCGCCATGCTGCTCCATCTCGATGCCGGACATCCGCCGCACGGCCGAGTCGTACCCGTCGGCGCCGATCACATAGGCCGGTCGGATCGTCTCGCTTCGCACGACGAGCCACTCGGTTCGCGCGACGGGGTAGCCGGTCGCGACCTGGTCGAGCTTCGCGACCTCTGCCCGGAGGGTCCCGCCGTCCACGGTGAGGGCCTGGAGCCGGTGTCCCCAGAGGACCTTGAGCTTCTGCCGGCGGAGCGCCTCCTCCGCGGCCCTCTCCAGCAGGCTTTGGCGGATGACGAGGAGATACGGATGCTTGGAGGCGAGGGCCGAATAGTCGATCTCGGCGCGCCTCTCCCGCCCTTCGTAGTAGGCGACCTTCGTCAGCTTCCGCCCCGCGCCGATCAGCCCTTCGGAGAGTCCTGCCTCGTCGAGAATCCGGAGCGTGCGCGGATGGATCGCGAGGGCGTAGCTGTGCTGGGTCGTCCGCTGGTGCATGTCGACGATCTCCACACGGACCCCGTGCTGCTGCAGGAACAGGGCCGCGACGAGACCGACCGGACCGGCACCGACGACGAGGACCTCAGGATCGGAGTGACTGAACATCGAGCTTTCTCCT
>DASWIB010000189.1:0-2745 GCA_036397915.1 Thermoanaerobaculia bacterium | reverse complement strand
CGGAGAACAGGGGCGCCCCGAGAATCCTCAGATTGACCAGCAGAACCGTCCCACCGAGGACCGCGAACGCGACGAGATGGACCGACTCGATGACGGGAAACAACCAGAGCGAGCCGCGAATCGCCTGCCCCAGAAGCGTCGCTTCGCACCATTCGAAGAACGGGAGGAGAGTCATTCGGGCTCCACAGTCGCAACCGGGCAGCCGGCGGCCCAGTTGACGATCGCCGTCTGCGGCTGCCGGTCGCAGTCGAACCAGTTGTACGCGATCATGCGGCCGGCGAAGAGGACGGAAATCCAGAGCAGGAGCGAGAGGGCGCCGGCCCACCGGGCGGCCTTCGGCGGAACCGGATCGAAGTCCCAACCGGCGACTCGGCGCCAGACGCCCGATTGAAAAAGAAAGACGTTGCCGCCGGCGAGCGCGATCAGCATGAGCTTCAATCGGAAGAAGACACTCTGGTAGGTCCTGACGGGAATCGCGTAGAACAGCAGGAGCCCGGTCACGACCATGAGACAGAACCCCGCGATCATCCACGGACGCAGCCGCCGGACGACCTGAGACGCCGGCACGCTGCGCATCGAGAGACCCAGGAGCCGCAAATCCATGAGAACGGTGAAGCCGAAGAACAAGGCCAGGGACCAGACGTGGGTCGACTCGACGAGGGGATAGGCCCAGAGGGACTCGTGGAGCGCGACGCTCCAGGGCGTCTCCGAAAGCCACTTGCAGAACGGAAGAAGCGACATCGGGCTCGACAGTATCTCATTGTCCGAGCATCCGGCGGGCGTGCTACTCTTTTCGCGCTCTCTCGAGAACCAGCGTGATGCGAGCGATTCTCCCTTTGATTCCCGTCGGCCTTTGCGCGATTTTCGGTTGCGTCGACGCGCCGGGACCGCCCTTCAAGCCACAGGCGAGCGTCAAGGAGCTCATGGTGTCGATCGTCGACCCCGCTGCCGACGTCCTCTGGGGTTCCGTGGGGACGGTCATCTCCGAGGAAGGCGTCGACGAGTGGTACCCGAAAACCGACGAGGAGTGGGCCGCCGTGCGGAACAGCGCCGTTACCATCATGGAATCCGGCAACCTCCTCATGATGGGAGACCGCGCGAGAGACAACGGAGTCTGGATGGAATTGTCGCGGGGGATGATCGACGCCGGAGCCGCGGCGCTCGAGGCTGCCGAGTCGAGAGACCCCGATGCCGTATTCGCGGTCGGGGAGGAGATCTATGTCGCGTGTGACCGCTGCCACGGTCTCTACTGGATCGACGACAAGGACCGCGGTCGAATTCGCGACACCCCCGTAAACCGCCGAAATTGAGAACGATGGGATCCACCGCCCGGACGCTCACCAGGACCGGCCCCGTCCCTGTCGTCCAGGAGCGGCGCCTGCTGGCGCACCGACAGACGATCGAGAGCCCGGAAACGCGGCTCCAGTTCAAAATCGACCGGCTGCTCGGCGAGGGGGGCTTCGGTCAGGTCTACCTCGCCGCGCGGCTCGGGCGCTCGTCGACCGTCCCGAGGATCGTCTGCGTCAAGGCGAGCACACGGATCGACGGCTGGCTGCGAGAGGCGTACTTCGGTCAGCTTCTGGACGGGCATCCGCGAGCGATCCGGATCTACGACGCGTTTCCCCTCATGCGTCCGGATGGGGGTCTCCTCTACTGCCTCGCGATCGAGTACGCGGCTTACGGCGATTTGAGCACGTTTCTGCGGCGGGAGAGCAAGGGTTGGACCGAGACCACCGCCCGGCGCGAGATCGCCGGCGTCCTCGAAGTGCTCGGGAAGCTCCATCGCGGCCAGCTGCTTCATCGCGACCTCACGCCGCTGAACGTCTTCGTCTGCGACGGGAGGCGCTTGAAGCTCGGGGATTTCGGGATCGTCCGCCAACAGAGCGACCGGCGGGGAATCACCGCGCGCACCATGAACGCGCTCACCGCTCCGAGCGACATCCTCGCGGGCGCGGCGCCGAAGTGGCAGGCGCGGGACGACGTGTACCAGGTCGGACAGCTCCTGGGAATGTTGGTGAAGGGAGATGCGCGAGCGCGGATTCGCACGAACGAGGTTCGGCATCTTCGGTGCAGCGATCACTTGAAGGAGATCGTCTACCGCTGCATCGGGGAGCGGCGGAAGCGGTACGAGGGCGCGGACGAGCTGATCGAAGCCCTCCGCAAACGACCCGCCGTGCTGAAGGCGGGGGTGTTGAAGACCCTCAAGGGCGTCCACCTCGCGTTCACCGGCATCCTCAGCAAGCCCCGCCGTGAGGCCAAAGCCGCTGCCCGGCGCGCGGGCGCCATCGTTCACGGGATGCCGTCGGTACAGACGCGAGTGGTCGTCCGCGGGCGGCCCAATCCCACGCAGGCGGCCGGTCGGGAAGCGGGCTTGAAGCTCATGGAGATCAAGCGCTTGCGCGAGAAGGGGCACAAGATCACCCTTCTCAACGAGACGCGGTTCTGGCGCCTCGTGGGGACAAATCGAGCTGGACCACGACGGAGTCGCGCCGCACGTTGACCCTGTCGATCTTGTTCGGTGAGCTCTTATTCGTAGACTTCGAGCAACAACTCCTTCGGCTCGCCGCCGTTGAGAACTCCGCGGTCTATGCAGGCGGCAGGACGTCGCGCAAAGGTCGCGGTCTGCCGACGTGATAGCCCTGCGCGTAGTCGACGCCGACTCTTTCGAGGAGGTGCTGTGTCTCATCGTCGGTCACGAACTCCGCGATGGTCTTCTTGCCCATGCCGCGGGCGATGCCGACGATG
>DASWIB010000188.1:0-12862 GCA_036397915.1 Thermoanaerobaculia bacterium | reverse complement strand
TCGCCGGTCGTCTTCGGCGTGATCGGCGCGATCGTCTCGCTCATTCCGGCTCTCGGTACGGGTCTCGTACTCGTGCCGGCGGCGGCCGTGCTCGCGTTTCAGGGGAGGTGGGGTTGGACGATCTTCATGGTGGCGTGGGCGGTCGGCGTGGTCGGCCTCGCGGACAACTTTCTTCGGCCGATCTTCATCTCGGGACGGGCGGAAATCTCGACGCTTCCCGTGTTCATCGGCGCCGTCGGCGGGGTGGCCGCGTTCGGTCCGATCGGGCTCTTCCTGGGCCCGATCGTGATCGCGCTCATCCTCGCGTTCATCCGGTTCGCCGAAGAGGCGCGGGCGCCGGCCGGATGAGGGGGTCAGGTCTCCACTTGCCACTTCGCTGCGCGAAGATGGCAAGGACCCTCTCTCCCTACGACCGCAGTCCGTATCAGTGAAGACCTGACCCCTTCCGGGCCGCCGCCTACTGAGCGGGCGCCGCGCTCCCTTCGAGGACGAGCTCGACCCGCCGGTTCTGGGCCTTGCCGGCAGCGGTTCCGTTCGTCGCGATCGGCCGGGTTTCGCCGTAGCCCTGCGGCTCGATGCGGTCGGGCGACACCCCTCCCGCGACCAGAACCGAGCGCACGGAATCCGCCCGCAGCCGCGAGAGCTGGAGGTTGTACACGGCCGTCCCATCGGAGTCCGTGTGTCCCTCGACGAGCACCCGCTGGGTGGGCACAGGGGCGAGCGCCTTCGCGATCTCGGTCAAACGTGTTCGCATCGCCGGCTTCACGTCGGACTTGTTCACGTCGAAGTAGATGCTGCCCGGAAGAGTGACGATCAAGCCCCGGGCTTCCTGCCGCACGGCCGCGAGCTGCGACAACGTCCGGCGCAGCTCCTCCTGCGTCTTCTCCTGCTCGGCAGCGAGCCGCGCGAGCTCGGCGGCGTGGGCTGCCTGCTCCTTCTGCTGTTCCTCGAGCCGCTGGCGCTCGGCCGCGGCCGCTCTCTGTGCGTCTTCCGCCGCCTGGCGGCTCGCCTCGAGCTCGGCGCGCGTCTTCTCGAGCTCTGCGGTCGCACGGTCGCGGTCGGCCTGAGATCTTGCCGCGGCTTCGCGCTCTGATGCGGCCCTCTCCGCCGCGAGACGCGCTTCCAGGTCGGCCCTCGCCTGCTCGCGCTCGCGCGCGGCGGCTTCCTGCGCTGCGAGCCGTTCCTCCGCGGCGCGGCGCTCGGCGAGAGCGCGGGCCTCGGCCTCCGCCGCGCGCCTCTCGGCTTCCGTGCGGGCGCGCGCCTGCAGCACGGCGATCTCGGCATCGCGGACCGCGATTTCCCCCTGCCGCTTGCGCTCGCTCTCGCGTCGGACCGCCTCGTCCGCGCTGCGGCCTTCCGCGAGGTACTGGGCCTGCTTGGCCTCGGCTTCGGCCATGCGCGCCCAGTGAGCGGCGGCCGCGGCGTCTTTCCCCGAATCCCAGGTGTCCTCCGCCATCCGCAGGTGCACGACCGCGCCGTCGTAATTGCGCGCCGCGAGCTGGTCGGCGTTCGCGTTCTTCGCGTCCTGCACGGCCAGGCGCGCTTCCGCGATCTCCCGGGGCGGAGGACCGGCGGAGCACGCGGCCGCGAGGACCGCGAGGGCGATCGGCAGGAATCTCAAGACTTTGCGCATCGGAAAACCTCCTTCACGGAGTGCGGGATCGCTCCCGCATCTGGCGAGTCTTCGCTTCGAGCTCGTCCGCCTGCTGCTTGAGCGTCGCGGCCTCACTCCTCATCCGCTCCGCATTCGCCTTCGCCTCGGCGGCCTCCGCGTACTCGCGCGCCTCTTCGAGGCGGCGCGTTGCCATGGTGCCTTCTCCGCGCGAAGAGGCGAGCCGTCCTTCGTCCCACGCGTTTCGCGCCTTTGCGAGCAGATCCGCGGCGCGCTCGGACGCTCCGGCGGCTTCCGCCCGGCGCACGGCCGCCTCGGTTTCGGCGACGAGGGCCGGAGACGCAGGCGGGCCGGTCGAAGCGCACCCCGCGGCGAGCGCCGCCACGATCAGCAGAGAAGCTCTTTTCATGCGGACCTCCTCCCGGCTGGACAAGGCAAATGCATTTACGTTCGTTCTTGCATGCGCGATGCCAACGGATGCCGAGCTGTTTGCCCGGTATCGGACCACGAGGCAGGAGTGTCCGAATACTTGTCGGTGGGGGACCTTGCGGTCCCTCACACCCCCGGCCGCCGGGAGCCGACTGCGAATGGCTAATAATGCGAGCAAATGACGGCGAAAGAAGAGGACCTCGCGGCGGCTCTCGCGCGGGAGATCCGCGCGGCGGTTCTCGAGACCGCAGCCGAGTCGGCGCCCCGCACGGCGGAACCGGCGGGCGGCGATGGTCAGGAGATACGGGTAACCCTTCGCCGCGCCGAGGAATACGTGACACCGACCGTGCCGGACGCCGCCCGGCTCGCGCGCACGAAATCTCTCGCGCTGCGGGCGCTGCGTTTCCTTTGGAGGGACCAGACGTCGTTCAACGCCCTCTTGATCGAAGCATCGAACGGAATCCTCGCGGCCCTCGACCGGAATCACGCGGCGATCGAGCGGCAGGGCCAGGACTTTACGGACGAGCTCGCCCGCCTGCAGAAGGCATCCGAACGCCGGGACTCGGCACAGGACTCCCGGCTGGCGGATCTGGAGATGCTCGTGACGAGGCCTCCGGCATCGCCGGCGACCGCGCGAGCGGCGGAAGTCGCCCCGCTTCCGGAAAGCGTCTACGCACTCTTCGAGGAGCGATTCCGCGGGTCGTTTGCGGAGGTCACGGACAAGCAGACGTTCTATCTGCCCTTCCTGCGGGACCTGCCGGGCCCGGTCTTCGACGCGGGCTGCGGGAGGGGAGAATTCTTGAAGCTGCTCGCCGACCGAGGCATCCCGGCGCGCGGCGTCGAGTCGAGTGGCCATGCCGTTCGAGCCGCCCGGGCCGCCGGGCTCGACGTCCGTGAAGGCGACGCGATCGAGGCGCTCTCGGCCGAGCCGGCCCGGAGCCTCGGCGCGGTGGTCGCGTTCCAGGTCGTCGAGCACTGGCCGGCCGGAGCCGCCTTCCGGTTCCTCGCCGCGGCGCGGCGCGCCCTCGCTCCGGGGGGCGTGCTGATCGTCGAGACCGTAAACACCGACTCGCTCGCCGCCATGAATGCGTTCTACCTCGACCCGACCCACGTCCGTCCGGTGCCCTCGGAGGGGCTCCGGTTTCTCTGCGAAGCCGCCGGCTTCCGGGAGCTCTCGGTCGAGTTTCTCTCGCCCCTTCCCGCTTCCGAGCGGCTCGCGGAAAGCTCCGAAAACGACGCCCGGTTGAACGCCCTGCTCTTCGGGCCACAGGACTACGCGGTGATCGGGCGGGTGCCGCGGGAGTGACAGGGGTCTCGTCTTCACTGACCGCCGGGCCGCTGGGAGTAGCCTCAATGGCCTTGCCTCTTTGCAAGCAAAGTGGCAAGTGGAGACCTGACCCCTGAAGGCGGAGAAGGCCGCCCGATGAAATGCCCCCGCGTCCTCGTGGCCGCGGCTCAGTCACCGTTCTCCGCAGGGGGCGCCGAGCGACACGTGCGGCGACTGACGGAGGAACTCGTCTCGCGCGGCGTCGAGGCGGACCTCGTCACGCTTCCCTTGATCGAGCGCGAGCGGTTCGACCTCATCCGGAGCGCCCTCTTGTGGCGGTCGCTCGATCTGACCGAGGTCGGCAACCGCGCCGTCGACGCGGTCATCGCGACGCGTTTCCCGAGCTACGCCGTGAAACATCCGAACAAGATCGTCTGGGTCATCCACCAGTACCGGCAGGCCTACGACCAGTTCGGCACGCCCTGGAGCGACTTCACGGCGTCGAAGGAAGACCGCCGGACGCGCGAGACGATCGCGGCGATCGACCGTCTCGGTCTCTCGGAGGCTCGGCGTGTCTTCGCGAACTCGAAGACAGTGGCCGCCCGTCTCGCCCGGTACAACGGCATCTCGAGCGAGCCGCTCTACCACCCGCCGCCGCTCGCCGGCCGGTATCGCATCGGCCCGCTCGGAGACTATGCCCTGACCGTCGGGCGGCTCGACGGCTGGAAGCGCCCGGACCTCCCTCTGCGCGCGCTGGCGTACGCGCCGCCGGCCGCGCGTCTCGTTGTCGTCGGGCGGGGGCCGGAGGAGGATCGGTTGAAGCGGCTGTCTTCCGAGCTCGGGCTCGACTCGCGCGTCGCCTGGGTTCCGGAGGCGGACGAGGAAACGCTGATCGGCCTCTACGCCGGAGCGCGGATCGTCGTCATCGCTCCGGAAGGCGAGGATCTGGGATACGTCCCTCTCGAGGCCTTTCTCTCCGGAAAGCCCGTGCTGACGACCGACGACGCGGGCGGGCCGCTCGAGTTCGTGACCGACGGCGAGACCGGCTTCGTCGTCCCGCCGCGACCGGAGGCGCTCGGCGCTGCGCTCGCGCTCGCGTGGCAGCGGGAGGACATCCTCGAAGCCCTCGGTCGGCGGGGTCACGAGCGGGTCTCGCGGCTCTCGTGGGACTCGACGATCGGCCGCCTCATGGGCGCCGCCGGGCTAACGCTCCCGTGACGGCGGACCCCGAAGTCCTCCTCCGGCTCGCGCGAGAGTCTGGGGAGCTCCTGGGCGAGCTCGGCGTCCGGCCCGAAGACTCGCGGTGGATCCGGGAGCACGCAGAGACGATCGCGAGCCTCGCCGGCCGGAAGCGGCGCGCGGGCCCCTTCGACTATTTCGTGCGGCTCGCCCGAAAGGCGGCGCGAAAGGCGAGATAGCCGGCGAGGATGCCGTCCTCGAAGTTGAAGTCGGGGCTCGCCGCGAGCGCCGGATGATCGTGCGGCTGGAGGAGGTCGTCCGGACTGAGCCCGGGCACGAGACGGCGGGCGAGCGCCAAGACCCGTTCGCGTTGCGCGCGGATCATCTCCTCGAGAAGATACTCGACTCCTTCGTCCTCGCGTTCGCGGTCCACTAAGAGTGTTTCCGAGTAATTTTTTGGCGAGGGACCTTGCGGTCCCCCGCACCCCCTAGGAGTTGTCCGAGTAATCTTAGCGGGGGACCTTGCAGTCCCCCGAGCCCCCTCAGCGGTCCGCCGGGGCGGTCCGATCCCCGTGGGCCACCGCCGCGCGCTCGCGCGCGAGCCGCTCCGTCCAGACGCGGACGCGGTTGCGGCCGCCCGCTTTCGCGGCGTAGAGCGCCTGGTCCGCGCGCACGAGGAGCTGGCGCGCGTCGAGACCGGACACCACCGCGGCGTCCGCGACTCCGCCAGAGACCGTCACCCAGAAGTCGTTCTCGTCGATCTCGAACCGGGCGCGTTCGAGTGCCCGCCGGATGCGGTCGGCGACTGTTCGCGCGGAAGAGGCGGCGGTGCTCGGAAAGAGGACGGCGAACTCCTCGCCTCCGAAGCGGCACGCGAGGTCGCTCGCCCGGACCACGTCGCGGACGATCGCCCCGAATCGGCGGATCACGAGATCGCCGGCGGCGTGACCGAACGTGTCGTTGACGGACTTGAAGCGGTCGAGGTCGAAGCAGGCAACCGAAACTGGCGTCTCGTACCGGTCGCGCCGGGCCCATTCTTCGGCAAGGCGCGCCTCGAAGTACCGGCGCGAAAAGAGGCCGGAGAGCTCGTCGGTGACGGCCACCCGCCAATTGCGCGAGGCGTGCAGCGAGGCCGTGAGCGGGCCGAGCAGAGCGCGAATCTCCGCCTTTGCCTCATCGTCGATCGGCTCTGCGCTGTCCAGGTCGAGATGCGCGACGAGGCGGTCGCCGGAGTAGAGCGGGAGATGCAGAAAGCGCCGCGGACCGCCACCGTGGAGAAGGTGCATGGGAGCGAACGATCGCTCGGTCTCGGTCGCCGAGAGGACTCTCAGACGGCGCGGGTCGATCGGTTCTCCGACCTGCGGGTTCGCCGGGTCGAGCGCGGGCTCGAGCCGTCCCGATTCGCCCCGGGCAAGCGTCCAGGCTTCTTCGACACGTCCCTGCGGGCCGATGCGATACACGTCGAAGCGCGTGACCGGAAGGATCTCGCAGGCGGCTGCATACGCGTGCTTCAGGATCTCTCCGGCATCGGGCGACTCGCCCAGGAAATGACCGCCCCGCTCGCGGGCCGCGAGCCGCTCGGCGAGAACCCGCTCACGCGACCGCGAGCGCCACACGAGGAAGCCCGCCGCGACCGCCACGAAAGCGAGAAGAGCTTCTCCCCAGAGAGGCAGCACCCGTCTTCAGTGTAGCCGCCGCGCCGGGCCGGCGGCGGGTTTTCGACCCGACACCGGATGGCACGAAATGAAAAGCACCGAAACGAAAAGGCCCCCCGGTCGAGGGGGCCTCCGACGGTAGAAAGAGAAAGCGAGTTACGGAGTGACCGTCATCGTGGTGGGGGTGG
Source organism: Thermoanaerobaculia bacterium (assembly GCA_036397915.1). GTDB lineage: Bacteria > Acidobacteriota > Thermoanaerobaculia > UBA5066 > Gp7-AA6 > Gp7-AA6. The sequence goes on along the minus strand of DASWIB010000188.1, from coordinate 6,532 downwards.
TCTCCATCATCGGGGTTTCCGTCATCGTGCCGGTCTCGGGGGTGGCGGTTTCCTCGACGACGGCCGGCGCCTCGGTGGTCGTGGTCTCGGTCGTGGTCATGGGCTCCTCCTTCTTGGCACAACCCGTCAGGAGGACCGTCCCGAACGCGGCTGCGATCACCAGGGTCAGGAACTTCTTCATCTCCCTCTCTCCTTCTTCTCGTTATGCTAGCGAACTTTTCTTGTGGAGCACCTCGGAATTCGCGGGAAAAGCGAGCGCATGATATCCCAACGAGGGGGCCTGTCAAGCGGGGAAGCTCCCGGTCTGGCCGCGCGTTGCGGCTCATTGCGCGGGCCGATATCCTCGGGACCTTTCGCCGGAGGGGACGTGTTCGAGGCGCTCACGGACAGACTCCAGGAGGTGTTCAAAGAGCTCCGGGGCGAGGGGCACCTGACCGAGTACCACCTCGATTCCGCGCTCCGACAGATCCGCCTCTCCCTTCTCGAGGCGGACGTCGCACTGCCGGTCGTCCGCGAGTTCACCTCGCGTGTCAAGGAGAAGGCCGTCGGCGGCAAGGTCGTGCAGCAGCTCTCGCCGGCGCAGGAGGTGACCCGTATCGTCCGCGACGAGCTGGTCGCTCTCCTGGGAGGCCAGAAGTCGGACATCGTCTTGGACGGCCGGCCGGCGGTGATCGAGATGGTGGGTCTCCAGGGGTCCGGCAAGACGACCTCCGCGGCCAAGCTCGCGCTCCACCTGAAGGGCCGCGGACGCTATCCGCTCCTCGTCGCCGCGGATCTCTCCCGTCCGGCGGCGGTGTCCCAGCTGAAGACCCTCGGCCGCCAGATCGGGGTTCCCGTGTTCGATTCGGGCGATCGCCGCGACGCGGTCGCGGTCGCCCGCGAAGGAGTGACGGAGGCGCGGCTCACCGGTCGCGACACGGTCATCCTCGACACGGCGGGACGACTGCACCTGGACGAAGAGCTGATGAACGAGGTTCGCGCGGTCACCGACGCGGTCCAGCCGGTGGAGGTGCTCTTCGTTGCCGACGCGATGACGGGACAGGATGCCGTTCGATCGGCGGCGGGTTTCGCGGCGGCTCTCCCTTTGACGGGCGTCGTTTTCACCAAAGCGGACGGCGACGCCCGAGGCGGGGCCGCTCTGTCCATCGTGTCGACCGTCGGGAAACCGATCAAGTTCGTCGGGACGGGCGAGAAGCCGGAAGACCTCGAGCCGTTCCATCCCGACCGGATGGCCTCACGCATCCTCGGTCTCGGAGACGTCCTGACGCTGATCGAAAAAGTGGAGGCGCAGGTGGACGCCTCTTCCGCCGAGGAAACGGCGCGCCGCGCCGCGACGGGCGAGTTCACGCTCGAGGATCTCGCCGAGCAGCTCCGCTCGATGAAAAAGATGGGGCCGGTTTCGGGTCTCCTCGATCTGCTGCCCAGGGGCGGCGCCTTTCGGGGTCTCGCCTCGGCCGACGCGGTGGACGAGCGGTCCCTCGTCCGGATCGCGGCGATCATCGACTCGATGACCCCGGACGAGCGGCGGTATCCGCAGGTTCTGAATGGCAGCCGCAAGAAGCGCATCGCGGCGGGATCCGGTACGACGGTTGCGGAGATCAACCGGCTCCTGAAGCAATATCAGCAGATGCGGAAGATGATGAAGGCCGCGAAGAAAGGCGTTCGGGGACTGGACCTCTCGCGGTTGCCGCTGCCGGCTCCGAGGAGCTAGGTGTGTCCGAGTAATCTCCTGTCGGCGGACCTTGCGGTCCCCCGAACCCCCTGGGAGTCTGTCCGAATGATCTTTTGGAGGGGGACCTCGGCGAGAATACTCGCTCCCTCTTGCGCCGGGAGTCGTGGGCTCTCGACCACCACGCGATAGAATGACGGCCGCTCCGTGGCTCGTCCACGGCGCGCGGGGGAGAGAGAAGCCCGGTCCTGTGGCCGCTCGCATCGGTCTCCGGGCTTCTCGACCCCGTTCAAACCGCCGGAAAGGACGACCTGGATGTTGAAGATTCGACTGCGCCGGATGGGTGCTCGCAACCGTCCGCACTACCGCATCGTTGTGTCCGACTCCCGATCGACGGCCCGCGCGGAGGTACTCGAGGAGCTCGGCGCGTACGACCCGATGCACGAGCCCCCGATCGTCTCGTTCGACCGGGAGCGCGCCCGCTACTGGATCGGGAGGGGCGCGACGGCCTCGCCGACGGTCCGTTCGCTCCTCGAGAAGAAGCCGGAGGCGCGCGCCTCGTGAGCTCACCTTCGTGTCCCGTCGAGGATCGCCTTCTCGAGAAGTCCCGTGTCTCGTGTCCCGTGTCATGCGCCGCCTGATCGAGACGATCGTAAAGCGGCTCTCGGAGCGACCCGAGGAGACCCGCGTCACGGAGTCGGTCGAGGGTCGGACGGTCGTCTACGAAATCTCCGTGCCGGAGCCGGAGCGAGGACGGTTGATCGGCCGCGACGGACGGACGGTTCGCGCGATTCGCTCCTTCGTGGCAGCCGCGGCGGCTGCCCGCGGCAAGAGGGTAATGGTGCGGGTGCGCGATTGAGGGCCGTGAACCGCTGACTCCGGAGGAGCGTCCTGTCTCCATGCTCCTGGTCGGGATCGTCCGGCGGCCTCACGGGACAGCGGGCGAGGTCTCCGTCGAACCGGCCACCGATTTCCCCGAGCGGTTCGTGAACGGTCTCGAGCTCCTCTGGCGGCGCGATGAAACGGAACGGACGCTCCGAGTCGACTCCGCGCGACCCCACGGCCCGCGAATCCTGATCCACTTCGAAGGCGTTGACGACGCCGAGTCGGCGCGCGAGCTCTCCGGCGGCGATCTCTCGGTCCGCGAGGAAGATGCGGTCGCCGCTCCCGAGGACTTCTACTACAGCCACGAGATCGAGGGCTGGCAGTGTGAGGATCCGCAAGGGCGGCCGCTCGGCCGGGCGTCGGCACTCGAGCAGACCGCTGGCGGACCGGTGCTCCTCGTCGACGCCGGCGGCAGGGAGCCCATCTCGATCCCGTTCGTGCGCCCGATCGTGATCTCGGTCGACCGCGCCACGCGCCGGATCGTTCTCGATCCCCCGGAAGGCCTGATGGATCTCCAGAATTGAACTCGCTGCTTGCAAGCCGCAGTCCGTGTTCATAGAGATTCTGACGATCTTTCCGGAGTACTTCCGGTCGCCTCTCGGCGAGAGCCTGCTCGGAAAGGCGATCGCCGCGGGAAGACTCGCGGTCCGGGTGACCGATCTGCGCTCGTTCGCCGAAAGCCGGCATCGCAAGGTCGATGACGAGCCGTACGGCGGGGGAGCCGGTATGGTGATGATGGCGCCGGTCGTCGCGGCCGCCATCGAGGCTCGGCGCGACGCGGAGGGGTTGCCGCGCGCGTGGACGGTCCTTCTCACGCCCGACGGCGAGACGATCGACCAGGCACTCGTCGAGCGGCTTGCGGCTCGAGAGCGGCTGCTCCTGTTCTGCGGCCGCTACGAGGGGCTGGACGAACGGACGCGAGCCCTCGGCCTGTTCGATCAGGAGATCTCGCTGGGCGATTTCGTCCTGCCCGGCGGCGAGGCGGCAGCACTCTCGGTCACGGAAGCGGTCTCGCGTCTCGTTCCCGGAGTCGTCGGGTCCGCCGAGTCGCTCGAGGAGGAATCGTTCACGCGCGAGCGTCTCGACTATCCGCACTACACCCGCCCGCGCGAGTTTCGCGGACTCGCCGTGCCCGACGTCCTCCTCTCGGGAGACCACGCGAAGATCCGCCGCTGGCGTCGGGCGCGAGCGCTGGAGCGCACTCGCGAGCGGCGCCCGGACCTCCTCGCTCGTCGTCCTGAAGAGCCGGAGGAGAGCGACGAGTAGGATCTCGAGGCTCTCCGTTCTCGGTTGAGAACTGACAGCTCGGAACGAGTTCTGTATAATCCACGCTTCCGCTCGATCGAGCGTGAGCTTCCCGGACGCCGGGCTTCAGAGAGGATCCGATGAGCGACATCCTGCTGGACGTGGAAAGACCTTCCCTGCGCAAAGACCTGCCGAATTTCGCGCCGGGCGACTCGGTGCGGGTGCACGTGAAAGTACGGGAGGGAGAGAAGGAACGCATCCAGGTCTTCGCCGGGGTCGTGATCGCGCGGCGGGGCGGTGGGGCGCGGGAGACCTTCACCGTGCGGAAGATCTCGAGCGGGATCGGCGTCGAAAGGATCTTTCCGCTCCACTCGCCGGTCATCGACAAGGTCGAGGTGGACCGCAAAGGTGCCGTCCGGCGCGCCAAGCTCTACTACCTGCGGGAACGTAAAGGCAAGGCGGCCCGAATCGGAGAGAAGCGCACCGAATAGCCGGAACACGGGGGACGGGACGATGAGGTCGCTCCCTTTCCTGTTCCGAGTTCCGTGAGCTCCGTCCCGGCTCCCGTAAACTTCCGGGCATGAAGCGGGACCTGCTCTCCGCTCTCTTCGCGGAGCTCGGACGCCTTCGCGAGCTCGACCGAATCGAGCACGAGCTCCACCGCCGCGGGTATCGGCTGGTGGCCGGCGTGGACGAGGCCGGACGCGGCGCGCTCGCCGGACCCGTCGTTGCGGCCGCGGTCATCCTGCCCGCCGGATGCGTTCTCGTGGGTCTCGACGACTCGAAGCGGCTCGACCCGTCCTGCCGGCAACGGCTTGATCGCGCGATCCGCGCCCGTGCGATCACGGTCGGCGTGGGCGTGGTCAGCGCGGCGGAGATCGACGTTCGCGACATCCTGCGCGCAAGCCTCGCGGCGATGAAGGCGGCGATCCTCGCGCTCGACCCGCAGCCGGAGGCAATCCTCCTCGACGCCGTCTCAGTACCCGGTGTGCGTCTGCCTCAGCTCCCGATCGTTCACGGGGACGCCCTCTGCTCCGCGGTCGCCGCGGCGTCCGTCGTCGCGAAGGTGGAGCGGGACCGGATTCTGGACGAGCTCGGCCGGAGTTTCCCCGCGTACGGCTTCGAGCACCACAAGGGCTACGGCACGCCCGAGCACTGGGAAGCTCTGTCGGCCTGCGGGCCCTGTTCGGAGCACCGCCTAAGCTACCACGGAGTCGTTCCAGGAAGCGGCGAGCCGGCAGACCCCCTGCCGTTGATCCGGCCGCCGCGGCGCGGCGCCGGAAGAGCCCGGCGTACCGGTTAGAATCTCCGCGTCCATGCCCGGTGCGCGCGACCGCATCGTTCAATCTGCCGAGAAGAACCTGTCTCGAGGAAGGCTCGACCAGGCGCTCGACGACTACCTCCGCCTGCTCAAGGGGAGCCCGAACGACCTCTTCGGCCTGAACAAGGCCGGTGACCTCTGCGTCCGGATGGGCCGGCCGGCGGACGCGATCGGGCACTTCGCCCGGATCGCCGAGCTGTACACGGCGGATGGCTTCTTTCTCAAGGCCATCGCGATCTACAAGAAGATCAACAAGATCGATCCCACCCGGCTCGACGTTCACCGGCGCCTGGCCGAGCTGTATACGCGCCAGGGTCTGAATCAGGATGCGAGAGGCCACTATCAGATCCTCGCCGAGCAGACGCTCAAGAAGAACGACCTCAAGGGAGCGATCGCCGCGTATTCGAGCATGGCGACTCTCGATCCCAACGACTTGAAGGTGCAGACCCGTCTCGCCGACCTCCATCGGGTCGCCGGCGAGACCGCCCAGGCGGTCGCCCGGTACGATGCAATCGGGAGTGTCCTCCAGCGACGCGGCGCTCACGAGGAAGCGGTCGCATTCTTCCGAAAAGCGCTGGAGATCGATCCGAACGACTCCGGCGCTCGGATGCAGATCATCCGCTCGTACCTCGCCGCGAACGACTTGACGTCCGCGGTCGCGGCGCTGGAAGGCGCTCCCCGCAGCGCTGAGAGCCGTGTTCTCCTCTCCGAAGTGCAACTCGCGCGAGGCGACCATGCCGCCGCGGCCGCCGCCGCCGAGGACGCGGTCGCGCTCGAGCCGCAGAACGAGATCGCCCGCCGGCTGCTCTCGAGAATCCGGCTCGACGAAGGTGAGCCGGACGCCGCCCTCGGAGCGATCTCGCCGGTCGTCGACGCCGCGCTCTCCTCGGGAGACTTCGCCGGGGCGGTGGCCCACCTCCGGCCGATACTGGAAGCGCACCCGAAGCACCGCGGGACGATCGAGCGGATGGCCGAAGTCCGCGAGGCCGAGGGGGATGCCGCCGAGTCCGCATCGATGCGTCTGGTGCTCGCGCGCGAAGCGGAGGAGCGCGGAGACGTCGCCGCGGCCTCCGAGCACTACCGCCGGATCCTATCGGTCGATCCCGCTCACGCAGAAGCGGCCGCGCGCCTCGAAAAGATCGGTCCGCCTCCACCCCCGATTCCCGCCGCCGAGCCTCCGCCGCCGCCCGAAGCGCCCCGGTCCGACGACCAGCAGGCGGCCCTCGAAGAGGCCGAGGTTCTCGCGCGCTACGGCTTGAAGGATCGCGCGATCGAGCGGCTGCGCACTCTCGCGCGACGGAGTCCGGATCTTCTCGCCGCGCGCGAACGGTTCGTCGAGCTGATGGTCGAGCTCGGGAACCCGGCCGCGCCGCGCGAGGCGGAGGCGCTCGCAGAGACGTACCGGCAGCGGG
>DASWIB010000187.1:0-5301 GCA_036397915.1 Thermoanaerobaculia bacterium | reverse complement strand
ACGTTCACGCAGACTCTCCCCAGTCTGGAAGAGCTCGGGCGAACCCAGCTTCTCGTAGGTCCAGGGCTCGAGCGAGTTCATCATCATGAGCGAGACCCGCCCGCGACCGAGAGGGCGCCCGAAGTGGATCATGCTCCAGTTGCTCGACTCGATGGCCTCGGCGCCCGAAGGGCCGCCCTGGTCGTTGTAGGCGAGGCGCGCGACGCCGAGAACCATCAGGCGCCAGCGGGGAGTGGGAGCCTCTGCCATTCCCGCCATGGGGTCGCGCGGCGTCATCCCGGTCATGATCGTCATGTCGGACTGGAAGAGGTTTCGGTCCGGCATCTCCATCTCCATGTGCTCGGGGTGTTCCGCCGGCTCAGTTGACGCGGCCGTGGGAGGAGCGTGACGCTCGTGTCTCGGCACGTGCATCGGCGCCGGTGTTGGGGTTGCGGCCGGCGGCGCGTGATGCTCGTGCGGGGCACGGGTCGGCGCCGGCGTCGGAGTCCCGGGCGGCGGAGCATGGTGCTCGTGCTGCGCCCAGACCGGACGAGCGGCGAACGTAGCGGCCACCGCGACCGCGAGCATGGCAGTCGTCTTCATCGGTCGAGTCCTTTCGGAGGTCTCGGAATCAGCATCCGCGGGGCGCGGATGCGCAGGCGAAAGGCCCGCTTCTACAGCCGCAGAACCGGAGGAGAGAACCGTACCGGCGGGGACTCCGCCGGGAACGGAGATCCGCCCGCGCGAACCGCGGACGGCGTGCCGGCGTCGACCCCGACGCTCGCGATCACGGCCGGTGCGAATCGCGGGCGGTCGCCGCCCTTCAGGGCTGACGACGAGACGAGCGCTTCAATGCAGTGGTTGTGCGCACAGGGATCGCTCCGGCGCTCAGGGCCCGAGGGCTTCGACGTCCCGTTCCGATCGCCGTGAGCCGCACAGTGCGAATGTGCCCCCGCCCGAGCGGCGGCGGGGGCCGCACAGTGGAGGTCGCAAAGTCTTTCGGCCGCGGGCAGCCCCGCAAGAACAAGCGCGAGAGAAAGCGTGGAGATCCGCATCACAGAGCGGCGGCTTGCAAGATCGAGGCCCTTCGAGGGTCAGTCCTGGTGCGGCGGGGTTCCCGGAGCGTGCGTGTGCGCCGGCTTTTTCGCGCCTCCCGCCGGCGGAGCTTCCTCGTGGTGATGCTCCTCCTCTTCAGTCTCCGTCTTCAGTTGCTCCTTCTCATCGTCCGAGATCTCGGGAAGGTGGCGCAGGAACGCGACCGTCTGCCAGATCTCGTTCTCACCGTGCGTGGGAGAGAACGCCGGCATTCCGGTCATCCGGATGCCGTTCGACGTTATCCAGTAGAGCTCGCCGTCGCTTCTCGCCTGAACGCGCGGAAGCGTCAAGTCGGGCGCGCCGGGGTTCAAGCCCTGTCCGATCTCGCCGGGGTCCACGCCGGGCGCTCCGTGGCAAATGACGCAGTTCTCGCGGAAATGAGCCAGGCCGCCGCGAAGGTCCTCGGCGGTTCCGGGCAGCGGATTCTTTCGATTCGGCGCGCGCCGGGCGATGGATTTGTTCAGCGCGAACGTCGTAAGCGCGCGCTCTGCCTTGCTCGGGGGAATCGTTGCCGACGTGTTGAACGACCCGGTGTAGACAAACGCCGCAGCGCCCACGGCAACGAGCAGCACTCCGACGATGACTCCAAGAAGAAACCTCACGCGCCCTCCTTTTCACGCCGGTCAGCTGTACGGCGCGGCCATAAAATAAACGAAGTGACTCCCCGCGGGCTTCGCTTACTCGTGGCCGTCGATTTCTCGCCGGAATCGTTGGCGGCCCTCCGGGCGGCACGATCTCTCGTCAAGCGCGCCGGCGGCCGGCTCACGATCGCTCATGTCCGGCCGTCGTCCGACGTGCGCGCCGCGGTGGTCGAGGAGCGCGGGGACCTTTTCCGTCTCACCGCTGGGGGACTCGCCCGGACCATGGCGTCCCATTACGAAGCCCGACTCGGAAAGATCGCGCGACCGGCGAAGCGGGAGTCCGTACGGCTCCTCCGCGGGGAGACGGCACGCACCATCTGCAAGGAAGCCGCCCGCGGCTACGACCTGCTCGTGATGGGAAGCCGCGGGCGCGGTGCGGTGGCGACCTTCCTGCTCGGGAGCACCGTGCAGGAGGCGCTCGCCCGCTCGCCGATCCCGGTCCTCGTCGTCCCGGCACGCTAGGAGAGTGTCCGAGTAATCTCTTTGCGGGGGGCCTTGCGGTCCCCCGAGCCCCGCTAGGAATGTGTCCGAGTAACCTTTTGCGGGGGACCTTGCGGTCCCCCGAAACCCCCTAGGCGTGGTCCGGCGCGGCGCGGCAGCCGCGCTCCGGTCCCGTCTCGACCTGGATCGTCGCGTGCTCGACGCCGGCCTTCACTTTCAAAACCTCCTGCACGTCGCGCAGCACCTGTCCGCCCGAGCTCTCGGCGGCGCAGATGTGAACGCTCGCCGAGTGCGAGCCCGACGAGAGCGTCCAGAAGTGCAGGTCGTGCGCCTCCTCCACTCCGGGCACGGCCAGAATCTGTTCCCGCAGCGACCCGACGTCGATCTCTCCCGGGGCTCCCTCGAGCAGGATGTGCGCGGACTGGCGCAGGAACTTGACCGCACGCGGTAGAACCAGCAGCGCGATCAGCCCCGAAGCGAGGGGGTCGAGCCAGAGCCACCCGGTGCGGGCAATGCCGATTCCGGCCGCGAGCACGGCCAGCGAACCCGCCGCATCCATGACGAGCTCGAGATAGGCAGCTCGGACGTTCAGGCTCGTCCGCCGCTCCGGGGCCAGCAGGCGCATCGAGACGAGATTGGCGACGAGGCCGACGGCGGCGACCGGGATCATCACGCTGAGAGTGATGTCGTTGGGAGTATCGAAGCGCCGCACGGTCTCGTAGAGCAGCCAGGCGCAGACAACCAGCAAGAGCTGCGCGTTGACGAATGCCGCCAGGATTTCGGCGCGCGCCAGCCCGAACGTGTGCCGGCTGGTCGGGGCGCGCCCGGCGAGAAGAGTCGCTGCGTAGGCGAGAGTGAGCGCCGCGACGTCCGCGAGCATATGGTTCGCGTCGGCGAACAGAGCGAGACTGCCCGACAGAAGACCTCCAACGACCTCGAACGCCAGGACGGAAAGGGTGACGGCCAGCGCGGCGCGGAGCCGACGCTTGCGCGACGCCGGGTCGGGCAGCGCGGCGGCCGCGCCCCCGGCGTGGTCTGCTACGCGCCCCACCCGACGATCTTGTCCACCGTCGCGACCGCGATCGGGTGATAGGTCGGGCGCGCCTTCCGGTAAATCGCGAGGGCGCGCTCTTTGCCCGCCGGCGTTTTGACGAGTGCTTCGTAGAGCGGCTTCAAGAACTTGCGGCGCCCCATCGACGTCAGGAACTCCCCGAGCCGCGGATACGCGGCCTCGTATCCGCTGTCGATCGCCATGAGGAGCCACTGGTTCGTTATCTCCGCGTTGCTCGAAGCGCTCAAGCGATACGCGCGATCGAGCTCGGCCATTCGTTCGCTTCCGAGCGGGACCGGAAGGGCGCGGAGGAAGTGCAGCCACTCCTGAGTGCTCCACGCGCCGGCGTCGACCTCGGAGGCCGGAATCTTCCCCTGCAGCCAGCGTGCCGTCTCCGCTTCGACCCGGGCGAATGCATCGGAGTGCGGGCGCGGAGCACTCGCCGGGATCCCCGGCTTCTCGACCCACTCCTCCACCGGGATGCGCGAGGCGAGCTCGGGGCTCGGATCGAGGAGGTTCGCCCGCAGGTATCGGACGAAGTCGTCCGTCGTGATGCTCTGAAAGGCGAAGTGGTCGAAGTATCCGCGCAGAAACCGATCGAAGCGCTGGCGCCCGAAGGTCTCTTCGAGCTGTCGCAGCAGGAGCGCCCCCTTCTCGTACGGGACGTCGGTGGCGCCGTCGTCCGGGTCTCGGCCGGACAGGTCGATGTGGAGGATCTCGTCCTTCTCGGGAAGGTGCGCGATCTCCTTCCGAAGATCCTGAAGACCGAGAACCGCTTCCATCTCGGCGCGGCGGGTCCCGTACACCCGCTCGAGGATGCGCCTCTCGATGTAGACCGTCATCCCCTCGTTCAGCCAGAAGTCGCGCCACGTCGCGTTCGTCACGAGATTGCCGGCCCAGGAGTGCGCGAGCTCGTGCGCAACGAGCGCCACGAGGCTCTTGTCTCCGGCGAGGACGGTCGGCGTCGCGAAAGTCAGCCTCGGGTTCTCCATCCCACCGAAGGGGAAGCTCGGCGGGAGGACGAGCACGTCGTAGCGTTCCCAGCGATACGGCCCGAAGAGCTCTTCGGCCGCCCGGATCATCTCCTCGAGGTCCGCGAACTCACGCGCCGCGCCCTCGACGACCGGGCGCTCCGCCCACACTCCGGCGCGCGCGGAGACGGGAGCGAAGGAGAGATCTCCGACGGCGAGAGCGATCAGGTACGAGGGGATCGCCTGGGGCATCTCGAAGTCGTACTCGCCGTCGCGCGCCACCTGCGGGTCGTTGTTCGCGCTCATCACCGCGAGCAGGTTCTTCGGGGTCCGGACGCGCGCCCGATACGTGATCCGGACCTGCGGGGAGTCCTGCAGCGGGATCCAGCTCCTCGCGTGGATCGCCTGCGATTGCGTGAAGAGAAAGGGAACCTTCTTTCCGGCCGTCTGCGGAGGGTCGAGCCACTGGAGGCCGGAGGCTTCCGGACGCGTCGCGTAGGCGATCCGCACCCGCGTCGAGTCCTCGGGCAGGGTGATCGTGAGAGCGGAGCCGAAAATCTTCTCCGGCGCCGCGAGAGAAAAGGCCGCGTTTGCCCAGGTCGAGCCGTCGCGGGAGGACTCGACCTTCTCGATGTCCAGGTTCCGCGTGTCGAGCACCAGCCGGGTCGCCCGCCCGCCCGGCGGCCGCTCGAGCGACAGGGTGGCCGTGCCGCGGAGGACCTTGCGGTCGAAGAGGACGTCCCAGTCGAGATCCACGTGCCGGACGCGGATCTCCGCCGGATTCGCGTACGAGTGGACGTCGCGCGCGGCGCTCACCCTGGCGGCCGAGGCGGCTTCCGCCGCCGGCGACCCGGCGGACGGCCGTCCCCCGCAGGCCGCGGCCGCGAGGCCCATCATGGCTGCGGCCGCGAACTCTCCGTACTGCACCGGTGCCAGCCTCCCCAGATCTTTCGCACCCCGAGGCGATTATAGGTGCGCGATTGCGGACGTCGGGGCGTGCGCGCCGGGGCCGTCATGCCCCGTCGAGGGTCGGACGGAAAGGCTCGCACGCGAGCTAATGCATTCACATCAAGCCGGGCTGCCGGCGTCTGCGAGAATCACAGTGACGGCCGTCCCGGAGATT
>DASWIB010000186.1:0-4736 GCA_036397915.1 Thermoanaerobaculia bacterium | reverse complement strand
GGACAGGCTCGCGAGGGTCGAGTTCAGGTTCTCCCCTACCCCCCCCTTTTCCATTCGCTCCAAGGTCGCCTTCAGGGAACGGGCGATCGCACCGAGATCGGTCAGGAGATCTCCGCCGCCCTCGAAGATCTTTTCCAGGCTCGCGCCCTGCGCCGCCTTGATGTCGCCTTCGGGAGGAACGATCGGGTCGTCCGGCTTGCCGCCGACGAGCTCGATGTACTTGTCTCCGAGGAGTCCGATCGTCTTGATGGAAGCGGTTGTGCTGGTCCGCAGGCGCGTTCGGACCTTCCGATCGACCTCGTAGACGACGCGGACCCGCTGGTCCGCGGGGTCGGGGGAGAGATTGACCTCGAGGACGTTTCCGACCGTCACCCCGTTCAGTCGGACCGGATTGCCCGACACGAGACCGGCCGCCGAGTCGAACTGTGTCTGATACGGAAGCTTCGCCGTGAACAGGTGCGCCCGCTTTCCAACCATGAGAATCCCGAGCATCAGAAAGACGAGCGCGATGAGAACGACGAGACCGACGCGGAAGCGCCGGCCGACGGGTGACTCGATCGCCATCAGGTCCCTCCTCCGGCGGGCGCGGCGTAGAGGCCGGTACCGCACGGAAACCCCATCGAGCGGAAATACTCCTGCAGGACGGGATGTCCGCCCCGCGCCGCCTCGTCGAAGGTCCCGATGAACTGAAACCTCCCCTGGTGCAGAAAGGCAATGCGGTCCGCGATCGTCCGGGAGGCAACGATGTCGTGGGTTACGGCGATGGAAGTGATCTTCAGGCGCACGTTCAGGTCGGCGATGAGCTGTGCGATCTTCTCGGACGTCAAGGGGTCGAGTCCCGTCGTGGGCTCGTCGTACATGATGATCTCGGGCTCGAGCGCGATCGAGCGGGCGAGTGCCACACGTTTCCGCATCCCTCCCGAGAGCTCCGACGGCATCTTCCTCTGGGTGCCCGGCAGCCCCACCATCAAGAGCTTTTCGGCGACGAGCTCCGAGATCTCGCGCGGAGACTTCTTCGTGTGCTCGCGGAGCGGGAACGCGACGTTCTGTTCGACGTTCATCGAGTCGAAGAGCGCGCCCCCTTGGAAGAGCATGGCGACCCTTCGGCGTACCGGCGAGAGTTGTTCCTCGGTGAGTCCGACGACCGACTCGCCAAAGACGCGCACGTCTCCTTTGTCGGGACGCTCGAGCCCGTTGATATGGCGGATTGTCACGCTCTTTCCCGTGCCGGACGGGCCGAGCACGCAGAGCACCTCGCCCTTGCGGATCTTCAGGCTCACCCCGGCGAGCACTTCACGGTGCGCGTAGGCCTTCCAGACGTTGTCGAACTCGACGATGGTGTCGCCCTGGGCGAGCGGCGTCGGCCCGGTCTCCGCGGAGAGCTTGAGCTCGGCTTTCATAGGGAGAGGAACAGCTTCGTCAGGAAGAAGTCGGAGATGAGGATCGAAATCGAAGCGAAGACAACGGTACGGGTGGTCGCCTGACCGACCGACGTGGCGCCCCCTTCGACCTGCAGCCCGTTGTAGGAGCCAATGATGGCAATCTCGAGCCCGAAGAAAAACGTCTTTGCGATACCACTCGTGATGTCCTGGATCGCCAGGTGATTCCAGATACTGTTCAGGTAGTCCGCAGGCGTCATCTGAAGCTCGACGACCGCGATGAACAGCCCGCCGAAGATTCCGAGGACGTCGGCGAGCGCCGCCAGGATCGGCAGCATGATGACCACCGCGAGAACGCGCGGCAGAACGAGGCGGCGGATCGGGGAGACCGCCATGGACCGAAGCGCGTCGACCTGCTCCGTCACGGTCATGGACCCGAGCTCCGCGGTGATTCCGGAGCCGACCCGGCCGCCGACCATGAGCGCCGTCAGGACCGGTCCGAGCTCTCGGACGAGCGAGACGGCGACGACCTGGCCGATGAACATTTTGCCGCCGAACGCCGCGAGGGCGTACGCCGTCTGGAGGGCGAGCACCATGCCGGTAAACAGGGCGGTGATTCCGGTGATCGAGACTGACTTGACGCCGAGCTCGTCCATCTGGGCGATGACTTCGGAGCCGTAAAACGGGCGTGTGACGGCCGCGCGCGCGGTCTGGACGATAAGAGTCCCCAGACCGCCCAGATATTCGACGATCGCGGCGCCGCGCTTGCCAAATCGATCGACGAACCGCAGCCACCGGAGGTTCCGGTAGAAGATCGTTGTGGCCGTCTGCTGGGTGGTCGGGGGCATGGAATCGCGCGATTCTACGCTGCGATCGGTGCCTCTGTAAAACACGGACGCCTCGAAGGTTGCGCGCCGCGCGGCTTCCTCCCCGAGGATCTCCCGCGACGACCGGGGGCGCGGGGGATCCAAGGTCCCCCGCCGACAGATACTCAGACACTCTGACTAGAATCAGGACGATGCGGGCCCTGCGCTCCGCGATCGTCTGGCCGATCATCATCCTCACGACCGTCGCGTTCGGCGTACCGGCGATTTTTGCCGCCTTGCTGCCCCCTCGGGGCGACTGGTTCCTCCGCTTCGCGCGAGGCTGGGCGCGGACACTCCTTGCCCTGGCGGGCGTCTCCGTCCGGGTGCTCCACGCCGAGAGGCTCGAACCGGGCCGGAGCTTCGTGATCGTGGCCAATCACGAGAGCTTCTGCGACATTCTGGTGCTCCTCGCGAACCTGCCCATGCAGGTGCGTTTCCTCGCGAAGAGGAGCGTCTTTCGTGTCCCGGTCCTCGGATGGTCGATCGCGGCGGCCGGCTTCATCCCGGTCGATCGAGAGGACCGGACGCGCGGATCGGAGACGGTGGAGGCCGCGCTCGACCAGCTCTCCGGAGGGCGCTCGGTCGTCGTCTTTCCCGAAGAGACCCGCACTTCGACCGGCGACCTCCTTCCGTTCAAACGCGGCGCCGCGCATCTCGCGCTGCGCTCGGGCCTCCCGATCCTTCCGATCGCTCTCGCAGGAACCTTCCAGGTGCTGAAGCGGGAATCTCTCCTCATCACGCCGGGACCGGTGGCGATGTCCGTGGGCAATCCAATCGAGGTCTCCGGAAGATCGCCCCGCGAGCGGGAGGCAGTGACGCGTGCGGCGCGCGACGAGATCCGGGCGCTGCGCGCCGAAGCCCGGCGCGCCGTCGCGTGATACGTTGGACAGAGGAACATGTCGGCGACCGCAGAACTGACTGAAGAGAAAGTGCTGGACGTCCTCAGAGGCGTCCGCTTTCCCGGGCTTTCCCGCGACATCGTCTCCTTCGGCTTCATCAAAGACCTCACCGTGGGCGGGGGAAACGTCTCCTTCCGGCTGGAGGTCCAGACCTCTTCGCCGCGCGCCGCCGAAGAGATCCAGCGTGATGCGACGGAACGGCTCCGCTCGTTGCCGGGAGTGAACGCCGTGACCATCCGACTCGACGTGCGCGAGCCAGCTCCCCCTCCGCCGCGCGGCGCCGTCGGGGTCCCGCCAGCGGATGCGAACCTGCTCGCCGATGTGCGGTTCAAGATCGCCGTGGCGTCGGGCAAGGGGGGCGTCGGCAAGTCCACCGTCGCCGCGAACCTCGCGCTCGCACTGACCCGGCTCGGATCGCGCGTGGGGCTGATGGACTCGGACATCTACGGCCCATCGCAGCAGATGATGATGGGGATCGACGAGAAGCCGTTCATCAACGAATCGAACCAGATCGTCCCGATCGAGAAGTACGGCGTCCGGGTGATGTCCCTCGGGTTTCTCATGGACGTCGATCAGCCGGTGATCTGGCGTGGGCCGATGGTCATGAAGGCGGTCGAGCAGTTCCTGGGAGACGTCGCGTGGGGGAAGCTCGAATTCCTCGTCGTGGACCTGCCGCCCGGGACGGGAGACGCCCAGCTCACCCTCACGCAGAAGATCCACCTCTCGGGGGCGGTCATCGTCACGACCCCGCAGGACGTCGCCCTGATCGACGCGCGCAAGGGCCTCGCGATGTTCCAGAAGGTCAACGTGCCGGTGCTCGGGATCGTCGAGAACATGTCCTACTACATCTGTCCGAAATGCGGACACCGCGAGGAGATTTTCAAGCACGGCGGCGGCGAGCGGACGGCAAACCGGCTGAACGTGCCGTTCCTCGGGTCGATCCCGATCGACCCGAAAGTGGCGATCGGCGGCGACGCGGGTGAGCCGATCGTTGTGGCGGAGCCTCGATCGCCGGTCACCGAGGCGTTCCTCCGGGTCGCGGAGCTGGTTCGAAAAGGCCTCGGCGCGTAATCCTCGCCGCTGTCCCGCGTTGGCCGCCCGGATCGAACTCGTCCATCTCGACATCACGGTCGCGCGGGTCGACGCGATCGTGAACGCGGCCAACGCGAGCCTGCAGCTCGGATCCGGGGTCGCCGGAGCGATCCGGCGGCGCGGTGGACACACGATCCAGGAGGAGTGCGACCGCATCGGGCGATGTTCGGTCGGTAAGGCGGTCGTGACGGGCGCGGGGAACCTGCCCGCTCGCTGGGTGATTCACGCTGTCGGGCCGGTCTGGAGGGGAGGAGATCAGAGCGAAGAAGTCGATCTTGCATCGGCAGTGTTTGCCGCCTTCAACCGCGCCGAGGAGATCGGAGCGAAATCGGTCGCGCTGCCGGCGATCTCGACCGGCGTCTTCGGATTCCCGCTCGAGCGAGCCGCGGAGATCTCGGTCATGGTGGCTCGCTCATTCGCGCGGAGCGCCCGCACCGTCCGGCGGATCCTCTTCTGCCTTTACGACGAGCAGTCGTTCGAGGTGTTTCGGAGGGAACTGG
>DASWIB010000185.1:0-7904 GCA_036397915.1 Thermoanaerobaculia bacterium | reverse complement strand
GAAGGGAACGGAGGGCCGTGGCCGCGACTCGAGCTTCGTCATGTTGAGCCCGTGGGTCTGCAGGACATTCAAGCAGCGGACCAACGCTCCCGGCTCGTGCCGCGTGGCAAAGACGAGCGAAGTCTTGCAGGGAATCCGCTCGTCGTAAGCGATCCGCTCGCGGCTGACGACGACGAAGCGCGTGTAGTTGTCGCGCCGGTTGCCGATGTCGCGCCGCAGCAGCTTGAGCCCGCTGAGACGCCCCGCTTCTTCGCTGGCGATCGCGGCCTGCGACAGGTCTTCGTCTTCCTTGACCTTTCGGACGGCCATGGCCGTGTCGAGAAAGCTCTCCGCCGTGCAGTGCGTCAGGATCGCCAGGAAGTCGCTGCACTGGGCCAGTGCCTGAGGGTGCGAGAAGATTCTGCGGATGCGCGACAGCGGAACCTCGTCCAGGGCAAAGAGGCAGTGTTCCACCGCGAACACCTCTTCGCCGACGATGGAGAGCTCCATCTGGCTCAGGAGGTCATAAGCCTCGTTGATGCTGCCGGCGGTCGTGTTCTCGATCGGCAGGACAGCGCACGCGACCGCTCCGTCCTCCACGGCCTCGAGAAGCTCGCGGAAGGTCGAGTAGCCGCGAAAGAGGATCCGGTCGCCCTCGGACGCGAAATACTTCTGACCCGCCAGGTGGCTGTACGCCGCTTCGGCTCCCTGGAAGCCCACGACGCGAAGCTCGCCGCTCGCGAGCTCGGGGTTTTGCTCATGGACGAGCATGTCGCGCTGAATCCGAACCGAGTATTCGAGGATCTCGCGGAAGACCTGAGTGATGAAGTAGCCGTCCAGGCCGAGCTCCCGTCCCTCTTCGACAACCGCCGCGAGCAGCTCCTCTTCGCGTTCGGGATCGCGCAGGAAAGAGCCGGACTCGCGCTTCAACCGGCCGATCTCCGTAATCAACTTCCGGCGTTCCGCGAGACCGCCGACGATCTGGCGGTCGACCCGGTTCAGGTGTTCGCGCAGTTGCTCTAATGCTTCCATCGCCTGCCTCTTCTGCCACGCCTCCCGGGACGAAAAGAAAAAACCCCGATCCGCCGTCGTGCGAATCGGGGTGGAATCAGCCGGTGCTTTGCGGGTTCGGGTTAACCCATGAACTCGGCGGCCCACGCGCGATACGCGACGGCCTGTCTGTCCCTGCGAGAAAATCGCCGGCCGAGCACCCGGAAGGTCATGAGAGCCACTTTTATAGCTTAATTCCGCCGCCCGATGCAAATCGGGAGCGTGGTCCAAGAGTCTGTCCGAGTAATCTCAGCGGGGGACCGTGCGGTCCCCCGAACCCCCTGGGAGTCTGTCCGAGTAATCTTGGAGGGGGACCTTGCGGTCCCCCGAACACCCTGGGCCCCCCCGTGTGGCGGCCGGTGGTGCCCTTCCTCGCCACGCCCTCGCCCGAGCTCGGCGCCGGCTTCTATCCGAACATCCGGGGGCCTCTTCCGTTTACGTTCGAGCGGGTGCGGCCCGAGCACTCCGTCCTTCCAGAAACCGTGCGCGAGGTCCGCCCGGGGGGCTTCCGGCGATGACCGCGATCTCGATACGGCCCGCGCTCTCGTTCGCGCGGATCGGGTTTCTGAACATGCTCGCCTACCGCGCGCGCTACTACGTCGGCGTTCTGACCTACCTCTTCAACGTCGCGGTTTACTACTTCATCTGGCGCGCCGTTTTCCGCAACTCGCAGACGGTCGTGGGGCTCACGCTCGAGGAGATGATCACGTACGTCGCGGTCGGCTGGACGATCCGCTCCTTCTACTTCAACGAGATCGACCGCGACATCGCCGGGCAGGTTCAGGAGGGGCGGCTCGCGATGAACCTGATCCGTCCCGTGAACTTCCAGACGGTGATGGTCTTCGACGCGGCGGGCCAGTCGGCGTTCCGCGCCGCCCTCTTCACGGTGCCGATCGGCGTTGTGATCGCGCTGCTCTTTCCGGTCCGGCCTCCGGCTTCATGGCAGGCAGGGATGCTCTTCTTTCTCTCCGCGGGTCTCTCGTTCTTTCTCGTTGCCGGCCTGAACTTCCTCGTCGGGCTCATTGCGATCCGCACGAAGTCGATCCTGGGGATCCTGCGGGCGAAGTACCTCGTGCTCGAGCTCCTCTCGGGACTCCTGATCCCCACGACTCTCTTCCCGCAGCCGCTTCGCTCGATCCTCCTCGCGTCGCCGTTTCCCCACATCAACTTCACGCCGGCCACGCTGTACCTCGGGAAGGCGACAGGCGGCGCGGCTGCACGGCTCCTCCTGGTGCAGGCGGGCTGGACGATCGCTCTCCTCCTGCTCGGTCAGGTCGTCTGGCGCCGGTCGCGGCACCGGATCACGATCCAGGGAGGATGAAAGTGAGAATGCTCGCGACCGGCTTGCGGCGCCACGCGCGGCTGCTCGGTCTGTATTTCGCGCAATACGCGAAGGCGCGCCTCGAGTACCGCGCCGACTTCTTTTCGGCGGTCGTCGCATCCTTCCTCGGGACGGCGGCGTCCTTC
The DNA here is from genome assembly GCA_036397915.1 of Thermoanaerobaculia bacterium. Taxonomy (GTDB): domain Bacteria; phylum Acidobacteriota; class Thermoanaerobaculia; order UBA5066; family Gp7-AA6; genus Gp7-AA6. The sequence continues at coordinate 5,408 of DASWIB010000185.1, read as the reverse complement.
GGATTCCTGCTGATCGTCTTCTCGCGCGTGCCCTCTCTCCGCGACTGGAAGTTCGAAGAGATGGTCTTCCTCTACGGGTTCTCGCTCATCCCGATCGGCATCTTCAACGTGTTCTCGTGGAACCTCTGGATGTTCGCCGACCGATATCTGATCGAAGGCCGCTTCGACCGGGTCCTTCTCCGGCCCGTGTCATCGGTGTTCCAGGTGCTGTTCGAGTCCTTCCGACTCGAATCTCTCGAGTCGGCGGTCACGGGCGTCGTGGCAGTCGTCTGGTCGGCGAAGCGTCTCGGACTTTCCTTCGGCGCCGGAGACGTTCTCCTTTTCACGCTGTGGGCGATCTCGGGGGGGGCGATCTACCTCGCGATCTTCATCGGACTGACCGCGACCTCGTTCTGGATCGAGGACCGGATCGGAATCTCGCCCCCGGTTTTCAACCTGATGCAGTTCGGCCGCTATCCGCTCACGATCTACGATGCGTGGGTTCGGTTCGCGCTGTCCTTTGTAATCCCGTTCGCCTTCGCGTCGTTCTACCCGACCGCGCGTTTCCTCCGGCGGCCGGAGTATCTGATCGAGTTCTGGGCCGTGCCCCTGGTCGCAGCGATCTCACTCACACTCGCCCTCTCGTTGTGGAAGAGCGGGGTGGCGAGATACCACTCGACGGGGAGCTGACGCCGAAGCCGGTCGAGATGCGAGATGGACCTGTGACCGCCATGGGATGTTGCGCCGCGGCCGTTTGCTCCTTTACGGCGGCGTCGGGCCGCCGCTAAGGAAGACGGCCCAACTCCGCCATCAGCGCCGCGTACATCTCGATCCCCTCCCAGAGGTTTCCGACCCGCACGTTCTCGTTCGACGCGTGCTGGTTGTTGTCGTGGTTCACGATCGGGACGCCGATGACGGGAGATTTCAGGATCTGCTCGAAGAGGTAGTTCGGTCCGCTGCCGCCGAGCGTCGGGAGCCGCACGACGGGGGCGCCCGAAACGTCCGAGAGGATCTTCACCACCGCGCGCGAGACCGGCCGGTCCATCGGCGTCCGAGACGGCGGATAGCCGGCGCCCCACTCCACGCGGAGCACCTTCGCGTGCGCCAGCCGAATCGCCCGGTCGGGCGCGGAGCGGACGAGGAAGAAGCCTTCAGCGCGCAGGAAGTCTTCCACCTTCGCTTGGACCTTCCCCGGGGTCTGGTCGGGCACCAGGCGAAAGTCGATCGAGACGGTCGCCTCGGTGGGAATCGAGTTCGTCGCCCGCTCTCCGACGTCGGCCGCGGCGAGGCCGCGGACGTTCAGCGCCGGCAGCAAGATGCGCGACTCGATCCGCTCGCCTCCCCCCTCCGTCCGGGCGAGGCCGAGCTCTTGCTTCAGCGCTCCGTCGACTTCCGGCGCTTCCCGGATCGCGCGACGCTCTTCCTCCGTCGCCGGCCGAACGTCCTCGGAGAAGCCGGGAATCGTGATTTGTCCTTCCCGGTCGCGCATCGAGGCGATCAACCGCGCGAGCTCGACCGCCGGGTTCGGCGACCAGTTGCCATAGTGGCCGCTGTGGAGGCGTCGAAGGGCACCGTAGGCCGTGATCTCGACGTCGGTCACTCCGCGCGTTCCGAAGAACACGAGCTTCCTTCCGGTCTGATGCACGGGCCCGTCGCAGAAGAGCCAGAGGTCTCCGGCGAGCCGCTCGCGGTTGCGGGAGAGGATCGCGGCGAGATGAGGAGAGCCCGCCTCCTCTTCTCCCTCGAAGAAGAACTTGACGTTGACGGACGGCGAGATCCGCGCGTCGCGCAGAGCGTCCAGCGCGGTGAGAAGTGCGACGATCGGCGCCTTGTCGTCCGACGCCGACCGGGCATAGAGGCGGAAACTCGGATCGACCGGAGCCGCGAGCGACGACCAGGGGACTTCCTTACCGCCGCTTTCGAGCGGACCGTCCCGCATGACCGGCTCCCAGGGATTTCCCGTCCAGCGAGCGGGGTCGACCGGCTGCCCGTCGTAGTGCGCGTAGAAGACGACCGTCCTCTCCGCGCGGGGCGCCGTGAGCTCCCCGTACACGGCAGGCGGGCCGCCTTCGCCGTTGAGCAGTGTCGCGCGAACGCCCCGCTTCTCGAGGAGCGAGACGATCGCGGCGGCGTTGCGCCGGATGCTCTCGTCGTCGGAGGCGACGTTCGGAATCGTGAGGAGATCGGCGAGCTCGCGCAGGATTGCGAGCTCGTGCGCCGCGCGATAGGCGCGCACGCGGTCGCGGAGATCTTTCGCGGGAGCACCGCGGCCGGCCGTCGCGACGAGAACGGCGACAAAGACCGCGACGGGGAACCGACGTCTCATGGTTCGTTCGACCCGGTCGGAGGAAGCGAGGCTACGAGTTTGTCCGAGTAATCTTCGCGGGGGACCTTGCGGTCCCCCGAACCCCCTAGGGGTTCGGGCGCGAGCGCTTCCACCGCGATCGCCACCGGCCGTGCACGGTGTCCGGCGAGGAGCGCCGCAGCGGCGAGCACCACGAGGACGACGACAGTCCATCCCGCGGAGCGATCCTGCGGCGCCGGCTGTGAGAGCAGCTCCGCCGCGCGCAGGCCGCCGAAGTAGAGCGCTCCGAACAGCACCCACGCCGCCGCGTGATCTCGGAGCAGACCGAACGCCACAAAGCCGAGCCACGCCGCCATGAGAACCTCCGGGATGTAAGCGGCGGCGAACTCGCCTGCCGAGCGCGCGCCAATCGGGGCGAGCGCGAGGAGGAGGGCCACGAGAGCGAAGCCCCGCCAGAGCGGGTTTCGGGAAGTCGCGGTTCGTCCCGCGAGAGCGATCGTGGCGGCCATGACCGCGAGCGAAAAGGTGGCGGTCGCCGCCGACCAGAAGCCGGCGTAGCCCGGCAGCATCCGCTCGAGTGCCCGCGGCAGCGACGGGTCCGGCTCGAACAGCGCGGGGAATCGCGAGGACGCAACCGCGACCCAGCGAGCGAGGCCCGCCGTGCCCGCCGCGGCGATCGCGGCGCGGCCGAAGGCGTCTGCCAGCGAGCCGCTGCGGCGCAGGGCGGCTCTCCACCCCGGCCGCGCTCCCGAGAGGAGTGTGAACCCGAACCCGGCGGCGCAGACGAGGGCGATCGTGCCGATCGCGAGCGAGATCGCGACGCCGACTTGGAAGAGTGAGTACAGCTGCTCGGTCGGGTACGCGCGGCTGACGCTCGAGATCGAGTTCGCGAGGGCGATCGCACTCCCGACGAACGCGAGGACGAGCGGACCGACGATCCGGCGCCAGCGGAATTCGCCTCCCCGGACCAGCCGGAGGAAGAGGATCACGCCCATACCCACGAACCCGCCGATCGCGACGATCTTCGCCGCGAGCAAGACCCACTCGGCGGCGCTGCGCCGGCGATGCTCGCGGAGGAAGTTCTCCGGGACCTTGATCGTCGGGAGGAGCGACGCCAGCCGGGGGCCGTGGAATACGGCCGTGAGCCTCGGCCTCGCTTCGCCGACGGCTCCCTTCACCGACTCGAGCACGACGGTCGTGTCCGTGCGCTTCGGCCGGTCCTGCGTCCCGATGTCGACCGCGGAGTAGTCCCGCGCGCGGTATCCCAGCTTTCCCGCTGCGGCGAGGGCGCGCGATCGCGCGGCATCCGTTCCCGGCGGCGCGGCGGCAGGCGCGGCCTCCTCCTTCGGATTCACGAAGGCGACGACCCGCGCCCGGTTCGCGTCCACGAGGACTTTCCATTCCTCCTTCTTCAACGGCTCGAAGAAGCGGACGACCCAGTACGCGAGCGGCAGGTAGTCCCGCGCGAGGCGTTCGAAGCCCGCTTCTCCGCCGCGCGAGAGGACGTAACGCGCGGCCGCCTCGGAGAATCCGGGGATCCGCCCGCTCTCGTGCGGCTTCTCCCGCCGGACCTGCTCGTCCTCGGGAAAACCCGTGCCGGTGTACGACACCACGTGGAACCGATCCGGAGCGGCGCCGTTCGCCCGAAGGAACCGGCGGGCGATCGCCTCCGCCTGCGAGCGGCCGACGTGGTCCTCCGCGAGAGAGTCCGGCCGGTGAACGGAAAAGAGAAACGAGGTGACCAGAAGGACGGCAGCGGACGCCGCGATCGCGAGCGTCCTCCCGGGCACGCGCCGCACGGCCGGGACCTCTTCCGGCGCGAGCGCCGCCGAGGAAGGTGTCGGGACGAAGCCTTCGTCGCCGTTCGTCAGCCCTTCCTCGGAGAGGAAGCCGCCGCGCATCCCGTACGAGATCAGGGCGGCGGCGAGCGGCAGGAGGAGGATCCCCGCCGCGATGCCGCCGGAGAGGACGTAGTAAGCGTTTCCGGAGCGCAGCAGCAGGAGCGCCGTGTAGGTCGCGTCCACCGTGAAATGCCAGACGAGCAGCGGCAGGACGCCGTAGCGAAGCATCAGGGCACCCATGAGGATGCCCGCGACTCCGACCTCGACTCCGCGGATGTAGAAGGGCTGGTTCGGGTACGCCGCGTGGCCGAAACCCCAGACGATCGCAGGCACGACGACCGCGAGCAAACGCCCCGCTCCGAGCCGGTCGAGGAAGGAGATCGAGAACATCCGGCTGATGCCTTCCTCGGATACCGCGGGGAGGAAGCCGATCAGCAGGACAGTCGCCCAGGGAAACGCGGTGTTCAGCATGTCGCTGTACGGGATATCCGCGGGCGCCCAGGCGCCGAGCCGCGCCGCGACAACGTAGAACACCGCTTGGTACGCGAAGAAAAACGCCGTCAGCGCGTAACCGAGGACGACAGCGAGGAAGAACCGCTTGGTGCGCACGCCGCGGCGCGAGAACATCCCGGAAAGCGAGAGCTGACGCGGGAAGCGCTCGCGATAGATCGGCTCCGCTCCCGAGACGACCACCGCGATCGCCGCGCCCGTGGCGACCGCACCGAGCAACCCGAGAACGAGCTGGCGCGTGAGGTGGCTGGAGAGCGGGCTCGAGGTTTCGTAGTCGTACAGCGTCAGCGGGATGTCGTTCAGCATCGACAGAAACGCGAGCAGGAACGCGATGGCGCCGAAGACGGCGACGACCTTCCACGGAACGTCGCGCCGGACGATTTTCGTCACGAGCACCCCGAGCATCACGACCAGGGTGACGAAGAAGCCGAAGGTCGCCGCCGTCCCCGCGGCCTGGTTCTTGGAGCGCAGCCGTTGATAGTCGCGCGACCACGACTCCGGAACGTGAACGAGCTCGCGGTAGCCTGTGACCTCGGCGCCCGACACGGTCGTCGAGTAGCGGACCGTCGCTTCCCCCATCCGGAAACCCGGTTTCTCGTCGACGAAGATCCAGTCAGTCCGCTTGGGCCGCGTCACCGGCGAGACCTCGACGGGCTTCAGCGCCGCCGCGGCAAGGCCCAGCCTCTCGAGAAACTGGAGCGACCGCGACCGCGCCTCCTCTCTCGAGAGCCGGGCGCCCGGAGCGTCTTCGCGCCGAACCGACTCGAAGCCGG
>DASWIB010000184.1:0-10349 GCA_036397915.1 Thermoanaerobaculia bacterium | reverse complement strand
GCGTATCTCCTGCATCGCGGGGTGAAGACGCTGTCGGTCCGGGTGCACTACCAGAACGAGAGCGCGCTCGCGATCGCGCAATTCCTGGAAGGCCGGCGCGAGATCGCTCGCGTGAACTATCCCGGGCTCGCGAGCCACCGGGCGCACGAACGCTCGAAGCGCCTGTTCGACGGGTTCGGCGGGATGCTCTCCTACGAATTGACCGGCGGAGCCGACGAGGCGAAGCGATTCATCGGGGCGACGAAGCTCCCGATCAAGGCGCCGAGCCTCGGGGGTGTGGAGACGCTGCTGACCCAGCCGGCACTGACGTCGCACGCCGGCATGTCCCGGGAGGACCGAGCCCGGCTCGGGATCACGGACGGTCTCGTGCGGATGTCGGTCGGCCTCGAGGCGACAGAGGAATTGATCGAGGACCTGGGGCAGGCGCTGGGGTCAGGTCTCCACTTGCCACATTGAGGGTCAGGTTGCCACGTGGCATGTGGAGACCTGACCCTATTTCGGAGTCGGAGTCGGCGACGCGCCGCCGGAGAAGTAACGGTCGAAGACGCGGGTCTTTCCGGAGGTCGGGGTCGGCGTGGGAGTCACCTCGGCTGCAGCCCTCGCCGGAGTCGTCGTCACGCTCGCCTGAGACGTCGGCACGCTCGGCGCCGGCGGCGGCGTCCCGCCGATGAGCGCTCGAAGCGATTCGGGCTTCCCGAGCAGCAGAGCCGCCCCGCGCTCCTTCCCGGCGGCCAATCGCGCGAGCAGTGGTGAATCGCCGAGGAAGACGATCGCCCTCGCCCCAGCGCGGCGTGAGCGGAGGAATTCCTCCAGGCCCGTTTCGGCGTCGCCCGCCAGCACGACCACGAGATCGGCGGCCGGCGCATCCTCGAACGTCCGGTCGGGCACGAGCACGAGGCCGCCCGAGAGCGGGATGCGCGGAGAGGCGCCGACGAGCAGCGAAGTCTTCGAATCGGCGACGGCGGCCCGCGCGATCTCCACCTGCGCGAAATCCGCTCGGGCGGGCACGATCAGAAGGACGGCGGCCGTCGGTTCCTCGGCGCGGCTGATCGCCGTCGGAGACGCCGATGCGAGAACGGCGGTGACCAGACACGCGACAAACGGTCGCACCGCCTTCGCGAATGACCGCAGAGTTTCTCGGGCTCTCCTCGAGTTCGACATCGAATGACCTCCAGCACCAGAGATACTATTAGCGCCGGTTCGAACGGCAGCTCGTGAAGATGGATCTCGCGCGAGCGGGAGGAGAGTGGTTCGCTTCGGACGCGTCCGGCGGTGCGGGACAGGCCTTTCGCTGCTCCTTCTCCTCCTCGGATGCGGGACTTCCTCCGGCCCTCCGGCTCCCCCGGCACCTTCGGCTTCGCCACCCGCCTGGCGCTCCGCCGCGTGGAGCGACTCGATTCTCTACTTCGTCTTGATCGATCGCTTCGCCGACGGCGACCCCTCGAACAACGTCGGCGTCGACCGAACCGCCAAGGGCGCGTTCCACGGCGGGGACCTGAAAGGCCTGGCTGTCCACCTGGATGAGATCTCCGACCTCGGCGTGACCGCGATCTGGATCAACCCGGTCGTCGAGAACATCCCGGGCTTCGTCACCGGCGCGGGATTTCCCGACTGGGGCTACCACGGCTATTGGGCCGACGACTTCTCCCAGATCGACCGCCGCTTCGGGACGATGGAGGACCTCGAGGCATTCGTGGCGGCCTGCCACCGCCGGGGCATTCGGGTCCTTCTGGACGTCGTCTACAACCACGCCGGCTATGGGTCGCGCTACCTCTCCGACCCCAGGACGAAGGACTGGTTGCGCAGCGAGGACCGCGGAACCTGCGGGGCCGACGACCTGACCTCCTGTGTCGCGGGCCTGCCCGATTTCAAAACGGAGGTTCCCGAAGTCGCCGAGTTTCTCCTCTCCGCGCAGATCGCCACGGCCCGGCGCTCGGGTGTCGACGGTTTTCGCCTGGACACCGTCAAGCACGTGGACCACGCCTTCTGGAAAGAGCACCGGCAGCGCACGAAGAGCGCGCTCGCAGACGGCTTCTTCCTCCTGGGTGAGGTATGGGGCGGAGATCGGGAGGTCCTCGATCCCTACTTTGCGGGAGACGAGCTCGACGCCGGATTCGATTTCGGCTTCCAGGGAAGTACGGTCGGGTGGGTTCAAGGTCGGGGAAGGACCGTGGCCTACGACCGATATCTGATGTCCCGCGAGAAGACGCGCCCGGGCTATCTCCTTTGCCACTTTCTCTCGTCTCATGATGTGCCGGGCGCTCTTTCGCTTCTCCGAGGCGATCTCGCTCTCTTCCGCCTCGCCGCGATCCTCCAGTTCGCGTCGGCGGGGATCCCGATGGTGTATTACGGCGAAGAGGTCGCTCGCCGCGGCGGAGACTGGCCCGACAACCGCAGCGACATGCCGTGGGGTCAGCGAAGCATCGCGCCCGGAGCGGGCGAGCCCCGCGACGAATCTCTTCGGAACGACTACAAGAAACTGATCGCGATCCGCCGGTCCCATCCGGCGCTCTCCAGCGGCACCCACGCCGCTCTCGCGACCGAGGGGGACCTGTACGTTTTTCTCCGACGGGATCCGGCCTCGCGCGATGCCGTGGTCGTGGCCGTGAATCGCGGTTCGGCGGCGGCGACCGCACGCTTCCCGCGGGCGCCGGAATGGGGCGCCGCCCGCCCGGAGGAGCTCTGGACCGGCGGCGCGATACGGGAGGGCGGCGAATCTCTGGAGGTCGACGTGCCGGCGGTTGCTGCGCGCATCGTGACGGTCCGCCGCGCCGGCGATTCCGGGCCGGCAGTCAGGTGATGCGTTCGAATCTTGAGCCGAGCTCCTGGACCGAACAGCATTCCGTGATCGTGTCGGCGACGTGAAGAGGAGCAGTCCGTGGCCGGTGTGACTTTCGAGCACGTCGCGAAACGATTCGGAAACGTGTCGGTCATCGAGGACCTGAACCTGGACATTCAGGATCAGGAGTTCATGGTCCTCGTTGGCCCGTCGGGCTGCGGCAAGTCGACGGCGCTGCGCATGGTCGCGGGGCTCGAAGAGATCAGCGACGGACATATCCGAATCGGCGACCGCGTGGTGAACGACCTGCCGCCGAAGAACCGCGACATCGCGATGGTCTTCCAGAACTACGCGCTCTACCCGCACATGACCGTCCGCGAGAACCTCGAGTTCGGCTTGAAGATGCGAAAGACCCCGCCCGCGGAGGTCGAGCGCCTGGTCCAGGAGGCGGCCAAGATCCTGGAGATCTCGAACCTCCTGGACCGCAAGCCGAAGCAGCTCTCGGGCGGACAGCGGCAGCGCGTCGCTCTCGGGCGTGCGATCGTCCGCAAGCCCGCGGTGTTCCTGTTCGACGAACCTCTGTCGAATCTGGACGCGAAGCTGCGGGTGTCGATGCGCGCCGAGATCAAGAAGCTCCAGCAGCGGCTGAAGACCACGACCGTCTACGTCACCCACGACCAGACCGAGGCGATGACGATGGGCCAGCGGATCGCGGTCATGAAGGACGGGAAGCTCCAGCAGGTCGGCACGCCGCTCGAGATCTACGGGCGGCCGGAAAACTTCTTCGTGGCGAACTTCATCGGGACGCCGCCCATGAACTTTCTTCCCGCGACGCTCGCCGACGGCGGAAAGACGCTCGCGGGCAAGGGATTCTTGCTGCCGGTGCCGGAGAGCCTTCGGGCGCTGACCGCGGGAAAGGACGCCCGGAAGATCATCGTCGGCATCCGGCCGGAGAACATCCTCGACCCCTCCGAGTCCGCCCGCGGGGAGACGGCACGGCTCTCGGGGGAAGTCGAGGTCGTCGAACCGCTGGGGGACCAGGCGATGATCCACGTCCGCGTCGGCGACGACGTGCTCGTCTATCCAGTCGAGCCCCACGCCATGCCCGAGATGGGGGACAAGGCCGACCTGGTCCTCGAGCTCGACAAGCTCCATCTCTTCGACGCCGTCACGGAACGCCGCCTCGCGGCCTGAACCGATGGGAGGACCCATGAGAACCGCACGCATTCTGTCTCTCGCGTTCACCCTCGCGAGCGCGCCGCTCTTCGCCGCCGATCTCGTCGTCTGGCACGCCTATCGCGCCGAGGAGAAGGGGGCCCTGGAGAAGGTCGTCGCCGCTTACAACGCGCGGCCCGCCGCGAAAGGTACGCGCGTGACGACACTCGCGGTCCCCTACGACGCTTTCGCCGACAAGATTTCCGCTGCCGTCCCCCGCGGCAAGGGCCCCGACATCTTCATCTATGCGCAGGACCGGCTCGGCGGATGGATCGAGGCCGGCAACACGGTCGAGCCGATCGACTTCTTCCTCGAGAAAGAGACGAAGGCCCGTTACATCCCGACCACCCTGGAGGCCATGACCTACCGCGGAACGGTCTACGGGCTCCCGCTCAACTTCAAGGTCATCACGATGATCTACAACAAGAAGCTCGTCGCGACGCCGCCGAAAACGTCCGGCCAGCTCGTGACGACCGCGAAGAAACTGACCAACAAGGCCGCCGGGAAGTTCGGGCTCGCGTACTCGTTCGCCGATTTCTACTACCACGCGGCGCTCATGAACGGATTCGGCGGGCGCGTCTTCGACCCGGGCGTGAAGCCCGTCCTGAACAACCCTGAGAACATCCGCTCCCTCGATCTCCTGATGAAGTGGTTCACCAGGGACCAGATCCTTCCCGCCGAGCCCTCGACCGCGCTCATCACCTCCCTCTTCAACGGAGGCAAGGCGGCGATCGTCTTTTCCGGCCCCTGGTTCCTGGGAGAGATCGCGAAGGGTGTCGACTACGGGCTCGCGCCCCTTCCGACGCTGGACGAAGCGGGCGGGAAGCCCATGAGGCCATGGATCACGGTCGAGGGCGTTTACATCGCGGCCCCGTCGAAGAACAAGGACGCGGCATACGAATTCGCCAAGTACCTGACGGATGTCTCCGCGGGACGCGAGATGGCGCTCGAAGGCCGCCAGACGCCGGCCAACCAGGCCGTCTACGGCGACACGCAGGTCGGGAAGGACGTCGTGCTCGCCGCCTTCCGCAAACAGGTGGAAGTGGCGATCCCCATGCCCAACGTGCCCGAGATGACCATGGTCTGGTCGCCGGCGACGACGGCCATGAACACGCTCACCAAGAAGGCGGCGACTTCGAAAGCGGCGATGGATGCCGCGCAGAAGGAGGTCGAGCAACGGATAGCGGATCTGCGCAAGAAGTGAAGCGAGGGGGAGGGTCCGCGTCCCACCGCCTCCGCTTCGGAATCGGGCTGGCACTCGGCCTCCTGCTCGGTGTCGGTCTCGGTTTCTCTCTGCTCGCCGGCGCGCGGCGGGCGGACACCCGGGTCCGAGCCGAACGGGAGGCGATCGTCACCTTGAACGCGGCGACGGATGCCGTCGAGCGCGCCGGGGTCTCGGGTGACGCGGTTCGCCTCGCCGTCGCAGCCTGGGCAAGGACGCACCCTTCTCTCGCCGCGATTCGCGTCGTCCTCTTCGAAGGGATCTCGCTCGAAGCTTCGACCGAGCCGAAGGACACGGGGGATCGCGCCGCGCCGCGCCGGCTCGCCCGGGAAGAGAAGCCCCTCTACGACCGCGCCCAGCGGCTGCGCGCCTCCGTCGAGACCAACCGGCAGGAAGGGGTCGCGCGCAAGAACGAGATGGAGGTCGAACGGCTCGAAGGCGGTGCGCTCAGTCTCGCCGGTCCTCTCGAGAAGGACGGCGAGGTCGTCGGGATGGCGGAGATCCGGACCGCCGGGCCGCCGCCAGCTCCGACCGTCCCGGTGGCGACCGCTCTCCTCTATCTCTTCGTTCCGCTCGCCGCATACGCGGTCGTCGCTCTGCTTTTCAAAGAGCGCCGCGCGCCGCTCGCGTTCGCGGCCTTCGCACTGCTCGCCGCGTCGCTCTTCCTCTTCGCGCGTCAGACGCTGGCGACCCTCGAAGCGGACCGTCTCGCGACGGATCGCTCGGTGGCCGAGCGGATGAGCGAGGAGGCGCGCCTCGCGTCGGTGATTCCGGGAGTTGATGCCGCTCCGCTCGAGCCGGCGAAGTGGGATACCGACGTGTTTCGGCGGCCGCGGGGCGCCGCCCCGGGGACGCCGCCCGGCGGCCCCGAGCGGCGCGGCCGGAACGTCTTCTTCGGAGTGGCACTCGGGGCGTTCGCGCTGCTCGCCTTCTTCGGCTTCGGCTTCGCCGCGCGGCTCGGCCGCGTCCTCGCCCGACACCGCGTGGCCTACCTCTACGTCCTGCCGGCGATGCTCGCGATGCTCGTGCTCGTGATCTTCCCGTTCCTCTACGGGGTCTCGATCTCCTTCACGGAACAGACGATCTACAACACGGGCCAACCGCTGACGCAACTCTGGATCGGTCTCGAAAACTATGTGCACATCTTGAGGGACTTCTCGGTCACCACGCGCGCTCCCGACGGCTCGCTCGTGTTCAACTACCAGAACTTCTACTGGACGCTCGGCTTCACGATCGTCTGGACCATTGCCAACGTGGCGATCGGCGTTTCGGTCGGGCTCTTCCTCGCGCTGATCCTGAACACGACGGGGTTGAAGCTCCGTCCGATCTATCGGGTGCTGCTGATCCTGCCGTGGGCGGTTCCCAACTACATCACGGCGCTCATCTGGAAGGGGATGTTCCACCGGCAGTTCGGCGTGATCAACCAGATGATCCAGATCTTCGGAGGTCGACCCATCTCCTGGTTCGACACGCCGTTCACGTCTTTTCTGACTGTGCTCTCGACCAACGGGTGGCTCTCCTTTCCGTTCATGATGGTGATCTCGCTCGGCGCGCTGCAGTCGATTCCCGGCGAGATCTACGAGGCGGCGCGGGTCGAAGGGGCCTCGCGCTGGCAGCAGTTCCGTGCGATCACGCTGCCGTCCCTCAAGCCGGCGCTCATTCCGGCGATCATCATCTCCGTAGTCTGGACGTTCAACATGTTCAACATCATCTTTCTCGTCAGCGAAGGCGAGCCCGCCCACTCGACGGAGATCCTGATCACGCAGGCCTACAAGTTCGCCTTCCAGCAATATCGCTACGGGTATGCCGCGGCATACGCGGTCATCATCTTTCTGATCCTGTTCGCCTACGGCACCGTGCAGAACCGGGTCACCCGGGCGACGGAGGGGATCTGATGGGCCGCCGCAGCCGCGAAGAGCTGCCGCACCCTCCGCTCCACGCGATCCTCGTGCTCGCGACGATCGTGACGATCTACCCGATCCTCTGGGTTCTCACGATCGCCCTTTCCGGCAAACAGAGCCTGGCGATCGCCGACCTGCCGGCGCAACCCGCGGTCTCGGACCGCCTCCGCGCCGTCATCCCGTGGCCGGAAACCGTTTCCATGGCGAACTTCAAGTCGGTGATGGCCGACCAGCCGTTCGCGCGCTGGCTCGTCAACAGCGCGATCGTGTCCTCGGCCACGACTCTCCTCGGAATATTCTTGGCCGCCACGGCGGGTTACGCATTTTCCCGGTTCCGATTCCCCGGCCGGCGCTCCGGGCTCATGTCCTTCCTGGTGTCGCAGATGTTCCCCGGCGTGCTGACGTTGATCCCGCTCTACATCATCGTCGTCAAGTGGCTGGGCCTGGGCTCGACGCGCATCGGGCTCGTGCTCGTCTACACGACGACCGCGATCCCGTTCTGCGTGTGGATGCTCAAGGGATACTTCGACACGATCCCGAAGGATCTCGAAGAGGCGGCCTTGATCGACGGAGCTTCACCCATCGTGATCTTCCGCCGCATCGTCCTGCCGCTCGCCAAGCCCGCCATCGCCGTGACCGCGCTCTTCTCGTTCATGACGGGATGGAACGAGTTCATTCTCGGGGCGACGCTCATGGACAAGGAGAACATGTACACGGCCCCGGTCGGGCTGCGGTTCTTCGTCGGCGGCTTCCAACAGCAGTGGGGTTATTTCGCGGCGGGCGCGATCATCGTCTCGATCCCGATCGTCGCGCTCTTCTTCTTTTTGCAGAGATATCTCGTGTCCGGTCTCACGGCCGGAGGCGTCAAAGGCTGATACGGACAAAAGGAGGTTCAAGATGAAATCGCGGTTTCGATTCCTGGTCCTGGCGGCCGTTGCCGCAACGCTCGCCGGGGGGTCGGCGCTCGCGCAGGAGGTTTCTTTCAAGGACCCGACCGGGGACGACAAGGGTCCGGGCAAGTACACGTACCCGACGGATGCCGTCTACAAGGCCGGCTCCTTCGACCTGACGGAGCTGAAGGTCAAACAGAGCGGATCGAAGGTCGACTTCGACGTGTCGGTCAATGCCGCTCTCGAAGACCCGTGGGGAATGAAGGTCGGCTTCGCCGTCCAGATGATCTTCATCTTCATCGACACCGACGGCAAAGAGGGAAGCGGCAACACGAAAGGCCTTCCCGGGTTGAACATCGCATTCGCCCCAAAGGATGCCTGGGACCGGGTCGTGGTCCTCTCGCCGCAGCCGCCCGGCCGCGTCAAGAGCGAGGCCGAGATCAAGTCCGCGGCGATGAAGTCCGCGATCATCGTCCCGGGGCGAACCCGCGGGAGCGGCCGCACGATCTCCGGCTCGGTCGACAAGAAGGACTTGGGCGAGGGGGACATCACGACGTGGGGTTACCAGGTCGTCGTGCAGTCCAACGAAGGCTTTCCGACTGCGACGGATTTCCTGACGCGCAAGGTGAACGAGTACGAAGGACAGCACCGCTTCGGCGGGGGCACGGACGGCGACTGCGATCCGCACGCGATGGACGTGCTCGCGGGGAGCGCGACGGGCGACAAGTCGGAGATCGAAGCGCAACAGTCGATGCTCGCCTACGAGTGCAACGACGACGGGACCTCCAAGAAGATGGCGACGTTGACGATGGTGCGCAAGAAGTAGGCCCCTTGGGATTCGACGTTTCTCATTCCGGTATTTCGGGCGGGGGCGGTCCCCGGCCCGCTCTCTAGGGAGGAAGACGATGAAATCTCCGGGACGGTACGCCATCCCTCTTCTCTTGTGCTTCGCTCTCGCCGCCCCGATGTCGGGACAGGAATTCAAGATCAACTGGGGCGGAGTGATCTACACGAAATGGCTCTGGGGAAATCAGCGTGACGCCGGGTCGCTCTACAACTTCACGACGGTCCCCGGGGAAGGCTACGGCGACAACGGCCAGGGCAACGAGATCGAGATTCTGCTCTCCGGAAAGCTCTCGAAGAAGGTCGAGATCAAAGCCCGCGTCCACAGCCGATTCAGCCAGAACTTCTGGACCAACTTCGGCGGATTCGGCGGGCGCAACCCCGCCGGATCCGGAGGAGACTGCATCGCCGGCGACTGCGGCGAGTTCGACCCCCGGTCGAACCAGTACGTCAAGCTGCGCGGAGCGACGCTCATCTTTACCCCGGGTTACTCCTGGCTCGACTCGGCCTCGCTCGGCGCGAACGATTTCGGCCAGTTCGATCCCTTCGTGATCGGGCGGATCCGCTACATCGACCGGGACAACGCGGCCGGGATCCTGCTCCAGGGCTCGGCGGCGGGCCGGAAGCTCACCTGGGATGCTGCCCGCATCTCTCTTCCCCGGCTCTGGGCGGGCCCGAGCTTCAGCACGGGCCGGTACACGGCCTCGGACGCCGCCTACGGCGCGCAGTTCAAGCTCTCCCCGACCCCGCAGTTCGACTTCGGCGGGATCGGCGAATTCGTCAACGACATCGAGGTCGACGCGACCGACCGCAACTTCGACAACGGCCGCCGCATCCGGACGCGCTTCCGCAATACCGTGCTCGGGGGGAAGACCGGCATCCACGTCGGCTCCCGGGTCGACATCCGGGGCGCCTTCTATTACTCGACCCACGACTCCGCGCCCGATCTGAACGCGCCGGCATCCTTCGGGCTGAACGGCTATTCTCCGGTCATCGCCGGCCGGCACAACGACAACAGCTGGAAGGCGAACGTCGACTTCAATGACCCCTTCGGCGTCGGCCTTTCCTTCAACCTCGAAGGGTTCTTCATCGGCGCGGAGTACACGTCGATGATGGCGGCGCGCCGGGAATCGGACGTCCTTCTGACCGAGGGGCACGACGCCGCTTTCGCCTTCCCGGGGCCGGCCAACGCCGCCTACGGCGTCTTCGGCGGAAACCCCACTCGGATCGGCTACGGCGGCTGGGACGGGAACGCCGTCCAGGTCGCGACGATCAACGTCGACAACGAGTTCACCGACTTCGACGAGCCGATGGCGGAGACCGCGATCGGGTGGGAAGGCTTCACGATCACTCCGGTCTTCTCGAAGGGAGCGCTGGATCTCTCCGGCGAGTACACGTACCTGACCTACGACACGAACTGGCAGGCTTGGGACGACCCGAGCCGCGGGATCGAGGACACGGACTTCCCGGCTACGGAGAACGACACCGGCGTCGGACAC
>DASWIB010000183.1:0-2536 GCA_036397915.1 Thermoanaerobaculia bacterium | reverse complement strand
GGACCGCAAGGTCCCCCGCCGACAAGTAGTCAACAATCTTATCGGTGCGGGGACCTCAAAGTCCCCCGCTGACAATTATTCGGACACTCTCCTCGCCTGCTGGAGTCCCTCTGCGCGGGTGAGCCGGTAGACGCGTCGCGTCGCCACGTTCCGGAAGACCTGCGTTTCGCCGTCGGGCCAATGGGCCTCGAGCTCCACCCGTTCAACGTCACCGAGCCCGAAGTGCAGGTCCGTCAGGCTTCCGGAGGCGTAGGACGGCGATACGGAGAGCTCCCGGACCTGTGTCCGCCCGCCGCCGGTCAGGCGGACGCGCGTCCCGAGAACTGAACGGCGGTCGGTTCCCGGTCGCGGATCGACCCGGATCCAGCTCCGGCGGCTCCCGACCCGGTTCTCGAAAAGGCGGGAAGGTCCGGCGAGGTCGACCACGAAGAGGTCGAGGTCGCCGTCGTCGTCCACGTCGGCGACGGCGCTCCCCCGCCCGGCCATGCGGATCGCACCGAGATCCCCCGAGTCTCTCCACTCCTCGAACCGCCCTTCCCCCGTGTTGCGCAGGAGCACGGTTTTCTGACGGTACGCGCGATCCCCCGCGTCGACGTACGCTGCCTTACCGCTCTTGTAGTGGCCGAGGATTCGGGCAAAGCGCGGCGCGAGGTGGCCTCCGACCGCGTAGAGGTCGGGCCAGCCGTCGTTGTCGAAGTCGGCGAAGTGCGTGCCCCATCGGACCGCAGGAAATCCGACCTGCGCTCCGCCGAGCGAGGTTCCCGCGTCCTCGAAAAGAGCCCCCTCGAGGTTGCGGTAATAGCTGTTCGGCTCTCCTCCAAAGTTGGTGACGAACAGGTCGGTCGCGCCGTCGCCATCGGCGTCGCCGACCGCCACACCCATTCCCGCGCGCGGTTCTCTCCCGAGGACCCCCGCGCCCGCCTCGGCGGTCGTCTCTTCGAAGGTCCCGTCCCCGCGGTTGTGGAAGAGGCGGTTCGAGACCCGATCGTTGACGAAGTAGAGGTCCGGCCGCGCGTCGGCGTCGTAGTCGAGCACAGCGACGCCCAGCGTCTTGGTATCCGCGGGCGGCATCGCGAGCCCGGCGGGCCCGGTCACATCGGTGAAGCGACCATTCCCCTCGTTTCGGAAGAGGTGCGACGGCTGGCCCATGTAGTCTTCCGGGACGCGCAGTTCGAACTGCGGCTGCGCCCGTTCCCACTCCGGCGTCGAGTCGAGGTAGTTCGCGACAGCCACGTCCACGTCCCCGTCGCCGTCGTAGTCGAGGAAGGCCGCGCCGACGGAGAAGAGCGGGTCCTCGAGTCCGGTTGCCTGCGCTTCGTCGAACGTCCCGTTGCCCCGGTTGACGAAGAGCTGGTTCGGACCGACATTGGTCAGGTAGAGATCGAGGTCGCCGTCGCCATCGAGGTCGACCCAGAACGCGCCCATCCCCAGACCGCACGCGCGGATGCCGGAAGTGGTCGTCACGTCCTCGAACCGCCCGTCGCCCGCGTTTCGGTAGAGACGGCCGCAGCTCTTCTCGTTCGGCCTTCCCCACCGCGGGACCGAGTTGGTCACGTAGAGGTCGGGACGGCCATCGCCGTTCGCGTCTCCGAACGCGCAGCCGCCGTTGACGGTCGTGATCATCTTCAGCCGCTGGAGATCGGAGCGGAAGCGGAACCGGATGCCCGACGAGGCGGTGACATCGCGAAAGACGCCAGGCACGCCGTCGCCGGTTCGGGCGAGCGTCGCGCACGCCGCCGCTGCGGCGGCGAGCAAGGCGCCCGTGGCGAGGGTCAGTCCTCTCATCCCAAACGCGTTTCTTTGGACGTCATCCTGAGAAACTTTCTCTGTCCTGTCATCCTGAGGACTCCTCGCCTGGTCCCAGGACGAGGCGCTAGAGTTCCTGCGTGCCGCTCGTTCTGCGGGTGAAAGGTTATCGGTTCTTCTTCTTCAGTTCCGAGGGCCTGGAGCCACCGCATATCCATGTT
This sequence comes from Thermoanaerobaculia bacterium, assembly GCA_036397915.1. Taxonomy (GTDB): domain Bacteria; phylum Acidobacteriota; class Thermoanaerobaculia; order UBA5066; family Gp7-AA6; genus Gp7-AA6. Next base: position 569 of record DASWIB010000183.1, on the reverse strand, counting down.
GAGCACGCTGAGCGCTACGCGAAGTTTTGGCTGAACCCGGTATCATTGGCACGTTCGCGCGGCTTTCGAAGCGGCGAAATAACGGAGATCCAACGGATCATCGAGGAGCAGAGGTCCCTGTTCGAGGAGAAATGGCATGAGCACCATAAACGTTAACGTGGAGCCTCTCGCGGTCGAAGCGAGCTGCACGGACGACGCTCTGCGGGTCGTATTGGCGGACGGTCGTGAGATAGCAGTGCCGCTGGCCTGGTTTCCGCGTCTTCAGAAAGCTACTCCGGAACAGCGGAATCGGTGGCGCCTCATCGGTGGCGGCGTGGGGCTTCACTGGGAAGACGTGGACGAGGATATTTCCGTTGAGAGTCTCCTGGCGACGAAGCCTCTTCTCGTCGGGGCCGTCCACCGCTGAAGTGGTCAACGCTGAATGGCTGCGCCGCCTCGAACGCAGGATCTCAGCGCTGATCCCGGATCCAATCCCGGAATTTTTCCGGCCCCTCTCGGCGCGTCAGCCAGCGCCTGCGGAGCTCCTCGAGCGCCGAGGGCTCCGGCTTCGGCTGCGCGTCTCCGTACCG
>DASWIB010000182.1:0-11992 GCA_036397915.1 Thermoanaerobaculia bacterium | reverse complement strand
GCTGTCGAGCTGCATGACCGAGCTCGCCGGGATTCCGACGCGCGAGCGCACCTGGGTGTAGAGGTTGTCGGTGTACGGCACGACGGTGTTCAGATCGTCGTTGCCGCCGGCGAGCTCGAGGACGACCAGCGTCCGATTCGTCCGCGAGGCTGATCGACTCGTAGTCCACCAGGGCGATACCGCGCCTTCCAGGCCGGGCGCGTACAGCTCGTCGATTTCCGCGGGGGTCCCGCCAAAGCCGGCCCGCCGAAGCAGGTGCGCCGCGGCGTCCCGGGTCCAGTTGACAGCACTCATCGGCCCTCCTTCCAGGGCGTCTGACTGTGAAGATAGACGAGAGAGCGGAAGGGGGGTTACCGGCGCGGAGCCGGGAAACGGATGACCGTTTTCCTTTTCCGGTTCCTCCGGCTCAGAAGACCGGCAGCGGAATCCCGTTCGTTTTCGTCGTCCCCTCGACCCGCGGGTCCCAGCGGCCCGGGATCGGGGCCTCGCAACTCGGGCACGCTCCGCCGACAAGTCGGTTCTGCAGCACGCGGAAGCCATAGCGCCCGATGACGGTTGTGCCGCACTCGGGACACCGGGTGTTCTCCCACTTTCCGACCTGACCGGGCAGGTTTCCCGCGTAGATGTAGCGCAGCCCTTCCTCCGATCCGATCTCCGCCGCGCGGACGAGGGTCGCCGCCGGAGTTCCGCCGCGGTCCGTCATCTTGTAGTCGGGATGGAAGGCGGTGACGTGCCAGGGGATGTCTTTCGAGACCGAGGCGACGAAGGCAGCCGCGCGCCGAAGCTCCTCCTCCGAGTCGTTGAACTCCGGGATCACGAGCGTCAGGACCTCGAGCCAGATGCCGCGGTCGTGGATGCCCTGGATCGAGTCGAGGACGTTCTGGAGCACTCCGCCGAGCTCGCGGTAGTGCTTGTCGTCCATGGATTTCAGGTCCACCTTGTAGAAATCGATCCAGGGCCGGATGTAGTCGAGCACCTGAGGCGTGCCGTTGCCGTTCGAGACGTATGCCGTGTAGAGGTCCCGGCGCTTCGCTTCACGAAACACCCCGACCGCCCATTCCGAGGTGATGAGCGGCTCGTTGTAGGTCGAGACGACCGTCGGAGCGCCGCACTCCACGGCGAGCTCCGCCAGGCCTTCGGGCGGGACGTCGCGCGGGGACGCCATCGCCCGCGGGTCGCGGATCGACTGCGAGGTGAACCAGTTCTGGCAGTACGCGCAGTGCAGGTCGCAGCCGAGCATCCCGAAGGAGAGCGCGTCGGAGCCGGGCAAGGCGTGGAAGAACGGCTTCTTCTCGATCGGATCGCACTGGATGGCGCCGACGTAGCCCCACGGGACCTTCAAGACGCCGCCCTCGTTGTAACGGACGCGGCAGACGCCTTCCCGCCCCTCGGGGATCGGACAGCGGTGCCCGCAGGAATAGCACTTGAGGCGACCGTCCGGCAGTCGCTCGACGAGCTCGGGCGCCGCGGCGACCGTCCGGCGCGCGAGGACCTCGGCGACGGGAGACTTGGGAGCGGGAGAGCGTGCTGCCATGACACAAAGATAACGCGGGGGGTCAACGCCGAAATCCTGAAGGCGCAGCCGGAGTGAAGCGGTTCCGCATTGACCTCCACAGAAATGTCCTGTCGAGACTGCGGGTTATGATCGGCCGATGCCCAAATCCCTTCGATTTGCGGGCGTGATCGCACTCGCTTCGCTCTTCGCCCCGCCGCTCCCCGCGCAGACCGAGAACCCGACCACGGTCGCCGCCGGGAGCTCCTACGGGACAGAAAAGGCCGGCATCGTGAGCGGGGTGCGAATCGACGTCCGGCCCGACGGCTCGGTCTGGTTCCTGATCCCGGCTCTCGATCGCATCGCGGTCCTGACAGGCGAAGAGATGAAGCAATGGCAGATCCGGGACGACAACCAGCTCGGTGCAAACCCCGTGGACTTCGAAGTGGATGGGGACGTGGTGTGGTTCCTTTGCAACGGAGAGAGCCGGATCGATGCGGGTCACTCGATCTTCGGACGGCTCGACACCGTCACCGGACAGGTTCGCGAGTGGGAGATCCCCGGCGCGCGTCCCGCCGGGTTCTATCGCGCCGCCGACGGAAAGGTGTGGGTTCCCCAGACGGATCGCCGGCTGCAGTCCGTGGATCTGACGACCCTCGAGGTCGTGGACTACCGCTCCGGTTCCCCGGAGGGCGGTGGGACGCAGACGATCGCCTATTCGGACATCGTCGCCGGTCCCGACGGGGCGCTTTGGATGACCGACTTCGGCAACAACAGGATCGTCCGCTTCGAGCCGGGCGCCTCGACAGAGACGTCCTGGACGCTCTTCGATCCGGCGCTCGGCCTCTTGAACCCGTCCCAGATTCAGTTCGACGGCGAAGGGCGCCTCTGGATCTCACAGTTCTCCGGCGCACGCATGGACCGCTTCGATCCCGCGACCGGCGAGTTCGTCAGCTTCTTCGGCTTCGCGGGCCCGATCCACTTCGATCTCTTCGGCGGACGCGTCTACGTCTCGGAGGCGGCCGGTGCAAACGGTCAGATCGCCGTCCTCGAGCCGTTGCTCGCCGTGTCGGGCGGAGACACCCTCGAGCCGGAAACCCTGGAGGTCCGCCCGCTCGTCAACGCGCGCCGGGCGACCACCCGCGACTACACGGTCGCGCCGACGATATTCGCTTCCCAACCGGAGGCCATTCCGGGGGAGAACCTCAAGGTGACCGCCGGGCTCGCCGGGATTCTGCGTACGGAGATTCCCTGGACGAACGCCTACGGGATCGACGTCGTCGGCGGAGAGGTCTGGGTGGGCTCGGCCGGCCAGCTCGCGCGGGTCGTCCTGCAGACTATCGGCACGGACTCGGACCTCATCGCGCCGGTCGCGACGCAACTCGCGGGCGCGGCGGATGCGGAAGGCCGGGTCGATATCATGTTGCACAACTCCGGCGACGAAGCGATCTCGGGCGATGCGCTCTACCTCTTCTCGCCGGGCTTCTTCGCCGCCCGCAACACTTTCAATCTCGCGCCGGGCACGACCGCACTCCTCTCGGACGCGTTTGGAGACGTCGGATCGACCACGATCCCGATCTCCGGCCCGGTGCGCCTGCAAGTCACCTCCGGTCCCGCGGACAAGCTCGTCGCGACCGTGCGCACCGCGCGCGCGCGCGAGGACGGCGGGTCCTTCGGTTACGCGACGCCGGCCTTCTCCCCGGCCGACCGCCTCGGCAGTGAGGCGAGCCGCACGCTCTTCACCGGAGCCCGGGAGTCCGAGACTTCGGTCTTCGGCTTCTACACGCCTTCCGGCACGGACGCCGTGTTCACGCTCGTCGCTCCCGATGGAACGGTCCGCGGAACTCTCCCGATCTCGCTCGCCGCGAACATCGCGGAGGAGTTTGCACCGGCGGCATCGGCCTTCGGCGTCTCCGAAGAACCGGGGGACGCAATCCGGGTGTCGGTCGTCTCGGGGACTCTGCTGCCCTACGTACGCGTCGTCGACGAAGGCACGGGGGACAGCGCCCTCTCGCTTCCCGCGCTGGCGACGGGCGACGCGCTTTTCCCCAACGCGGGCACGGCGATCGGTGTCTTCGAGACGAGCTTCGTTTCCGATCTCTTTCTCTCGAACCCCGATTCCGGCAGCGCCGCCGCGGTGACGCTCGAGTACCGTCCGCTCGATCCGCTCGAGCCGCGCAAGGTCGCGACGCTCTCACTTCCTCCCGGCGCGAGCTCGGTCGTCACCGACGTTCTGCCGACGCTCTTCGGGGTCGCGGTGGGACAGGGCGCCCTTCTCCTCACCTCCGACCCTCCCGTCGCCTCGTCGCTGCGGATCGCCTCGCGCAAGCCCGAAGGGGACTTCGCCAACATGACATTGCCGATCGAGGTAGACGAGGCGGTACCCGCGGGAGGGTCCGCGTTTGCTTTCGGTGTTCAGACCGCCACGCGGCGAACCAATCTCCTCCTCTTCAACCGTGGGCTCGCCGGAACCGCGCGGATCTCCGGTGTCAACGGCAACGGGGACGAGATCGGCCGCGTCACGGTCGCGGTCGGCAGTGACCAGCCCGTCCGGCTCGACTCGGTGATGGCCGGGCTCGGCCTCAGGGAGGAGAGAAACGGCCGCCTCGTCGTGGAGGCTTCGGAGGGAGTGCTCCTCTACGGGTGGGTCGCCGAGGTGGATGGACCGACGGGAGACGTAGAGATCTCGCCGCTCCGACAGTAGCCCAAGATCCTCGGACCAGGTTTTGACCTGGCCCCGAGTGCAGTCGAGGCGTCCATATAATCCCCCCTTGCGTGGTTTCTCCGACCACCGTGATCCGCGGCTCGGGGATGTTCGTTCCCGACGGCGTCGTGACGAACGACCGGATGTCGCTTCTCATGGGCACGAGCGATGAATGGATCCGACAGCGCACCGGCATCCAGGAGCGCCGTTACGCGCGCAAGGGAACGTCGTCATCGGATCTCGGCGTCGAAGCGGCCAGGCGCGCGCTCGAAGACGCCGGGCTGGAAGCGCGCGACCTCGATTTCATTGTCTTCGCGACAATGACGCCGGACCACTACTTCCCGGGCAACGGCGGTCTCCTCGCGAGAAAGCTCGGCCTCCAGACCACCCACGCTCTCGACGTCCGCATGCAGTGCGCGGGGTTTCTCTCGGGACTCCAGGTGGCGGACGCCTTCATCCGCTCGGGCGCTTACCGGCGCGTCCTCCTGATCGGCGCCGAGTGCCACGCATCTCTCTATCCCTGGACCGACGCCGAGTGGGCCGTCATGTTCGGGGACTCGGACGGACCGGTCTCGCCGGAGGCGTATGCGTGGGGCACCGCGCAGCGCGATCGCGCGGTGATCTTCGGAGACGGCGGCGGCGCGTTCATCCTCGAGGCCAACCTTTCCGGCGACGGCCGTGGCTTCCTCGGTTTCGAGATGCGCACCGACGGAGCGCACTGGGACAAACTCTACGTGCCCGGTGGGGGATCGGCGAGTTTTCCCTACTTCTCGCCGGAGATGTTCGCGAACAACGGCACCGTTCCGATCGTCGAAGGCCGCCAGGTGTTCCGCCTCGCGACGACGATGATGCCCGACATCGTGCGGGAAGTCCTCGCGAAGCACGGGCTTGCCGTCGAAGACCTCGATCTTCTCCTCATGCACCAGGCGAACCTGCGGATCAACGAAGCGGTTCAGAAGCATCTGGGGCTCTCCGACGACAAGGTCTTCAACAACATCCAGAAGTACGGCAACACGACCGCGGCGACTCTTCCGCTCGTGTTTCACGAAGCGAAAGAGTCCGGGCGCGTGCCGCCGGGCTCGCTCGTCTGCTTCACCGCGCTCGGGGCCGGTCTCCACTGGGGCGCGGGCCTCGTTCGGATGTGACCGCGCCGGAGCGCGGTCATCCCGAGCGAAGCGATGCCCGTCATCCCGAGCGAAGCGAGGGATCTCCGGGCAAAAGCCGGTCATCCCGAGCGAAGCGAGGGATCTCACGCTGCTTCGCACGTCGGGACGGGACCGCCACGCACGCGACTCAAGATTTCGTGAATAACGGATCGGTCGCGAACGTGCGGCGGATACTGCGCCGCGTCGTGAGACGCGTTTTCTTTTTCCCCCTGCTGGCGCTCGCGTGCATCGCGGCCGCGGGCTGCGGCGACGAGAAGCGGCTGCCGGTCGAGCCGGAAGGGCCGGACCCCTCCGAGCAGGCCACCTTCACGCGCGTCCAGCAGGAGGTCTTCACGCCGAAGTGCGCGCTCTCGGGCTGTCACCTCGGTCCGGCCTCGCTGGCGCAGGAGGGGCTCGTCCTCTCCGCGGGCGTGGCTTACGAGAACATCGTGAGTGTACGGGCCAACCAGAACCCGTCGATCTTCCGGGTCACGCCCGGTGATCCGGCGAACTCTTACCTCTGGCGGAAGATCACGCCCGGCCAGGGGATCGTCGGAGATCGGATGCCCCAGACCGGATCCATCACCGAGACGGAGCGCCAGCTCGTCACCGACTGGATTCGGCGGGGAGCGCCGAGGGACTGATGGTGAAGTTCAAAGTCCCAGGAGTTTGTCCGAGTAATCTCAGCGGGGGACCTTGCGGTCCCCCGAACCCCCTGGCACCCAGGTCCCGAGTGGCCGGCGCCGTCTTTTTCGCGGTCGCGCTGACGACCACCGCCGCGCTCGCGCAGGAGGCACCGGCCGCGGAACGGCCGCGCGCGCCGGAGGGCTCCCGCGTCATCAATCTCCCGTCGGCTGAAGTTCCGGCGAAGGGCACGCTCGGCGTTTTCTTCACGCACCGGTTCTCGCAGCCGCTCTCCGACGCGGACTTCCATTCGTTCTTCTCGTTCGACTCGAGCGCGGCGATCGGCATCGGCGTCTCCTACTCTCCGCTCGACTCGCTCGAGGTCTCGCTCGATCGCTCATCGAGCGAGGACGACTACGAGCTCGCCGCGAAGTACCGGTTCCTGCCGGTGGCGGAGGGACGCCCTTTCGCGCTCGCGCTCCGGGTGGGCGGCAACGCGCGAAGCGAGAAAGACGTGGAGGACCGCTACGCGTTTTTCGCGCAGGGCGTCGCCTCGGTCGCGATCGGCCCGCGCGTGCGCCTGACTGCGATTCCGACGTACGTCTCGAATACGCCGTTGTTTCGCGACGTGTTCAACGTGCCGCTCGCGATCTCCATCGGCATCACTCGAACGGTGAACGTCCAGGGGGAGTTCTACCCGAAAAACAGCGACTTCACTGAAAGTCCCGGTCGGAGAACACACGCCGGGTGGCTGGTCGCACTCGAAAAGACGGTGCTGCGCCACCGCTTCGCCTGGACCGTTGGTAATCTGCGCGCGACGAGCGTGGACCAGTACACGGCCTCCGACTTCGGAGGCGGTATTCCCAAGGGGGACGTGTACATCGGTTTCAACCTCGTCCGGCAGTGGAAGCTGAAGTAGCGGGACGCGGGACAGGGAACACGGGACACGGCCCCGGAGACGTTCCGGGGATCGAAGTCCCGCTCCTCGCGCCGACGCAGCGGCTCGTGTCGCTCGTGCCGGTCACCCTGCGTGACGCCGTCACGGGCCAGCCGCCGAGGCTGCGCACGTCCGTCCGCGTCGGAGTCCGCGATGGCGCCCTGCACGTTCGCTTCGACGGCCGGGATGACGGAACCGCCGCCACCCTGCGCCGCCGTGACGAAGCGCTCTGGACCGAGGACGTCTACGAGGTCTTTCTCTCCCCTTTCGATCCGCCGACCGTCTACTTCGAGTTCGAGATCAATCCGCTCGGGACGCTGTTCGACGCGCGAATCGAATCGCCCGATCTCGCGCGCGCGACGATGCGTGCGGACGTCTCGTGGAACCTGACCGGGCTGCGCGGGAGAAGCCGCACGCCGCCGGGCCGGTGGTCCGCGGTGCTCCAGATCCCGCTCGCGCCGCTGGTGGGCGATTCTCTCTCTCTCCTTCCGGGAGACGGCCGCGGCGAGAGGGAATCGAGCCGCCTCCCCCGCTCGTGGCGCGCGAACTTCTACAGGATCGATCGTGGCGCGGTGGACGAGTTCACCGCGTGGTCACCGATCGTATCGGACCCGCCCGACTTTCATCAGGCGAGACGATTCGGCGTCCTTCGACTCCCGATTTCCGATTCCAGTTTTTTAGTCTGAGTGTTGGAGTATTCGTCGGCCGGGGACCTTGCGGTTCCCCGCAGTCCCTAACCCGAGCGGCGCGGCGCCTTCTTCTCGAATGCGATTCCCATTTCCGACAGCCACTTCTCCGCCCGCTCCTGCGCGCGCCGCTGCTTGAACTGGAAGAACCGCGCCTCTTCTTTCGGGTACCGCATGAGCGCGTTTCGGTAGGCCGCGACGAAACCTTCGGAGGCGAGCGCCGCTAGAAGCTCTTGCCGGCAGCCGGGCTCCCCACATTGCGCGGCAAACTCGTCGAGGTCGCCGCGCGACCGCTCACCCTGGTCCCGGGGTACCGCCGCGAAGCGGGAGTCCGCGCTCATCGCGGAATGGCGTGCGGCGTCCCGCTCCAAAACCTGAACGACGTCCCCCGTCTCGCGATCGAAGAAGTGGGTGATCAACATCGAGCGGCTCTCGAACGCAACGACCAGACCCTCCCAATCCACCTCGAGCGGCGTGGGCCCCGGATCGGGTCCAGAGGGCATAAACCGGTATGATACGAAGTTTGAGGAATCGGTGAAGAAGATCGCGACCTTCGACGACTGGATCGACGCCTTTCGGGCATGGCAGAAGGACATCGGCCTGCGTCTGCCCAGGTACGGCGACTACCAGTTCGAGGCCAGGTACGGGGATCTCAGGACCGACGAGATCGAGTTCGGCGACTTCAAGAGCCAGCGGAAGTGGGAGCGGGTCACCCAGATCCCCCACCAGCCGATCCGCGACGCCTTGCTCAACCTGATCGTCTACCAGGGCGATACGGAGTTCGCCTCCGTCGAGCAGCAGCGCAACCTCCTCGAGACTTCGCCCTCCGAGTACGACACCGACAGCGTCTGCCGGATCATGGTCGAGGAGATGCGCCACGGCTGGCAGATGTGCCACCTCCTCGTCAATCACTTCGGTGAGACCGGCAAGGTCGAGGCGCGCAAGCTTCTCGAGCGGCGCTCCTGGGAGAACAACCGGCTGCTCGGCTCGTTCAACGTGGACGTGGACAATTGGGTCGACTTCTTCACGTACACCGAGTTCGTCGACCGCGACGGGAAGTTCCAGTTGAACATGCTGTCAACCTCCGGGTTCGCCCCTCTCGCGCGCTCGATGGGACCGATGCTGAAGGAGGAGGGATTCCATCTCGGCACCGGGCACATGGGCCTGCAGCGAATCGCGAAAGCCGGCCGGCTCCCGGTTCCGCTCTTCCAGAAGTTCATCAACAAGTGGCTCTCGACCGCCTACGACCTCTTCGGCAAGGATCATTCGTCCTCGGCTGAATGGTTCTACGTGTGGGGGCTCAAAGGCCGTTACGACGAGCACCACCACGAAGGCGACCCCGATCGCGAGCACCTGAACGAGCTTTCCCGCGAGATGTACAAGAAAGAAGTCGACCAGCTCCTCGAGCAGGTCAACCGCCAGCTTCCGGCAAACGGCCCGAAGCTCGTCTCGCCGGACTTGAAGTTCCATCGCGGCATCGGGAAGTACGCCGGACAGACGTACTCGGTCACCGGCGACCTTTTGACCCCCGAAGAGCACGAGAAGCACCTGCAGGAGACCCTGCCGACCCCCGAAGAGCAGCAGAAGGTCGCGAAGCTGATGCGCGAGCCGGGCTGGATCGCTCCGCGTGAGTCGCTGACGTCCGCAACGTAACTTCGCTCCTCCGCCGCGAGCTTCTCGACTGGTTTGGTCGGGAAAAGCGTGAGCTTCCCTGGCGCGGCACGGCCGATCCTTACGGAATCTGGATCTCCGAGGTCATGCTCCAGCAGACGACCGTCGTCACCGTGCGAAAACGATACGACACGTTCCTCCGCCGTTTTCCCGACGTCTCTTCTCTCGCACGCGCGAGCGAGGAAGACATCCTGGCCGCATGGTCCGGTCTGGGCTACTACGCCCGCGCGCGAAACCTGCGCCTCGCCGCGCAATCGATCGTGCGAAATCACGGCGGCGCGATTCCTCGGGCCCCTTCGGCTCTCAAACGCCTGCCCGGGTTCGGTGAGTACATGGCCGCCGCCGTCGCTTCGCTCGCTTACGGGACCCGCCTGCCGGCGGTCGAGGCGAACGTCGAACGGGTCATCGCGCGGCTCTTCGCGCTTTCCGGTGTTGCCGGCTCGCCGCGTCTTCGGCGTTTGGTCACCTCGCAGCTGGAAGAGCTCCTCCCGACTCGGCGCCCCGGAGATCTGACGGCGGCATTCATGGACCTCGGCCAGACGATCTGCACGCCCCGGAGACCTGGGTGCGCGGTCTGTCCCGTCGCGGCGATCTGCGAAGCCCGGCGCCGCGGGCGGCCGGAGACCTTCCCGCGCCGCCGATCGAAGCCGAGCCCCTCGCGCCTCCCGTTCGCGGTGGCGGTGGCGGAGTGGAGCGGTCGCGTGCTCCTCGTCCGGCGCAAGTCGACGTGGCTCGACGGCCTCTGGGAGTTCCCGTCGGCCGAAGGCGCCTCGGCGGACGACGCCCGCCGGTCGCTCGCCCGCCGGATCGCAGGGCTCGGGTTGCAGCTCGCCCCGCCCCGTGCGATTGCGACCGCCCGCCACGCGGTGGTCAACCGGCGCCTGGAGATCTCGGTGTTTCGTGCCCGTCGAAGCGGCCGGAGCCGCCCGGCCGGCAAGGATGCCCGCTGGTTCCTCCCGCAAGAGCTCGGCGCCGCCGCGGTGCCGACGTTGACCCGCAAGATCGCGGCGGCCGGAATGCGACCCGGATAAGATCCGGAGCCCAGGAGAGTCTCCGAGTATTCTGTCGGCGGGGGCCCTTGCGGTTTCCCGCACCCCGAGGAGCCAGCCACAAATGCGAATCGAGTGGAGCGGCGGCGGCGCCGACATCCGGGAGATCGGAAGCGGCCCCGCGATCGTCCTCGTTCATGGTTTCCCGCTCGACGGCGCGATGTGGTCCGGCGTCGCGCGCGCGCTCGCCCCGAAGTTCCGCGTCTTGAAGCCGGACCTCCCCGGACGCGGCAATACCGACGCGCCCGCCCCCGATTCGATCTCGGGTTACGCCGACTTCGTTGAAGCGATCCTCCGCGAACTTCCGGCTCCGGTCGGCCTCGCCGGCTTTTCCTTCGGAGGCTACATCTCGCTCGAGCTCGTGAAGCGGCGGCCGGAAAAGATCCGCGCCCTCGCACTCGTGGACACGCGAGCTTCGGCGGACGACGCGGCGGGCCGCGCGAAACGCGACGAGACCATCGCCTCCGTCCGTGCGAACGGCGTCGGACCCGTCGCCCAGTCGATGCCCGCCAAGCTTCTCTCCCCGGAATCGCTCGGCCGCCGGGATCTCGTGGAGCGCGTCCAGCGGATCATCTCCCGTCAGACCCCGGAGACGATCGAGGCCGATCTGATCGCGATGCGCGACCGGCCGGATTCGACGGATTTCCTATCGCAGATCGCGGTCCCGACGCTCATCGTCGTCGGCGAGCGGGATGCGCTCACCCCGCCGGCTGACTCCGAGGCGATGGCCGCCGCGATTCCGGGAGCGCGTCTCGTCACGGTTCCCGGCGCGGGCCACTTGACGCCGATGGAGCGTCCGAAGGCCGTCTCCGAAGCGCTCGCGGAGTTCTACGCCGCCGCCCTGGGCGCCGGGGGCGCGACGGCGCCGACGACATAGTCGGAAGTTGATCGTGGCCGTGATGGTCTCGGAGTAGGCTCCGACCGGGCTCGCGTGCTGCGCCGGGATCGGGCCTGTTCCGCGGAGTACCCCGAGAGTTGCAGTGCGATCGAATCTTCGGAATCGAGGCTCGGGCGATCGACGCGGCTCGCCACGAACTTGGGGAACGTGGGGTGAACGAATACGAGCTGGCCGGAGTCCCCGGACCCTGGGAGCCGTATCTCGAGAAGGTCGCCGCCGGACGCCCTCCAGCCCTCGGTCGCGCGGTCACGCAACACCAACAGCAGTGTCGACACCATTACGTCCGCGAGAGAAGCGAGAAGAAAAACGATCACGCGCCCTCCGTCCCAGCGCCGTCGTCCATAATCCTGCCCAAACCGATGAGGCGAAGCTCAGAACACGGACAGAACCGGGTTTGCGGGCGGGGACGCGGATTCACCGGGCGAGACCACTCCCCGAGGTACCCGCCGTGGCAATCGTGATGTCTCATTGGTTTCGGTGGTTCGGAGAGCAACTGATGTGCCGGGGGAATCGCCCGTTCCGCCCTCTCCGCTCATTTCCGGCGCAAGCTCTTGAGAGCCGGGAACCTATTGGCCGCTCTCAGGATCGGCTGAACGACGTTCCCTGGCACATCGATGCTAATTATTGAGAGGGAATAGCGACAGAACTTGACAGGTCACGACACCTCCGGGCGACCTCCGGAAAACGAAGGTGCGACGCCGGATGACCTCCGTGCAGCAGTTTCTGGATGACCCATTTCAGCCGAGGAACGCCGGGAGACACTCAGCGCCCACGTTCGGGTCCGAT
>DASWIB010000181.1:0-4907 GCA_036397915.1 Thermoanaerobaculia bacterium | reverse complement strand
CATCCCACGAGGGCGGCAAGGAGCGACACCAGAACGATTCGCCGGAACCGTCCTCCTTCCGCAACCGAGCCTTCAGAAATCGGCACGGTCGAGGCGTCGAATGGCGAGCGCCACCGGAGCCAGGATCCAGAAGAGCATGGATGCGCCGAGGAGCAGCGCGGCGCCGACCGGTCCCCGGGTGTAGCGGAGGAGAGCGAGTGACGCGGCTCCGAACGCCGCCGTGCCGTGGATTCCGAGGAGGGTCGCGGTGCGGACGGCGTCCGCGGGGTTGACGAGCACAGCCGTGACGAGGAGCCGCGAGGCCTGGCCCGAGGGAAGGAGGGTCGCCCCGGCGAGGACAACCACGTCGAACAGCACGACCGTCCCGAACCACACGATCAGGGCGAGCGCGAGCGCCCGCGAGCGGCGCACGCCGCCCCCGGAAGCGAGGAGGGCCGCGATCCCCAGGAAAACGGCCGTCAGCGCGAGCGACGCGCCGAGCAGGAAGGCGTAGCTCGAAATCCCGGAGCCGCCGGAACGCCAGAAGATCACGAGCCCGGCGGCGCCGAGGCCGATCATTTGCGCCGCGGCGAGCGCGGCGAACAGTCCGAGCAGGCGGCCGAGAAGGATCGCCCGGCGCGGGACGGGCTGAGAGAAGAGGAGCTCCGTCGCGCCCCGATCCGGCGCGAGGTTCAAGACGCCGATCACGAGGGACGTGATCGGCACGAGCAGGATGACGAGGCTCGCGAGCGAGGTCGCCGTGCGGGCGAAGTCCTCGAACCCGCGGCCGCCCGAGAGGATGTAGCCGGACGCGGCGACGGCGATCGAGAGGGCGCCGAAAACCGCGGCGAAGATCTGAGTCCACCGGGATCGCGCCGACAGCAGCAGCTCCTGCCGCGCGCACAGGGCGACGACCGAAGACCTGGCAGTTTGTCCGAGTACTCTCAGCGGGGGACCTTGCGGTTCCCCGAACCCCCTAGCGTTCTTCATCGCCGTATCTCGGTCACGGTCTGTCCTGTGTTTCGGTGCCGGGGTCTTCCCGGACGAGCTCCTGATAGAGAGAGTCCAGTCTGCCATCGCTCGCGACGAGGTTGCGGATCTCGACACCGCTGTCGCGCACGAGGTCGAGCACGCGCGCCCGGTCCTTCGCCCGTCCCGGGACGACCAGGTCTTCCCCCGCCCAGGCCGCAGCGGGGGCGACCGAGCGAATCTTCTGGAGGATCTCCGGGCTTCGCCGGTCGAGCGACAGACGCATCACCCCGCGCTCACCGAGCCGGTCCGCGAGCTCGCCCTGCGTGAGCGACGCCGCGAGACGGCCTTCGACTAAGAGCAGGAAGCGATCGGCCAGCCGCTCGACGTCCCCCAGCTGATGCGACGTGAAGAACAGCGTGTGCCCTTCGCGGCGCCGACGCTCGACGAGGCCGTAGAACGCACAGAGTCCGTCGGGGTCGAGTGACGCCGTCGGCTCGTCGAGAAGGAGCAGCGGCGCGTCGGGCAGGACGGCCACCGCGAGACCGAGCCGCTGGGCCATCCCTCCCGAATAGGTCGCGACCTGCCGGTCGGACGACCCGTTCAGGGACGCAAAGCGCAGGACTTCGGCGGTGCGGGATCCCGGGGCGCCGCGGAGAGCTCGATAGAACTCGAGGACTTCGCGGCCGGTCAGCGACTCGGGGAAGGAAACTTTCTGGGGGAGGTACGAGACCGTCTGACGCGCCGCGGGCAGGCGGGCATCGCGCGGCGGCTCCCCGATGGTGACGACCCCCTCGCTCGGGCGGATCAGCCCGGCGGCCGCTTTGAGCGTCGTCGACTTGCCCGATCCATTCGGTCCCAGAAGGGCCACCGCCTCGCCCGGCTCGATGGAAAACGTGACCCCGCGGACGGCCGGGTTGTCGCCGTATCGCTTCGCGAAGCCCTGGAAGCGGATCACCGGCGCCCCGTCGCGAAGGCAAACGCGCCCGCGACCAGGGCGAGCGCCGAGGCGGCGATCCCGGCTCCGTTTGGATGGGATGACGCCGCGGAGCCCCGCGGTACCTCGGGCAGCCGGGGCGGCCGCGCGAGGGGCGCGCGGTCTTCGACCCGCACCGGCTCGAGCACGGGGAACGTCCGCTCGGCGACGGCGAGCGCGGCCGCGCCGAGCCCCTGGGTGAAGAGATCCGCGGCCGTCAGGTTCCCCCGAAAGTGATCGAAAACCGAAGAGAGCGTGTACGGCCGGTCGCTCCGTCCGTCGCCGTTCAAATCCGGAACGTCGTTGCCGGACCAGTAGTTGCCGTCGAAACGCGTGTCGGTGCGGCGCCCGACGAACTCGAGCGGGGTCAGGTTCTGGACGAACGAGTTCCCCTCGAAGCGGTTTGCCGAGCAGGAGTCGTAGAGCACGATTCCCGAGTCGGACTCCGCGACGACGTTGCCCCGGAAGACGTTTCGTGAAGACCCCTCCAGGAAGATTCCGCGGGCGTTGTCGGCGATCAGGTTCGACTCGGCGACGAGGTCGTCGCAGGCTTTGAGCAGCAGGCCCACCGACGCGAAGCCACGGTTGTGAAGGAAGCGGTTGCGGCGAAAGATGATCCGCCGCGAGTACATCAGGGCCGTGCCGGCGGCGCCGTTTTCGAAGAGGTTGTCCTCGAAACGGTTGTCGTCGGAGAACATGTAGTGAAGTCCGTAGCGCAGGTCGCGCGCGACGTTGCCGACGACGACTCCGTGCGACGAGGACTGGATGTAGAAGCCGTCGCGCACGTCGCGAATCGTGTTGCCCGCGAGGCGGAAGCGGTCGGTGGCCCAGACATGGATGCCGGAGCCTTTCTCCCCCGGCTGCTTGCCGGGGATCCCGCGGATGTCGCACCGCTCGACGACCGCGCCGTCCGCTCGGTACAGGTAGATCCCGAAGAGGGTGCGAACGATCCGCACGTCCTTGACCATGACGCCTTTCGCGGCCACGTGCACTCCGGAAGAGTCGCGGCCGAGGTCGCCGCCGCCGCGGCCGTCGACGTCGAAGCCCTCGATCGCGACGTCGTCGGCGCGGATCCGGACGACGCTTCCCGATCCGGATCCCACGAGGAGCGGCCGTTCGCGGCCCACGAGGCGGATCGGGCGGTCGATGACGAGGTCCCCGAAATACCTTCCCGGGCCGACCTCGAGCGTCGAGCCGGGCGGCGTGGCATCGACCCGCGACTGCAGAGCCGACGCTTGCGCGGCGGGCGGGCGCCCTTCGAGCGACGCGGCCCCGGCGGGACGTACGCCGATCGCGACGAGGAGACCGGCGAGGAGGACGAGAGAGATTCTCATCCCCCCGTCCGGGCCTCTGCGGCGAGGTCGGAGCGCCCTTCGCGCCACGCGAGGTAGAGCGCCCCTGCGAGCGCCAGCCCGACGGCGAGGAGCGCGTAGGACGCGCCGGCCGGATACGAATACACGTCGAAGTTCGCCAGCTTCTTGTGCCCGAAGAGCGGCGGCATGAACGGGTCCACTTTCACCGCCGCGGTCGGCGCGAGATCGTGGCCGTAGTGGTAGAGCTTGTAGCCGAACGACCAGAGCGAGAACGCGCCGAAGTAGCCGAACACCACGGACATGTCGACGAGCGTCCCGAACCTCCCCATAACGGCGGTGCGCAGGAGAAGAAGACCCAGCGCGCCGATCACGAACGGCATCCACTTGAACTCGGTGAAATCCTCCGCCACCAGGTCTTTCATTCCGATGTAGTGATTGAGGACGTTGATCTCCTTCACGTCCTGTCCCGAGTTTCCTCCTTCGAGCTTGTAGCTGTAGATGCCGAGCCGGAGTCCCTCCGGGTACTGAGGCGCGAACATCGTCAGATTCCAGAGCGGCAGCAGGTACGTCGGTATCAGCAGGAGCGCCGCGAGCACGAGAAGCCCGCGCGGCCCGATCTCGAGAGGAAGGTCCAAATAAAGGTTCGCGCGGTCGAATGCATGCTTCACGGCGCTCTCCCGAGAGGCCGGCGTCAGCCGGCCGCCTTCACGATCAAGTACCCCTGCATCTCCTGATGCAGCGCGGAACAGAAGTTGGTGCAGTAGTACGGGAACACGCCGGGCTTGTCGGCCCGGAAAGTGACGGTCTTCGTCTCCCCGGGGTCGACGACGACGTTGATGTTGTAGTCGAGCAGGCCGAAGCCGTGCAGCTCGTCGGTCGTCTGCTCGATGTTCGTGACGGCCACGGTGACGGTGTCGCCCTCGTTCACCTCGAAGGCGGTCGGGGTGAAGGTCGAGCGCACGGCCACCATCTTGACCGTGACCTTGCTCCCCTGGCGGGTCACCCCCGCGTCCTTCACGTCCCAGACGGCCAGGGGGTGCCGGTTCTCCTCCTTGGGGTAGACCTCGATCGGCTTCAGCTTGTCCGCCTTCACGATCTGGGCGTAGTGGGGCTCCGGCTCCGTGAAGGCGTCGTAGAGGAGCTTCATCTTCTCCTCGGTGATGTCCACGAGCTGGGAGGACTCCGGCTGCGAGGGGCCGACCGACAGGTGCCGGCCGTGGGAGAGCTTGTTGAGGCCCACGAGCCAGTTGCCGTCCGGGCTCACGGTGTCGCCCTCCGCGGCGGCCAGGTGCCCGTTCGAGTAGGACATCGGTACCTTGTCCACCACCTCCCACGTGCCGAGCTTCCACTTGGCGATCGCGCTGTCCACGAACAGGGACGTGTACGCCCACCCGTCGGTACCGAACTGGGTGTGCAGGGGCCCCAGGCCCACCGGCACCTCGGCGTCTTTGATGGACTCGTATTTCAGGACGGGGATCCCGTCCTCCTCCCCCGCGAAGTCCTTGTTCCGGATGGCGGTCTGGACCTTCTCGAAGTTGAAGGCGGTGGTGATGCCCTGGAGCTTGCCCGAGCCCACGATCCACTTCCCGTCGGGCGAGACCGTGTCGCCCTCGGCCGCGGCCAGGTGGCCGATCGAGTAGGACATCGGGACCTTGTCCACGACCTCCCAG
>DASWIB010000180.1:0-6640 GCA_036397915.1 Thermoanaerobaculia bacterium | reverse complement strand
CCGCACGCCACGCTCGCGACTGTCCCTCGCCTCAAAACCCTGAAGCTGACCAATCGGGTAACTCGTGCCCGGACGGTCCGATCGTCCAGGTCTCGACTTCCGCCGCCGGGCAGAGTTCGCTCAGGCGGGTCACGAGAGCCTCGGTTGCTTCTTCGAGCACGGGCAGAGGGAACGGCTCCAGCCGCTCCAGGACGAAAAGGGCCTCGGTGCTCGGCTCGGTCAGGCGCGTGCGCACGCACTGGCGCCAGTTCCAGCGCCGGCAGGTCACCCCGGCGTCGTCGAGCCACACGACTTCGCCGGCCGCCGGCTGCTCGACGATCGGTTCCCCGGAACGCAACGTGTCGAACGGCTCTGCGCCCGCAGCGATCGTCAGCCGCGACGGCCCGACGATGCGAGAAAGGTCTTCGCCCCCCACCGGGATCAGGAACTCGACGCTCAGAGCGTTGTAGAGGTCGACGAGCCGGTTGATCGGCGGAAGTCCTTCACCGCTCACGACGCGGCGGACCAGCGCCTCGGCGGAACTCGGCGTGCGCTGGGCTCTCGCTCCGAACGCGCGATACGCCTCTCGCCAGGCGGCGACGTGCGGTTGAGCGGCGGGCTCCGCGCCCTTCAGCGCTTCACGCGCGCGCTCCTCTGCCCGACGAAACAGCGACGTCGAGGAAGAGTCGCTCGGGCCGTTCTCGAGCTGCCGAGCGCGGACGACGGACACGACGAAATCCGGGCGCAGATCCCAGATCCTCGGGTCGACCTCGACCTCATGCGACATCTCGTGCATGGTACCCGCGCCGAGCTCGGGGGGGGCCCGACCTTGCCGGCCTGTTTCGTACGGAGTCTCCTTCCCGACTGAAAGCAGCCGCCCGGCGAGCCGATCCCGCCGGGCGGCGTTCGATCGGCAATCGAGACTACTCGACGGGCGGCGTCGGCATGATTGGCCGCACTTCGATCGAACCGGCGCGGACCGCCGGGATCCCGCCCGCGAGCTTGATGGCCTCGTCCAGGTCCTTCGCGTCCACCAGGTAGAACCCGCCGAGCTGTTCCTTCGTCTCGGCGAACGGGCCGTCCGTCGTCAGGGTCTTCCCGTTTCTCTGCCGCACGGTGGTCGCGGTCGCGACGGGCTGCAGCGCCTCTCCGCCGATGTAGTTTCCGTTTTTCTTGATCCCCTTCGTGTAGTCCATGTACTCCTGGAAGATCTTGTTCCCCTCCGCCTCGGAGAGGTTGGCGAAGTCGGCTTCGTTTTCGTAGATGAGCAACAGGTATTTCATCGTCGTGTCCTTTCTGGTCGGTCCCTCACTTCGTTCGGGACGTGTTCGTTCTTACGCGCGCCCGGTCATCGGGGTTTCCGCACGAGGCGCGACTTGGCGACGAAGACCGGCTTGCCGGCCTCGATTTCCGTCCACACGGTGCGGAGCTCGTCCGGGCCGACGAATTCGAGCGACGCCGAATTCATGTGACGGTCCTTCTTCGGGTCGATCCCGATGCCGCCGTCGAACGCGAAGTCGAAGCGCGGGCCTTCGGGATTCCGGGCGCGCATGCGCGGCTGGTTTCCTTCCATGCAGTAGTGGGTCAGCACGAGGTCCGGACCGTCGGCATGGTAGACCGTGACCATCTCGTGCGGGCTCCCGGGGAAGACCGTCTCGACGACGGCCGAGCCCGCCGCGGTCACGCCGTAGCGCGCGACGAGGTCGCCTTTCTTGAACATCTCGCCGTCTTCGGCCGCGACCCACTCTCCGGCCAGGGCCTTGAAGCGGTCGAGGGCGGCCGGGGCGGGGTTGTTGGCGGCGGGTGAGACCGGCTTGTCGCCGGCGGGCGGGTTCGGCGCGGCCAGGGCGAAAGCCGCGCCGATGGACAGGGCCACGGGGAGGACGACCTTCGGCAGTGCATCGCTGAGCATCTCGATCTCCTCACTGTCTCGGGAGGCGCCCCATGCGCCTCTCGCCCACTAGTCGAACGGGACCGCGCGAAATCGACAGAGGGACAGCAGAATGACAGGGCCTCGCGGGCGGCCGCGTATGGCGCCAAATTGACGGGGACGAGCCGTCCTCGTGGCGATGTTCGCAAACCGACCGGCCGCGCAATTGCAAGAGCCGCAGTCGCGCGATGCGGAGGGAGCACAGGCTCGGTCGCAACTGACAGGTCATGTGGACCCGGCGTCGGTTTCTTGGTTTTTCGAGCTACACCCTCGCAGCCGCCAGGGCCGGCGGCGGGTTGCCCGGAATCGGTGAGCCCGCGGTCGAAAGCCGGTCGAACCCCATTCCTTCCGAGCCGGCCGGGTCTCGGACAATCGAGCTGTTTCTCTGCGGGGACGCGATGACCGGACGGGGGATCGACCAGATCCTGCCGCATCCCTCGAAGCCGAGGATCTACGAGCCAGCCGTGAGCTCGGCGCTGGGATACGTGGGGCTCGCGGAGCGCGCCAACGGACCCATTCCGTATCCCGTCGACTTCTCCTACGTCTGGGGAGATACCCTGGCGGAGCTTCGGGCGCGAGCGCCCGATCGGCGGATCGTAAACCTCGAGACGAGCATTACAACGAGCGAGGAGGCTCTGCCGAAGGGCATCAACTATCGGATGCATCCCCGGAACGTTGCCTGTCTTCAGGCGGCAGGCATCGACTGTTGCGTCCTCGCGAACAATCACGTTCTCGACTGGGGCATCCCGGGTCTGCTGGAGACGGTGGAGAGCTTGCGGCGAGCGGGCATCTCTACGGCCGGCGCGGGGCGCAACGCGGCGGACGCAGCACGTCCCGCCGTCCTCGACGCGGGGAAAGGAAGAGTACTGGTCTTCGGCTTCGGCTCGCCGACGAGCGGCGTACCCATCGACTGGTCGGCCGGGGAGGGCCGACCGGGCGTCCAGGTGCTGCCCGACCTTTCGGCACAGACGGCGAGCCGGGTCGCCGACCGGATCCACGCGCAGAGACGGCCGGGCGATCTGGTGGTGGCCTCGATCCACTGGGGGGGCAACTGGGGCTATGAGATCCCTCGGGCACAACGGGAGTTCGCGCACCGGTTGCCGGGCATCCGGCGACGCTTTCGCCGGGTCCGAAGTTATGCCCGACATCCCCAACGGTCTAGACGCAGGTGCACCACTGCCTCAGGCGGGTCCGGGGGAGAGGCCATACGGGAACTTCACACGCCGGCGATATAAGCGCCCCGCGGGAAGGTGTCTCCGGAGGACCAACACCCGGAGGACCAACACCCGGCACTCGGTCTTGCGCGTTCGGTTCGCTGCGGAACGCTGAACACTGGGCGGAGGGGGAGATATGAAATGACGCTTCTCTTTCTCTTCTTCTCGTACGCGATTGCGCTCTCCGTCGCGCTGGGACGGGCCGGGCATCGGGCGCGGGGCGCCTCCTCGCACGCCGCACCTCGCCGCAATCCGAGGAGAGTCCTGATCCTGGGGGCGACGGGCGGAACCGGTCGTCAGCTCGTCGCGCAGGCCCTGGAGCGCGGCTACGCGGTCACCGCGCTCGTACGAGATCCGTCACGGCTGCAGGCCTCCCATCCGCAGCTGACCGTCGTCCGGGGTGACGTGCTCGACCAGGGTTCCGTCGAGGCAGCGATGGGAGGCCAGGAAGCGGTGCTCTCCGCCCTCGGCCACAAGCGGTTCTTCTCTCCAACTCGCATCCTGTCGGAAGGAACCCGGAACATCCTGCGCGCCATGGAGACTCACGGAGTCCCGCGGTTCGTCTGCGAGACCTCTCTCGGCATCGGAGACAGCGCCGGGCGCATGGGCCTCTACTACACGCTCTTCACCATTCCCGTGATTCTGCCGTTCTACTACTGGGACAAGACGCGGCAGGAACGGTTGATCGAGAAGAGCAACGTGGAGTGGGTGATCGTTCGACCCGGCGTGTTGACCAACGGCGAGAAGCGAGGGCGCTACCGCCACGGTCGTGACGTCGGGAGCTTCCTCTGGACGGTGCGCATTTCCCGTGCGGACGTGGCGGACTTCATGCTGAACCAGCTGGCATCCGACGCGTCCGTCCGAAGCGCACCGGGCGTCTGCTGGTAGAGATCGCTGAATCGAGCTGAGGTCCCGAGATATCGTCCGGCTCAACCAGGAGGTCGAGATGAAGAGAATCGTCGTGCTCGCCGCCGTAGTCCTCCTCCTCCTCGGCTGCGCAAGGAAGGCGCCCACTGCGGAGGTCGCCCCGACGACCGATGTTGCCCCTTCACGCTATCTGGACTATTCCGGCCGGGACGACGTCTTGAGCGGCGGCGTGAAGATGATTCCGGTGACGACGCCGAAGGGGACTTTCAAAGTCTGGACGAAACGCGTCGGCAACAACCCGACGACGAAGGTGCTCCTTCTCCACGGCGGTCCGGCCGCAACCCACGAGTACCTGGAAGCGTTCGACAGCTACTTCCCCGCAGCGGGAATCGAGTACTACTACTACGACCAGCTCGGTTCCTATTACAGCGAACAGCCGGACGCACCGGCGCTCTGGGAATTGCCGCGTTTCGTCGAAGAGGTCGAGCAAGTCCGTCGGGCGCTCGGATTGGGCCGCGAGAACTTCTACCTGTACGGCCACTCGTGGGGCGGCATCCTCGCTCTCGAGTACGCGCTGAAGTATCAGCAGGGCCTGAGAGGGCTCGTGATCTCCAACATGATGGCCAGCATCCCGGCGTACAACGACTATGCGCAGAAAGCCCTCATGCCCGAGATGGACCCCGCCGTGCTCGCGGAGATCAAGCGGTTGGAGGCGGCAGGGCAGTTCGAGAATCCACGTTACATGGAGCTCCTGATCCCGCATCACTACACGAAGCATTTTCTCCGCATGCCGGCCGATGAGTGGCCGGATCCGGTGAACCGCGCCTTCAAGCACCTCAACCGGAAGATCTACGTCCCGATGCAGGGGCCGAGCGAGCTCGGCGCGAGTGGGAAGCTCGCGAAGTGGGATCGGACGGCCGACCTGGGAAACATCACCGTACCGACTCTCGTCATCGGCGCCCGGTACGACACCATGGACCCGAAGCACATGGAATGGATGGCGGGCGCGGTGAAGCGCGGACGCTATCTTTACTGCCCGAACGGCAGCCACCTCACCCTCTACGATGACCAGCAGGTGTATTTCACCGGCCTCGTCCAGTTCATCCGGGACGTGGAAGGGGGCCGTTTCTGAGCGTGGAGGAAGACACGGCGGCCAGGTTACCGAGGAGCCGCTGAGGGCAGAGCCGCCGGCCAATGAGCCCTGACTTTTCGCTCGAACACTCGCGGGGTTCGTCCGTATCTTGAAGGGTATGCGTCGGCCTGCCGATTCCGTCGAGCGCGATTCCCACCCCGACCGACTCCCCTGGCTGCTTCTCGCGGCGCTCCTGCTCGGCAGCTCGGCCCTCTCGGCGCAGACTCCGACGTTCTTGAACATCAACCCGTCCTGGTCGGCCGATGGGCGACAGCTCGTCTTTCAGAGCGAGCGCAACGGACGCACCAACCTTCATGTGATCAATGCCGACGGAACCGGCGAGCGGCGCCTCACCTGGAACGACGCGGACGACACGCATCCGGCGTGGTCACCCGATGGGAAGATGATCCTGTTCGACTCCAACCGCGACGGCGTCTGGAACCTCTATCGGATTCGCCCCGACGGAACCGGCGAAGAGCGCCTCACGCATCCCGGCCCGGCCACGGCCGAGATGTTCGCGCGGCATCCCGCGTGGTCGCCGGACGGACACCGGATCGCATTCGATTCCGACCGGGACGGCGACGAGGAGGTCTACGTGATGGACGCGGATGGGGGCAACGCGGTGCGGTTGACGACCGCCCCGGGCCGCGACGGTCATGCGTCCTGGTCTCCCGATGGCCGGCGCCTGGTATTCGGATCGGCACGAGGCGGGAATCCGGACGTCTGGATCATGAACGCCGACGGGAGCGGTCCGCGGCCGCTCGTGGTCCATCCCGCCGACGACAGCGGGGCGAAGTTCTCGCCCGACGGAAAGCGAATCGCCTTCTTCTCGACGCGCGACGGCAACCCGCGGCTTTACGTCATGAACGCCGACGGGTCGAGCGTGCGGGACCTCACGCGGGATCCGAGCGTCAGCTACGAGCACGCCTGGTCTCCCGACGGACGGCAGATCGCGTACTACTCGGACCGGTCCGGCCGCTTCGAGTTGTATGTGATGGACGCGGACGGCGGAAACCAGAGGCAGCTCACGAAGACGGAGTACCACAACGCCTGGCCGGCGTGGTCTCCCGACGACCGCCGCATCGTGTTCGCCTCCACGCGGGACGCGGATTGGGAGCTGTACGTCATGAACGCGGACGGATCCGGTGCGCGACGCTTGACTTACAGCCCCGGGCGCGACGCGCATCCGTCCTTCCTCCCGGACGGCTCGCGCATCGTTTTCCAGTCGCCGCGCAACTCCACAGATCCTGACGACGTCGACCTCTACGCGATGAACGCCGACGGCACCCGCCAGCGGCGCATCGTCGCGGCGCGGGGATTCGACGGCGTCGCCGTGCCGTCGCCCGACGGCCGGCAGATCGTCTTTCAGCGCGGCACGAGAGACCCTTCCGGCAACTATCACTGGGACCTCTTCGTTGTGGATTCGAACGGCGAGAACGAGCGGCGTCTGACGGCGAACCGGTGGAGCAGCCAGGTGCCGAGCTGGAGTCCGGACGGCAGGCGGCTCGCGTTCTACGC
>DASWIB010000179.1:0-3659 GCA_036397915.1 Thermoanaerobaculia bacterium | reverse complement strand
CGATGCGTTTGAACCATGCGCCGTGGCGCGGTCGGCGTCAGACTCCGGCTTGGGTCAAGAATGGTGGGTTTCCGTCTCGCCCTGGCAGGGGACGTCATGCTCGGCCGCACGGTCGCCGAGACGATCGCGACGCGCGGATTCGGTCATCCGTGGGGCGACGTGATGCCCTTTCTCCAGGAGACGGATTTGTTTCTCGTGAACCTGGAGTGCGCGCTGACGCGCGCGAAAGAGCCCTGGACGGACGGTCGGTTCAAAGCCTTCTACTTTCGGGCGGAGCCGGAAGCCGTCGAAACTCTTCGAATCGCGGGCGTCGACTTCGCGTGCCTGGCCAACAACCACGCCGCGGATTTCGGGATGGAGGGGCTCCTCGAGACGGCGCGAGTCCTCGACGAGGCCGGCATCGCCCATGCGGGAGCGGGCGCCGACCTGGAAGCCGCAGCCGCACCGGCCCGACTCGAGGCGGGAGGGTTTCGGGTCGCCATAACGGCCTTCGCGGATCATCCCGAGGAGTGGGCCGCGGCGCCGGGTAAGCCGGGAATCAATCACATCCCGATCTCGACCGATGACGTCGTGATGCGCCGGGTCGAGGAGGCACTCCGGGCGGCGCGCCAGAACGCGGACTTCGTCGTGTTCACCATCCACTGGGGCCCGAACATGCGGTCGCGGCCCACTGCCGCCTTTCGCGACTTCGCGCGTGCAGTCGTTTCCGCCGGCGCGGACCTCTTCTGGGGGCACAGCGCCCACCTGGTCCAGGGTGTCGAGTTCTGGAAGGGGAAACCGATCCTCTACGATACGGGAGACTTCGTCGACGACTACGCCGTGGACTCGGAGCTTCGGAACGATCTCTCGGCGCTCTTCCGGATCACGATCCGGCCGCCGCAGGTCGTGAGCGTCGAGGCCGTACCCGTGGCGATCAGCGACATGCGTGTGAATTTGGCTCGCGGTACACAGAGGGCGCGGTTCCTGCGACGCCTGACGGCGCTCTGCTCCGAAATGGACACGCGGGTCGCGCAACAGGAGTCCGGTCCCGCGCTGACGGTCTCGCCCCTGGCCCCGAGCGAGACGTCGCGCGCTTCTTAGAAAGGATCGTCCCATGGAACGACAGCTCGATTTCGAAACCCCCTACGAGGATCGGATCCACGCCGGGAGAGTCCTCGCGGACCGCCTGGGCGCCTATCGGGGGAAAAAGGTTCTGGTGCTCGGCGTTCCGCGAGGCGGTGTCCCGGTGGCGGCCGAGGTGGCCCGCCGGCTGGACGCGGACCTCGACGTGGTCGTCGCGCGCAAGCTCGGAGCGCCGGGCCAGCCGGAGCTCGCGATCGGAGCCGTCACGGCCAACGGCGGGGAGTTCGTGAACGAGGAGCTCGTTCGCTATCTCCGGGTGCCCGAGGACTACCTGGAACGGGTGAAAGGGGAGCAGATGGCCGAGGCGCGCCGGCGCGAGACGCGGTTCCGCGGAGAGCGGTCCGCGGAACGGGTCCAGGATCGCGTCGTCATCCTCGTGGACGATGGCCTCGCGACCGGGGCCACGATGCGCGCCGCGATTCGATCGGTGCGGAAGCAACGGCCGGCGCGACTCGTCGTGGCCGTGCCGGTGGGCTCGGAGGAGGCCTACGCCGCTCTCCAGGAAGAGGCGGACGAGGTCATCTGCGCAAGCGTTCCCGAACACTTCGCGGCGGTCGGTTACTTCTACCAGAACTTCGAGCCGACCGAAGATGCCGAAGTCGAGCGCATCCTGTGGGAATTCTCCACGCGGCACGGCGCGTCGGCGGCATAGCGTGGCCCGGAAGCCAGCCAGACCGGCGACCCTCGGGGATCTGAGCGTCTTTTCCGGCTGCGCTCATCTTCCGCTGGCCGAGGCCGTCGCCGGGGCGCTCGGTGTGGAGCTCGGAAAGCGCGAGCTCGAACGGTTCCCCGACGGCGAGTGCCACGTTCAGATTCTCGAGAGCGTTCGGGGACGAGATGTTTTCGTCGTCCAGCCGACTGGTCCGCCGGTCGAAGCGAATCTGCTCGAGCTCCTCCTGCTCGTCGACGCGTGTCGACGGGCCGGCTCGGCCCGTGTGACCGCCGTCATCCCCTATTTCGGTTATGCCCGCCAGGATCGCCGCGCGAGCGGGCGGGAACCCGTCGCGGCGCGGCTAATCGCCGACCTGATCCACGCCGCCGGCGTCGATCGCGTGGTCGCCGTCGATCTCCACAGCCCCGCCCTGGAAGGTTGCTTCTCGGTGCCGCTCG
This sequence comes from Thermoanaerobaculia bacterium, assembly GCA_036397915.1. GTDB lineage: Bacteria > Acidobacteriota > Thermoanaerobaculia > UBA5066 > Gp7-AA6 > Gp7-AA6. Next base: position 1,427 of record DASWIB010000179.1, on the reverse strand, counting down.
AGCACGTGACGGCGGTCCCCCTCCTCGCCGAACCTCTGCGCCGTTTGGCGCTCGGGGGCAACTGCGTGATCGTCGCTCCGGATCTCGGCGCGGCCCGCCTCGCCGACCGGTACGCGAGGCTGCTCTCGCTTCCCGTGGCGATCGTTCACAAGACCAGGATCAGCGGGCGAGAGGTGACCACGCGAGGCGTCACGGGCAACGTCGACGGACACCAGCCCCTGATCGTGGACGACATGATCTCGACTGGCGGGACCATCGAAGCGGCCGTTCGAGCGCTCGCTCAAGCCGGGGCACTGCCCGTCACGGCCGTCGTCGCCACGCACGGGCTGTTCTCCGGCGACGCAGCGGAGCGCCTCGCGGCAGTCGGAGCTCGCCGCGTCATCGTGACCGACAGCGTGGCTCCTCCCGCCGCGATTCGGTTACCGATCGAGGTCGTGAGCATCGCCCCGATGCTCGCCCGCGTCATCGAGAACCTGCACGAAAACCGTTCGCTCGGCGACGTCGTCGCACACGCGTGAACGGAGGGAGGATCCAGCCATGACACAAGTTCAAACGGAAACAGGCGAAGAACGTCTGGTGCACGTCCGGGCGGGAATCGTCACGCTCACGGGGAATCTGGTCGTGCCGGACGGCGCCTCGGGCGTCGTGCTGTTCGCCCATGGAAGCGGAAGCAGCCGCCTCTCCCCCCGCAACCGGTCTGTCGCGCGCAGGCTGTCCGAACGGGGCCTTGCGACGCTGCTCATCGATCTTCTGACCCCCGAGGAGGAGAGAGTCGATATTCAGACGGCGCATCTGCGTTTCGACATCGATCTCCTCGCGGACCGACTTGCCGGCGCGAAGGAGTGGCTGACGGAGCAGCCGAACACCCGCGATCTGCGGATCGGCTATTTCGGTGCGTCGACGGGGGCGGCGGCGGCGCTCGTGGCGGCGGCCGTTCAACCGGAATCGATCGGGGCGGTCGTCTCGCGCGGCGGACGACCCGACCTCGCCGGAAACCTGCTCCCGCGCGTCCAGGCCCCGACGCTTCTGATCGTCGGGGGCGAGGACCGCCCGGTGATCGAGATGAACCGTGACGCGTTGGCGCAGCTCACGTGCAAAAAGAGGATCGAGATCGTTCCCGGCGCCACACACCTCTTCGAGGAGCCGGGCGCTCTCGAGGCCGTCGCGCGCCTGGCAGGCGACTGGCTGCTGGTGCACCTCGCGCCTCCGAAGCCTTGAGGGAAAAAGGAGGACAACTGAAAGGGGGCGCTGTTTGCACCCCCTGCCGTCGGGAGACCATCGGCTCGGAGAGCTGGCCTTCCCGGACCGGTCGAGGAAAGCGTAAACCAGCACTCGCTCCGGCGCCTGATCCCTTCACATCATCGCGGTGAAATGAAGCCGCCACCGCCCGCCGCGTCCTCTCTCGATCCAGGGGGTTCGGGGGACCG
>DASWIB010000178.1:0-16656 GCA_036397915.1 Thermoanaerobaculia bacterium | reverse complement strand
CGTACGCCCTGGCCAGGGTTCGCGGCGAGCCGCTCCTGTTCAAGGGAGATGACTTCTCGCAGACGGACGTGACGCCATTCGTCCCCGGTTCCAGCGACTGAGTCGCCATCGGCAGCTCGGCGCAGCCCAGAGGAGCGCCTCTTGAGGATCTGCCTGTCGACGGGTCGGCGCTGGCGCGGCCGGAGCCCGCACCGGCGGACGCGCATGCGCTGATGGCCGACTCGCTGGAAGCCTAGCCCAACTCCTTTCCCCCGACCCTCCCCACATAGCGACGCGCCGCCCCCGGCACCCGCACGAGACGAGGAGCGGAGACCTTGACAACTGCGAAGGCCGCGAGAGTAGTCGACCGGACGGCAGTCGCTCACAGGCGGCGGCCGATCATGAGGAGCAGAGTGTTCAAGCCCCAGTTGTTGCCGGCAGTGCCTGCGTTCGAAACGTGGAGAGATCGAAGTTCCGCGAACCAGTCGCGGCCTCCCGGCATGCGGTGCCGGATACCGGCCCCCCACTCCGCGAGGAAGTTGAAACGCCGGTCGATCTCGTCGAGCTCCGTCAGGTCCGTCCACCCGACGCCTACGGCTGCCGAGATGTACGGCGCGTTCCTTCGTCCGCGGACGAGCTCGAGACGACCGCCGGCCGGAAAAAAGCCGGCGGCCCACCCCTGCCGCGGAAACCAGCGGCTCACGTACCCCGTGATCGTGTAGGCGACGTGCGGCTTTACCGGCCAGGCGACCTCCGGAAAGAGAGCGACGTACTGCAGGTCCGGGTCGCTCGGGCCGGTGCCGATCGTCCACCCGAAACCCCCGGCGAGCATCCACTCGCTCTTTCGCGCGTCCCCGTGGGGACTCTGTGCCTCGGCAGGGACGCTCGACGCGGCCAGTGCCGACAGGACGAGCGCCATTCGGATCAGCCGAGCGCCGAATCGCATCCCGGTCAGGGGCGGTACAGCAGTCCCGCGTATCCGCGCGTCGAGTCGAAGCGGGGCGACGAGCTTCGGACCTTCGCGACGCCGGCGTAGAACGCGAGCTCGCCCGAAAAGGCGACGGGCAGCATCCGCTCGTCGATGCGCAGCTCCGCGCCGAACACCCGAACCGGGTCCGGCTTGCCGGCTCCCGGTGTCCAGGCGCGAAGCCGCTCGCCGAAGAGGACGATCGGAATTCCCGACGGACCGATCTCTCCGCGGACGGACTCGACGCGCTCACCGGTCTGGACGAAGGCCGGCAGTGCCGCGAGCTCCACGCGGTTCCGGTCGAGGCCCGCGGCGAGAACCGCCGAAGGTGCCCCGCCGACCGAAAAGACGTCGAATCGCGTGGGCGAGCCGCTCGTATCGCCGTAGCGACCGAACGCGGAGATCCGCACGGACGGGAGGAACACCGAGGCGCCCCCGCCGGCGAGAAACTGGCTCCAGGAGTTTCCGCCGGTCCAGCCGGTCGATCCGGAGCCGTCGAGCTCGAAGCCGAACCCGGTCCTGCCGCGCACGCGCCGAGCGCTCGCCCGCGCCCGAAGAGAGACGAGCGACCGATCGATTTCGTCGCCTCCCGCGAGCGGTTCGACGCGTGACGCTCCGCCCCCCGCGTCGACGCGAACCCGGCCGCCGGAGAACGGGCGCCACCAGGAGCCTTCGAGGAAGCCTCCGACCCGGTCCTGGTCGAACTCGGGTTGCCGGACGACGCGCTGACTTCCCGGCTTCTCGCGCGCGAAGAAGCCGTGCGCGGAGAGCGCGACCGGGAGCCCGCGGTAGGAGACCGCGACGGACGCGCCGCGCGGGCCCGCGTCGTTGCCGACCGAGCCGGCGGCAAGCCAGTCGAGCTGCCCCACGACGTCGGAGCCTTCGACGCCGATCTGCCAGGCGTTTCCGTCGGGTCCAACCGAGTACGTCGCGACCGGACGGACGACGTGGCTCGGCCAGAGGCGGTACCGCCGGTCGGCCGCAACTGCTGAGCGAGCGAACGGCGTGACAGGAACCGGCTCGGGAGGAAGGAGGGGGAAGCTCTGCGGCCGGCGCGTGAGTGGCGCCAAGGGCTGCGCGGGAAGAGCGAGGCGCTGAACGTCCACGCCTTTCGCCGTGACCTCCAGAAAGAAGAGCGACTTTCCGTCCGGAGCCGGCGCGGGGGCGAGTGCGCCGCCGGTGACGCGCGTCAGGAGCTCGGGGGCATCGGCACCGCGGGCGTCGACGGCCTCGATGTTCCAGATGCCTTCCCGGTCCGCCGCGGCGAAAATCCGGGACCCGTGGGCGCTCCAAGCGGGCGCGCCCGCGGGCGAGCCGGGCAGTGCAATCTCACGCAATACCCCGCCGCCCACGGGCAGCGTTACGAGACGCCAGCGGCCGCTCGAGTGAAGGAGACCCGCGATCGTGTGTCCATCCGGCGAGACGCGCGGGTGACTCCACACGCGCCACGGATCCCCCGAAGCGCCGCCGGGAATGAGCCGCGTCTCTCCGGACGCGAGGTCCACGGCCACGAGCTCGGACACCCCGTACCGAACGCGCACTCCCGCCGCCCAGCGGCCGTCGGGCGCCGGATCCGCTTCGACCACGTCCGCGAGCTCCGTCACGCGCCGCAGGGCACCGCTCTCCGGCGTCCACAGATACAGGTCGAGTCGCAGGACGCCGTCCGCATCCGGAGCCCGCCGCGCGAAGAGCACTCGCTCCCCGTCCGGCATCCAGCGCGGGTTCGCGGCCGAGAAGCCGTTGAAGCTCGGAAGCCGCCATTTCGGGGCGCGGGACCGCGGGAGCTCCGGACGGTCGGCGACTTCGTTCGGGTCGCGGAGGATCTTCGCCTCCCGATCGCGTCGCTTTTCTTGAGCGCGGCGCTCCTCTTCGTCCTCGGCAACGGTCCAGACCGCGAGGTAGGTCTCGCTCCGCTTCGGGTCTCGCCGCGCGAGGAGCTTCGAGCCGTCGGGCGAGACTTCGAGTGAGAGCGTGCCGCCCTCGAGCCGCTGCCACGTCTCGCCATCGACGATGCCGGCGGCCTTCAGGCGCTTTTCCTCCTCGAGCGCGGCCGCGGTGACCTCCGCTCGGAACCGGTCGTAGAGGTCTGCCGGCGAGCGCCCGAAGACCGCCCGAAACGCGGTCGGAAAATCTCCGCCGCGGCGGGACGCCATGCGCTTCCACAGCTTCTGCAAGCTTCCCTTCCCCTCCTTCGCCTCGAGCCATTCGAGGAAGGTCGAGCCGACCAGGTATGCCATCGAGCCGCCGAGCCATCCCGACGTCCCCGAGAGCGCCGCGTAGCCCGGCAGCTTTCCGTCCATCGCGAACCGCCGCAGCACCATTGCGCGGTAGCTCGAAGCAGGGCGACCCGAGCCGGTCAACGCTCCCTCGATCAGCGTCGCGTAACCCTCCGCCAGCCAGCGCGGCGACTTCAGTACCAGCGGCCCGATCGGGAGCGGGGAGAGCCGCGCGAGGATCCCGCGGGAACGGTTGCGCGGCCGCCCGAGGTGGACGATGTGGGCGACCTCGTGCACGACGAGGTCTTCCATCCAGTCGTTCCAGAATCCGATGCCGGACTCCGGCTCGGGCGGCGACGCCCAGAGCACAATTGCCGGCCGGTCGAGAAAGGGGAACGCTATCCCGTTCGAGGTTGCCTGCGGATCGCCGACGAGGACATCGATCGGACGCTCCGGCCGCCAGCCCACCGCCTCGGTCACCCGCTCGTGGATCCCTTCGATCGCGGCCGCCGCACGCCGCGCCCACGGCTCGAAGGGCGCCGGAAAGTGGATGCGGAAGTGCGCCGTCTCGATGGTCCGCCAGGGGGCGGACGGGGCCTGCGCGACGAGATTCGCACCTTCGAGAAAAAGCGCTGCAGAGAGTAGGAGGGTCGCGCGCAGCCTGATCCGGACGTCCGGTCTTCCGATCATTCCGCCGGGACGGCTCGCCCGACCAGCTTCGAGGCGATCCACGCGAACAGGCCGACGATGACTCCGCTCGCCGCCGCGATCAGCGGCGCAATCAGGACGAAGGTGGCCCGCAGCGAGATTCCTTGCGGAAGCTCAATTGCGGCGGCTGCCGTTTCCGGATTGTGCGCCGCATAGGTCGAAAACATCCCCATCTGCAGAACCGAGCTCGCGAGGGCGGCGAGAGCGCCGCCGGCGAAACCGTGCGCGAACGGATGACCGGGCGCGTGCCGCGCGATCAGGAAGGCGCTCCCGATGCCGATGAAGAGCCAGAGCCACTCCTCGATCCCGCGGGTCAGCCCGAAGAGAGACGCGGTTCCCACGATCACGCCGAATACCCCGATTCCACCGACGAGCCTTCCGTTCATCTTTGGCCTCCGCTCGTGCGCGTCGAGATTTTGGCCTCCCTCGTGCGCGCCGAGAGTGTAAAGGTAGAATCCGCCGGCTTTCTCGAAAGGAGAGATCATGAGACGAGTTCTTCCTGTTCTCTGCCTCACTCTTCTGGCTACCCCGCTTCGGGCACAGGGCGCGAAAACCGTCGATGAGGCCTGGAAGCACGCATTTACGGCAGGCGACCCGGCGGCGCTCGCCGCCCTGTACGCGCCGGACGCCACGATGTATCCACCGGACGAGATGGTCTCGAAGGGCCGCGACGCGATCCGGGCAGGGTACGAGAAGTTCTTTTCGGCCCACACCGTCACCGACGTGCGACTCGAGTACGACTTCTCCAGCACGTCGGGCGACCTCTCGGTCGCTTCGGGTCGGTACTCCTTCAAGGCGCAGCCGAAGGCGGGCGGCGCTGCCCAGACCATCGAAGGGAGATTCACGTCGGTGGCGGCGCGAAAGGGAGGCAAGTGGATGTACGTTTCGGATCACGCATCCGCGCCGATTCCGCCACCCGCGCCGAAGTGACGGAGAAGACAGGCACGGAAGCGCTGACTCGTATCGTTTAGCTTGCATCGTTTAGACTGTCTCTTTCGAGAACGTTCTCTCCAGGGAGCCTTCCGTGACACGACCAGACCTCGTTCGCCGGGCCGCCGCTGTCCTCGTCGCCCTGTCGGCTCCGCTTTTCGGCGCGCAACCGGACGTCTCCGAGGTGGCGGCGAAGACCGCTCGTGCCGCCGACGGAAACATGCTGGTGCTCGTCGAGCTCCGCGATCCGCCCGTCGCCCGGTACGAAGGAGGCGTCGCCGGCCTGTCCGCGACGGCGCCCGAGAAGACCGGCATCTCTCTTCTCGCGGTCCGGCGCGAGGCGGTCGCGCGATACGAGGAGTATCTCGGGAGACGCCAGGACGAACTGATCGAGCGGCTGCGCGCTCGAGTCCCGCGCGCGGAGGTCGGGGCGCGCTACCGGACCGTCTGGAACGGCTTCGCGGTTTCGCTTCCCGGCGACTCGGTCCGCGATCTCGCGACCCTGCCGGGAATCGCGGGCATTCACACGATCCGGGAGTACTTCCCGACGCTCGACGCCTCGAACTCGGTCATGGGGGCGCCGGCGTTCTGGTCGGCCCTCGGCGGAGACGATCTCGCCGGAGCCGGGATGAAGGTCGGCGTCATCGACACCGGCGTCGACTTCTCCAACCCGATGTTCTCCGACTCGACGCTCTCGCCACCCGACGGATTCCCCAGAGGCGACGCGGCGCTCGCGAACGGAAAGGTGATCGTCGCGAAGGTCTTCCAGTCGCTCGCCGACTCCCGCGACGCCAACGCGGATCTCGGACATCGCACCGCGCAGGACCTCGTCGGTCACGGATCCCACTCGGCGGGGGTCGCAGCCGGATCGCGGGTCGACCTCTCGGGTTCGGGAAGGCGCGAGATCACGATCGCGGGCGTGGCGCCAAAGGCGTGGATCGGCAGCTACCGCGTCTTCGCGCCGCGGGCATTCAACGACAACATCATCGCGGCCATCGAGGACGCGGTCGCCGACGGGATGGACGTCATCAACATGAGCCTGGGCGGTGACCCGATCGGCGACCCTTTGCGGGACCCGATCATCCGCGCGACCCAGAATGCGGTCGCCGCGGGAGTCGTCGCCACGATCAGCGCCGGCAACTCCGGCCCGGCGCCGCTTACCGTGGGTTTTCCCGGAGCGGCCCCCGACGCGATCACGGTCGGCGCCACGTCAAACTCGCACTACGGGCTTTCCTCGCTGGGACTTTTGCAGTCGCGGAGCTCCGGGGTTCCCGACAATCTCGCCTCGATTCTGGGCGGAGCGTGCGCGGACCGCTGCACCCTGCCCGCGTCGCCGGTGTCGGCCACGCTCTTCGACGTGGACGTGATCGACGCTCAACCGAGCGGAATTGCGTGTACGCCGCTTCCCGGCGGATCCTTGAACGGGCGCATCGCGCTCGTGCAACGCGGAACCTGCACCTTTGCGGTCAAGGGGCAGACCGTCCAGGCGGCGGGCGCCGTCGCGATGGTGATCTACAATTCGGACGATCCCTCGGTCTCGAATAGCGGCGACCAGCTCTTCAACCCGGGGCTCTCTCCGGCGTCCGTTCCCGCTCTGCTCGTCCGCCGCAGCGACGGTCTCGCTTTGAAGAGCTTCGTCGGCTCGAACCCGGCCGCGGAGACGACGTTCTGGCAGCTCGGCACCGCGCCTCCGGACACGCCGCCGTTCGTCGGGACGGCGACCGCGGAACGGCTGACCTCGTTCTCCTCGCGCGGTCCGACCTCGACGCTCGCGATCAAGCCGGATCTCGCGACCGTCGGCGCCGACAGCTATGCTCCCTGCCAGGACGACTCGGCCGACGGCGAGAACCGCTTTCCGGCGCCGGATCCCGGCCGCGGAGGGAGCACAGTCTTCCACGCGAGCGGGTTCGAGTTCGCTGCGGGGACGTCCTTCTCGGCGCCGCGCGCGGCGGGTGCAGCGGCACTCGTCAAGCAGAAACACCCCGGTTGGACGCCGGCGCTCGTCAAGGCGGCGTTGACGGAGACCGCGACTCGCCCGACCGACTCCGGAAAGATCGGCGGGGAACGGGTGATGTCGCGCGGTTCGGGAGACATCGACCTCGCCGCCGCCGCGACGGTCGAAAGCCTCGTGCTTCCGACGAACGCGAGCTTCGGACGGGTGACGACCGAGGCGACGCCCTTCACTCTGGCGAAGACGTTCACGCTGAAGAACCTCTCGACCGCGACCGTGACTTATTCGCTCGAAGCGCGGACGACGGCGGGAGACTCTTTCGTCGCGCCGAGCGTCGACTCCTCGACCGTGACGCTCGGACCGGGAGAGGAGACGCCGGTGACGCTGCGGGTCACGGTGGGAAGCGGCGTCGCGGCGACGCAGACGGATTCCGAAGGCTTCCTCTCCGTCTCCGATGGACGGATGACGATCCCGGAGATCCTCTACGTGCCGTGGTGGATCCGGACGGTTCCTCTCACGGCGGCCGAGCCGTATCTGCGAGCGATCAACCAGAGAGGGAAATGACCGCGAAGCGATCATCCCTTCACTTCGTTCAGGGCAGGCTCTGAGCGCAGCGAAGGATCCCTCTCAGAGCACTTCCATTTCCGCCGCGTTCTCCGGCCACTCGCATTCACACCACGCGAGAACCGTCCCCTCGTCTCCGGCGAAATCCACGATCCGGCAGCGGCACGTGAAGCAGACGTCGCCGACGACGAGGCCGGACACCGTGTAGCGCTCCCGGATCGGAAATGCCCGCCGAAGCGGCGCGGTGTTCTTTGCGGGACTCTTCAAGCGTGCTCCTCTAATGAACAGGTCCTCTGATTTCGAGTCGGTCGAGCCTGGTCTCCACGGCGGTGAGCCGAACCTCGACCCGATCGAGCTTGGTCTCTACGGCGGTGAGCCGAACCTCGACCCGGTCGAGCCTGGTCTCTACGGCGGTGAGCCGGCTCTCGACGGCGGTGAGCCGGCTCTCGACCCCGTCGAGCCGGACTTCGACCCTGTCGAGCCGGCTCTCTACTTTGTCGAGTCGGCTCTCGACCCTCTCGAGTCGGTCCGTGTTCGCGGCGAGCCCTTCGATGACGACGCGGATGTCGGAGCGCAGCCCCTCGGCGACGACGTTGAAGTGCCGTTTGATCTCCTGGACGGTCTCATGGTCCATCGAATACTTCTTGTCGCGAGCCTAACCGATTTTGCGATCGACCCGGAGCCGGACGTCACCTTCTCACGCCGGTCGGTCGATCGGCACCCCTCCAGGATTGCGCCGAAGATGGCGTAAGCATTGCACTGTTGAGCCCGCCGTGGAGAAAACGACGGGCCCGGAACCGCCGCAGCCCGCCGCCCGGGCCAAGGATGCTTCAGGAATCCTGGCCGTTCGCACCGACTTCTTCCGAAAGCGCAGAGACCTCGCCCCGCGCCCCAAGCTCCCGCGCCCGAGCTCACGCTCGCTTCTCTTTCTCTTCGCCGTCGTTCTCGCCCTCGGGCTCTTCACGTGGGTCCATCGGCGCGCGCTCGAGTCGCAGTTCGAGTCGCGGGTTGCGCGCAGTCGGGCGACGCCGTACGAGATCAAGCGAATTCGGCGCGAGCTGGCCGATCTGGAGCTCGACGAGAAGGCTCTCGCGAACGCGCTCGACGCCCGCCTGAAGTACATCGAAGCGACCAAGAGAAACGAGTTCTACATCTCGATCGACACGAGGAAACGCGATTTCTCGTTCCGCTTCGCCGACAGAGTCGTCCGGGATGCGTCCGTCGAGATCGGATCGGCGCGCACCTTTCGGGTCGGAAAGAAGACCTGGACCTTCGCGCCGCTGACGGGTGCCTTCAGCGTGAAGACGAAGTACGAGAACGGAGGCTGGAAGGCGCCGGAGTGGGTTTACGCGATGAACGGACGGAAGCCGCCGAGAACCCTTCCGACGATTCCGTCGGGGCTGGGGCGCTACGTCATCGTCCTCGAGAACGACTACGTCATCCACTCTCCGCCGCCGCCGGAGAGCCCGTTGAGAGGCGCGAAGCCCGGCTCGTTCCTGGTTCCGGAAGCGGACCTCGCCGCGATCTGGCCGCGGATCGGTCCCCCGACCCGCGTCTACGTGTTTGGCCCGGAGGCAGGCGCGGGGGAAGGAGAGCAGCCGTGAAGTTCCGTCTCGGATTCCTCGGGGCGTGGGGGCTGTTCGCGATCGGCGTGCTCCTCGCCGGCGTCTTCGTCGCCGCGGAGTGGACGAACTGGAAAGACCGGGAGTGGCTCCGCCGGATGGACACCATCGATCGCATGCTCGCCGAGCGGCTCGGGCCGCGCCTCGACGTCCTCAAGCTGACGGCGGACGTGCGGGCGGCGCGTCTCCAAAGGCTGCGATCCGTGATCCAGCAGGCCGACATGAAGCTCGACGACTCGCAGGACACCGACCAGATCATCGTGATATCGACCGCCGAGAACCGTCTCTACGTGCGCCGCGGCCGCCGGACGATCTTCCAGGCCGTCTGCTCGACGGGAAAGGGAACGACGCTCACCGACGCGGAGGGCCGGAGCATGGTCTTCGACACCCCGACCGGCAGGTTCAAGGTCGCGTCGAAGGAGCAGAACCCCCAGTGGGTGCCGCCCGACTGGCACTTCATCGAGGAGGCGCGGCAGAAGGGCAAGCGCGTCGTGAAGTTGAGACCGGGCGAGAAGATCGATGCCGCCACGGGCGAGCCGGCCGGCGGTCGCTCGGGATTGGGCGGTGTCTGGAGGCGGGTCCGGGGATCGTCGCCGCGCGGACGCCTGCTCACGGTCAAGAACAACACGGTTGTCGAGGTCGCCCCCGACGGCACGGAGCGGGAGCTTCCGCCCGGCAAAGTGATCGAAGCGGGGGGCGCGATCGTGGTTCCGCCGATGGGAACGCCGCAGCGCCGGTTCGGCAAGGTGCTCGGCAAGTACCGCTTGAACCTGGGGGGCGGGTACGGCATCCACGGCACCCTCATGACCGATCAGCTCGGGAGGAGCGTCACCCACGGCTGCGTGCGCCTGGGCGACGCCGACATGAAGAAGCTCTTCGGGATGGCGCACGTTTTCGATCAGGTACTGATCTACTGACCCAAACGAGGGTGCCCGAGTATTGTCGGCAGGGAACCTTGTGGTCCTCCGCACCCCCTGGCCAGGTCCTCTTCCCGGCGCAGATGCTGGAGCCTGGACACGGGCCGACGCTCGCGAAGGGAGATCCGTTAAACTTTGCCGCTCTGTCGAACATTCCCATTCGCCGGCTGATCCTGATCGCCGCCGTCGCGGTCTCGCTCGGCTGCCGCGAGAAGAAGCCCGCCGGAGCGGGAGCGGCGCCGCCTCCAATGCCCGTCGAGGTCGCGGAGGCGACGCGCGGAGAGGTCCAGGAGACGCTCCACGCGCTCGGCACCGTTGAAGCGGACGAGCGGATCAAGGTCACTGCGGAGATCGACATCATCGCGCGCGAGCTCCCGTTCGAGGAGGGCCGCCTCGTGCGGAAGGGCCAGGTCCTCGCGATCCTGAACGACTCGGAGCTGCGCGCGGAGGCCGGACGCGCCGAGGCGCTGCGCGATCAGGCGCGCCTGACCTTCGAGAGGTTCGATCAGCTCTCCCGCGAGAAGATCGCCTCCTCGCAGGACCGCGACAATGCCCGCGCCGCTCTTCAGGTGGCCGAGGCGAACCTGAAGCTCGCGCAGGCGCGGCTCGAGAAGACCCGGATCGTCGCGCCCTTCCCCGGAATCGTCGGGAGCCGTCTCGTCTCGCCCGGTACCTTCCTGCGGGCGGGCGACGTCATCACCGAGCTCGCGCGCATCGAACAGGTCAAGGTCGTGTTCGCCGTTCCGGAGAAGTACCTCGCCGACCTCCGGCGCGGAGCGGGCGTGACCGTCACGACGGTGGTGTTCCCGGGCAAGAAATTCGAGGGAGCCGTGAACGTGGTCGATCCAATGCTCGACCCTGCCACGCGCTCGGCGAGACTGACTGCCGTGATCCCGAACCCTGCCGGAGAGCTTCGACCCGGCATGTCGGCCGACGTGTCGGCGGTGCTCGCCGAGCGGCCGCAGGCGGTGACGGTACCCGACGAGGCGGTTTTCGCCGAAGGCGACCGGAATTTCCTCTTCGTCGTGCAGCCGGACTCGACCGTCGTCCGACGCGCCGTGAAGCTCGGCGCGCGGCAGCCGGGTCGCGTCGAGATCCAGGAGGGCCTCCGCGGGGGGGAGAAGGTCGTCCGCGCCGGCCACCAGAAGCTCTTCGACGGCGCGAAGGTTCAACCGGTCACGAGCGCCGCGGCGGCTCCGCCCGCTCCCGCCGCCGGAGCGACGAAACCGTGAAGCTTTCGGAGGTCTCGATCCGCCGGCCGGTCCTCGCGACGGTGATGAGTCTGACGATCGTTCTCTTTGGCGTCATCTCCTTTTTCCGAACGCCGGTCCGCGAGTATCCCAACATCGACCCGCCGATCGTCTCGGTCACGACCGTGTACCGCGGCGCTGCATCGAACGTCATCGAAGCCGAGATCACCGAGCTGATCGAGGAGGAGCTCGCGACGCTCGAGGGCGTGAAGATCCTACGGTCGTCCTCGCAGGAGCAGGTCTCGCGTATCACGGTCGAGTTCGTGCTCTCGCGCGACGTGGACCAGGCGGCCAACGACATTCGCGACCGGCTGTCGCGGCTGCGCGGCCGTCTCCCGCGCGAGGCGGACGAACCGATCGTCGCGAAGGTGGACACAAACGTCCAGGCGGTCATGTGGCTCGCGCTCTACGGCGAGCGGTTCAGCAACCTCGAGGTCTCGGACATAGCGAACATCGTCCTGAAAGAGCGGCTCCTTCGAATGCCCGGCGTCGGCTCGGTCATCATCGGCGGCGAGCGCAAGTACTCGATGCGGGTCTGGATCGACCCGGCGCGCCTTGCGGCCTATGGCCTGACGGTCGTCGACGTGGACAACGCGATCCAGGGGCAGAACGCCGAGATCCCGTCGGGGCGCATCGAGGGAGTGGGCCGGGAGTTCTCCGTCCGTACGCGCGGCGAGCTCGCCGATCCCGGTGAGTTCGGGGCGATTTTCCTCGCCCAGCGCGGGGATCGGGCCGTCCACCTTTCCGACGTCGCGGAGGTCGCGGTCGGGGCGGAAGACGAGCGCACGATCATCCGCTACAACCGCGTTCCGGCGGTCGGCCTCGGGATCGTCAAGCAGGCGAGCGCCTCGACGCTGGAAGTCTGCAACGCGGTCAAGGTCAGCTTGCCGCAGCTGAACACGCTCGTCCCGAAGGGGATGAAGCTCGAGGTCGCCTACGACTCCTCGACGTTCATCCGTGACTCGATCGCCGAGGTCCGGATGACGCTGCTTCTGGCACTCGCCCTCGTCGTGGTCGTGATCTTCATCTTCCTGAAGAGTCCGAGCGCGACTCTCATCCCGACGCTGGCGATTCCCGTTTCGATCATCGGCGCCTTCACGGTCGTCTACTTCTCGGGATTCACCGTGAATATCCTGACACTGCTCGCCCTCGTTCTCGCGATCGGCCTCGTCGTGGACGACGCGATCGTCATGCTCGAGAACATCTACCGGCACCTGGAAATGGGCAAGACGCGTCTGCGCGCAGCCTTCGACGGCGCGAAAGAGATCGCTTTCGCGATCCTCGCGACGACGATCGCGCTGGTCGCGATCTTCATCCCGGTGGCCTTCTTGACCGGAAACGTCGGCCGCCTGTTCAACGAGTTCGGGATGACGGTGGCGGTCGCCGTGCTGATCTCCGGGTTCGTCGCGCTGACGTTGACCCCGATGCTGTGTTCGAAGATCCTTCGCGGGCACGAAGGCGAGGGGCGCCTCGCGCGCGCGGTCCAGCGCGGTTTCGACGCGATCGACCGCCTCTACGACCGCACGGTCCGCACAGCGCTCCGTCGCCGGAAGGTCGTGCTGGCGATCACGGCCGCGACCTTCATCGCGATCGCTTTTCTCTTCCGCACGCTCCCCTCCGAGCTCGTTCCCACGGAGGACCGCGGCACGATCGTCGGCATCCTCGTCGCGCCCGAGGGCTCGACTCTCGGGTACGTCGACCGGTACGCGCGGCAAATCGAGGATATCTATATGTCGGTCGCGGAGCGCGCCGGCCTCTTCACCGCGGTCGGGCTGACCGGAGAAGGGCCGGGCCGTGTGACCGACGGCTTCTTCTTCCTGCCCTTGAAGCCGTTCTCCGAGCGCGATCGCTCCCAGCAGGAGGTCGTCCGCGATCTGTTCCCGAAGCTCCTTTCGGTGCCGGGCGTCCTGTCGTTCGCGATCAACCCTCCCTCGCTCGGAGGGCGGTTCTCCGCGACGCCGGTTCAGTACGTGCTCCAGGCGGGAACCTACGACGAGCTGCGGCCGGCGGTCGAGGCGATGATGGCGGAAGCGTCGAAGCTTCCCTACCTTCTGAACCTCGACACGGACTTGAGGCTGAACACGCCGCAGATCGAGCTCGCGATCGATCGGGCGCGGGCGTCGGCCCTCGGGGTGTCGGTGACCGACATCGGGACGACGTTGCAGACCCTTCTCGGAGGCCGCGAGTCGACCCAGTTCCGCCGCGGCGACAAGCAGTACAAAGTGCTCCTCCAGGTGCGTCCGTCCGAACGGGCGACGCCGCAAGCGATCCCGGACCTCTATCTCCGCGGCTCGGGCGGGCTCTTCCAGATGGCAAACGTCGTGACGGCTCGGGAGACCGTCGCCCCGAAGGAGCTGAACCACTTCAACCGCGTGCGATCGGCACGGCTCACGGCGAACCTCGCTCCCGGCGTCACGCTCGGCACCGCGCTCGATGACCTCGACGCGATCGCGGGGGCGAAGCTGCCCTCGGGCGTACGCACGGACCTGGACGGCGAATCTCGGGAGCTCCGCGAGTCGAGCGGTACCCTCGCCTTCCTCTTCGGCATTTCGATCGTCTTTATCTACCTCGTTCTCGCAGCACAGTTCGAAAGCTTCCGGGACCCGTTGACGATCCTGTTGACGGTGCCGCTCGCCGTCTTCGGCGCGCTCCTGACGCTGAAGATCCTCGGGATGTCGCTGAACGTCTACTCGGAGATCGGGCTGATTCTCCTGATCGGCCTCGTGACGAAGAACGCGATCCTGATCGTCGAGTATGCGAACCAGCTCCGCCGCAGGGAGGGGCTCGAAGTCAGTGAAGCAGTCGCGCGCGCGGCGCGCATCCGGCTGCGACCGATCCTGATGACCTCCTTCGCGACGATCTTCGGCGTGCTTCCGATCGCGCTCGGCATCGGCGCCGGCGCTGAGAGCCGCAAGCCGCTCGGGGTCGCGATCGTGGGCGGCATGGTCTTCTCGACGCTCCTGACGCTCGTCGTCGTGCCGGTCGTTTACACGTATCTGTCGGGGCGCGCGCGGGAGACGGAGGAGGCCGAGGAAGCCGTGGCCTAGAGGGTCAGGTCTCCACTTGCCACATTGAGGGTCAGGTCTCCACTTGCCACTCTTGGCAAGAACGACGGCCTCGGTCTTCTCAGCTTCCTGCCATTCTCTCAATCTCCTTCCACTCCCGGTCGGAGACTGGCATGACCGAGAGGCGGGAGATCCGGACCAGCGGGAAGTCGCGGAAGGACACCTTGGACTTGATCTCCGCGAGAGTGACCGGACGCGAGAGCTTCTTTACCGGCGCGATGTCCACGACGAATGCTCTGCCGGTTTTGTCCTTGCGGTCCGGGTAGGCGTCCATCAGCGCCTTCGCGATGCCGACGACTGCCTTTTCGTCGCCCGTGTGGTAGTAGAAGATCCGGTCGCCCTTCTTCACCGAGCGCAGGTGCTTCTGCGCGAGCGGGTTCTTCACGCCCGACCAGACAGTGCGCTTCTCGCGAGTGAGATCGTCGAAACGGTAGTGAGTCGGTTCTTCTTTGAAGAGCCAGTTCATTTCGCCTCCGGCTTCGGCCGGTTCCTGTATCGCTCGTAGAGCCGCTTGTGTCGGTCCGAGAGATCGAGTGGCCGGCCGTCCACCCACGCGGCCTCGACGCGGTGGCGGAAATCGAGAACGTCTCCGTCCGACACGAAGAGCGTCGCGTCCTTGCCCGGCTCGATCGAGCCGAGGCGGTCGGAAATCCCGAGAATTCGTGCGGGCTCGAGCGTGATCGCCTCGAGCGCCTTCTCGCGCGGCAGCCCATACGCCATGGCCACCGAGGCGTGGTGGGCGATGTTGCGCACGAACGAGGAGTCCCCCTCATTGATGGCAACCCGCACTCCTGCCTTCGCGAGTGTCGCGGCGCTGGCGAACGGCGTGTCATAGGGCTCGTCGGCGCGCGTCGGAAGGCCGATTACCGGATCGAGCACGACCGGCACACCGGCTTGCGCGAGGTCGGACGCAGCGCGCCACGCGTCGCGCCCGCCGCCGATCACGATCTTCAGGTTCTCGTCCTTCGCCCAGGCGAGCGCCGCGCGGATCTGGGCGAGCCGGTCGGCGACGACGAGGACCGGGATTTTCCCCTCGATCGCCGGCAGCAGGGCTTCCAGCCGCGGATCGACGTCGTGCCGCGGGATCCCGGCCTTCCCCTCGGCCGAGCGCGCCTTCCCGTACGCGCGCGCTTCGGCGAAGACGTCCTTCAGCTTCGCGACCGCCTCGTCGCGCCGCTTCTCCTGGATCCGGACGGAGAACCTCGCGAGCGGCGACCGATCGATCGAGAGGTTCGGCCAGGTGACCGTGACGTAGGCGGGCGTTCGGATCGCGGCGTCCTCGCGGGTCCACCCGTCGAGCTTCATCACCGCGCCGGAACCCGAGACGATCCCGCCGGTCGGCGTGATACCCGCGACCAGCACTCCCGCCGAGCGCGTGACCGGCAGCTGCTCCGAGTCGAAGTTCATCGCGACGTCGGCGCGCGCCTCCGGGTTGACTTCGCCGATCTCGGCGAAGTCGAGGGTCGCCCGAACCGCGCCGATCTCGATCAGGCCGAGGTTCGTCGCCGCCGGCACGAGCGAGGGATAGACGTGCTTGCCCGCCACGTCCACGACCTTCGCGCCGGCCGGGACGGCGACGTCTGCGCCGACCGCGGCGATCTTGCCGTCGGTGATCACGACGGTGCCCTTCGGGATGTCGGGGCCGCTGATCGTGTGCACCGTCCCGCCGACCAGCGCGATCGTCTCGGCGCTGACGAGCGCCGCGCGCAGCAGGACGACGGCCATGAGCGCTCGCTTCACGAGCGGCTCCTCGACATCGCCGGCGTCGGCGTTCGCGCGGGCGAGCGCTCCGTCGGCGGCGGAGTCGGACGCTCCGGCTCCTCCGGAGGCCGGGTGGCTTGCGGCGGAGGCGCTGCCGGCCGCCGCTCCGCTGGCGGCTCGGACGGCTTCTCGGCTTCCGCCTTCTTCTCGCGCTCCGTGATCTTCTTCGCGCGCGCGACGAGGTGGATGCGCTCCTTTTCGAACGCCGGCCGTCGCGCGACGTCTGCGGCACGATCGAAGTACTTCTTGCCCTCGATCCAGGTCTCGAGCGCCACCGTGGAGCTCGAAAGCGGGTCCTCGCTCCAGATGACGAAGTCCGCGTCCTTCCCCGGCTCGAGCGAGCCCGTGCGATCGAAGATGCCGAGCTGCTTCGCGGGGTTCACCGTGACGAACGAGAGAGCTTCGCGCGGCGTCACGCCGCCGTACTTCACCGCCTTCGCCGCTTCCGTGTTCAACCGCCGCGCGAGCTCGTCCGAATCGGAGTTGTACGACACCGACGCGCCGCGCTCGTGGAGGAGCGGCCCGGCGTAGGGGATCGCGTCGTACACCTCGAACTTGTAGGCCCACCAGTCGGAGAAGATCGAGGCACCCGCGCCGTGCTTCGCGATCTCGTCGGCGACCTTGTAGCCCTCGAGCGTGTGCTGGAAGGTCGCGATCTCGATGCCGAACTCCTCGGCGGTCCGGATCATCTGGAGGATCTCGCCCTTGACGTACGAGTGGCAGTGG
>DASWIB010000177.1:0-5489 GCA_036397915.1 Thermoanaerobaculia bacterium | reverse complement strand
GTTCTGGGACGCGATGATCCTGCAGAGCGCGAGACGGCTCGGCTGCGGCATTCTCTGGACCGAAGATCTGACTCACGGGCAGAACTACGCCGGTGTCATCGCGCGCAATCCGTTTCGGGAATCGGACGGACCGTCTCGGCCGCCGAACTGAATTGATTCAATTTAGAGTTAAGAGTTCCGCCTCTACGTAGCCGCGACCCTGGGGCGCTTGGCAACGGATCGCTCGATCCCGATGGCGCAACTCTGGCCAGTAGCGGAACGAATGGTGAATCAGTACCAGTACTTACAGGTGATGAGAATGATTCAGATTAGTGATATCATCTGGATCACGATGAAGACCGTGGGATCGGAAAAGGAGGCTCTTGTGAGGAGTTCATCGAAGAGGCGACTAACCGCAACGGAACGAATCGTCCGGAAGACCGCGATTCGACCCCTGACAGTTTCAGTCTCGTCGATCATCGGGCTGAATACCCTGATGAAGGCGGCTGATCAAAGAATGAAAGAGGGTCAGCTGCGAATCGCCTTACCGGGCCGCACCTCGAAGCGGAAGAAGTCCAAGGAGCGTGTCGAAAGACAGAATGCAAGAGTCCTGGAAACCCTGGAGAGCCTTCGGCGGCAGCGAGAGCAACTGATCGAGACGATGCTCCCCAAGCTGGATGAGGTCCCTGCCTCGGCGACCGTGCTTCAAGCGCGCCGAAGCGCGAGGGCGAGAGAACTGTTGCTGAAGCAGTGGGGTGGATACACGAGTGCCGAAACGGGGAATCTCAGCGGCTCAACCGCGAAGAACAGAGCCGCGACCGCCAGCCGATGGAAGAAAGAGGGGAAGATCTTCTCGGTTCTCTATCGGGGTAAGACTTATTTCCCGAGCTTCCAATTCGATGATGGTGGACAAGCCGTTCCCGTCGTCGCTGACATTCTTTCGACTCTCGGCCGCAAGATCCGGAGTTGGGATCTCGCTCTCTGGTTCACGGCTTCCAGCGGCTGGCTGGACGGTGAGAGACCCGTTGATCTCCTGATTAGAAACCCCGACGCGGTCCGGTTGGCGGCCCAAAGGGAAGCCGAAGAGCTTGGCGGATAGTCCCAGCCTCCCCCCTCCACCCTCCTCGGCTGATCTGAAACCTCTGATTGATGTTTGGGGTCGAGGAAGACAGATCATACGGTGCCACGCCAGCGACTTCGGAGCTACCGAGTTCAATCACGGAGTGGGACCAGAGCACCGCTTCAATCCCATCAGACTTCCCGATGGGAAGAACATCCCGACGTTGTACGGGTCTGATTCCATTGACGGAGCACTCTCAGAGACGGTCTTCCACACCGTCCCGGCACGGGGACCAGACAAGGCTGTCCTTTCGAGGAGGCTCGATCGCTTACTTGTGAGCACGCTGGCATCGAAGCGCGATCTCACGCTGGTGCAGCTGCACGGGCATGGAGCGTCCCGAATCGGCACGAGCCGCCAGGAACTGATCGAATCTGAGGCCGATCAATACGAGACGACCAGAAGGTGGGCGGAGGCGCTGCACGAATCTGTCGATGACGCGGATGGACTTGTCTGGGTCTCGAGGCAGTACGACACCTCCCTCTGTCTCGTCCTGTTCGGGGACCGAGTAGAAAGAAGCACCTTGGAGGTGGTCAAGCCTCCTCTTCCACTCGCCTTTGGCATGGGATTGGTTGCCGTCCAGGAGGCCGCCGAAAAAGCAGCGATCCTCCTTATTTGAATGCGCTCACAACAGGGACCGGGACAGCAGTCGAGCGACGGAAGCGAGACGACACGTCTCGTGGAAGGTCCTTCGGAGAGTCGATCTCAGAGCCGAGATTCCTCGGCCTTCGGCCTCGGAATAGCAGAAGAGGTGGAGCGGCCTCAGAATGACAAAAAGGGGAAAATGCGCCGGTGACACGACGTTTCGATTCGCTCGGCGCGTTCCGGCCCGCGGTCCGCCGCTGGTTCGAAGCTTCGTTCGCAGCGCCGACGGCTGCCCAGGCTAAAGGGTGGCCGCCGATCCTCGCGGGCCGCTCGACGCTCCTTCTCGCGCCGACCGGCTCCGGCAAGACGCTCGCCGCCTTCCTCGCCGCGATCGACCGCCTGATGTTCTCGCCGGAACCGCCGAAGAGGGAGCGGTGCCGCATGCTCTACGTCTCGCCTCTGAAGGCGCTCGCGGTGGACGTCGAGCGGAACCTCCGCCTCCCGATCGCCGGTATTGCCGCCGCCGCCGGCGCTGCGGGAGAAGGATTTCGCTTCCCGACGGTCGCAATACGCTCCGGCGACACGCCGGCCGCGGATCGGGCGCGGATGTCGCGCACGCCGCCGGACATCCTGATCACGACGCCGGAGTCGCTCTATCTGCTCCTGACATCGGCGGCGCGCGACGTCCTGCGGTCAGTGGACACGGTCATCGTCGACGAGATTCACTCGGTCGTCGCCTCGAAGCGCGGCGCGCACCTCTTCGTGTCGCTCGAGCGGCTCGAGGCGCTCCGCAAACGCGAAAAGCCGCTCCAGCGGATCGGCCTCTCGGCGACGCAGCGTCCGCTCGAGGAGATCGGGCGATTGCTCGGCGGCGGCGAGCCCGGCGGCCGCCGCGGAACCTGGAAGCCGCGCCCGGTCGAGATCGTGGACGCGGGGAGCCGCAAGGCGTTCGAGCTGACCGTCGAGGTGCCGGTCGAGGACATGGCGAAGCTCGGAGAAGTCATCGAGACACGCTCCGTTCCCGCCGCCGGTCCGCCGGCGCGAACCTCGATCTGGCCGTCGATCCATCCGCGTCTGGTCGAGCTCGTCCGCGCGCATCGTTCGACGATGATCTTCGCCAACAGCCGCCGTCTCGCCGAGCGGCTCGCCTCCGCGTTGAACGAGACGGCGGGCGAAGAGATCGCGCTCGCGCACCACGGTTCGATCGCGCGAGAGAAGCGTCTCGAGATCGAGGACCGGTTGAAGCGCGGGAATCTTCCCGCCATCGTCGCGACCTCCTCTCTCGAGCTCGGGATCGACATGGGGGCGGTCGACCTCGTCGTCCAGATCGAAGCGCCGCCGTCCGTCGCGTCGGGCATGCAGCGAATCGGCCGCGCCGGGCACTCGGCCGGCGAGGTCTCGCGCGGGGTGATCTTCCCGAAGTACCGCGGTGATCTCCTCGCGTGCGCCACGGCGACGATCCGCATGCGCGAGGGAAAGATCGAGGAGACCTACTACCCGAGGAACCCCCTGGACGTCCTGGCCCAGCAGGTCGTCGCCATCGCGTCGATGGAGGAGATCGGCGTCGAGGACCTTTACGCACTCGTGCGGCGGGCCGCGCCCTTCGCGGAGCTGCCGCGGAGGTCGTTCGAGGGCGTCCTCGACATGCTGTCGGGCCGGTATCCCTCCGACGAGTTTGCCGAGCTGCGCCCGCGCATCGTCTGGGACCGGGTCGGCGAAAAGGTCCGCGCCCGCGAAGGCGCGCGGCGTGTCGCCGTCGTCAACGCGGGGACGATCCCGGACCGCGGCCTTTACGGAGTGTTTCTGGCAGGAGAGGAGGGTAGCAAGAGCCGCCGCGTCGGGGAGCTCGACGAGGAGATGGTCTTCGAGTCGCGCGTCGGCGAAGTGTTCCTCCTCGGGGCGTCCTCCTGGCGGATCGAAGAGATCACGCACGACCGCGTCCTCGTCTCGCCGGCGCCGGGGGAACCGGGAAGGATGCCCTTCTGGCACGGCGACCGGCCCGGCCGGCCGGCCGAATTCGGCCGCGCGATCGGAGAGCTCGCGCGCACCTACGGGGAAATGCCGAAGCGCGAAACTCTCCAGCGCCTGACGCGGGATCACGGGCTCGACCGGCGCGCCGCGGCGAATCTCCGCGCGTATCTCGAGGATCAGGCGGCCGCGACCGGCGAGGTCCCGAGCGATCGCACGATCGTCGTCGAACGCTACCTGGACGAGGTCGGCGACTGGCGGGTCTGCATCCTGTCGCCGTTCGGCGCGCGCGTCCACGCGCCGTGGGCGACCGCGGTGCTCGCGCACTTGAAGGGAGCAGCGGGGACAGGCCCGGCGGGCCTGCACCCCCCGCAGTCCATCGCGGGGAGGGGCCCTGCGGGCCTGCACCCGCCACAGCATTCGAGAACCGGCGGTTCGGACGCGGAGATGCTCTGGTCCGACGACGGGATCGTGTTCCGGCTTCCGGAGTCGGAGGAGCCGCCGGAGGTCAGTGATTTCTTTCCCGCTCCCGACGAGGTGGAGGACCTGGTCGCGCGCAACCTCGGGCAGACCACGCTCTTCGCGGCACGGTTTCGGGAGAACGCGGCGCGCGCGCTCCTCCTTCCGCGCCGGCACCCCGGCCGCCGCAGCCCGCTCTGGGCGCAGCGAAAACGGGCGGCAGATCTGCTCGCGGTCGCCGCGCGCTACGGCTCTTTCCCGATCCTGCTCGAGACCTATCGGGAATGCCTGCGCGACGTGTTCGATCTGCCGGGACTCGCCGAGATCCTCCGCCGTATCGCGACGCGCCAGATCCGTGTCGTGACCGTAGACTCGCGCACACCTTCGCCCTTCGCTGCCTCGCTTCTCTTCTCCTACGTCGCCAACTTCATCTACGACGGCGACGCGCCTCTCGCGGAACGCCGCGCCCAGGCGCTGTCGGTCGATCAGGCGCAGCTCGCCGAGCTGCTCGGCCAGGCGGAGCTGCGCGAGCTGCTGGACGCGCGCGCGATCGAAGAGCTCGAACGCAGCCTCCAGAAGCTGGAAGGCCGGCCGGTGTCGAATCCCGACGATCTCCACGATCTGCTGCTCGCGCTGGGCGATCTGACCGGGGAGGAGATCCGGATGCGCGCTGCTCCGGCGGACGCCGTCGAGCGCTGGATCCGCCGGCTCATCGCCGAGGGACGCATCATCCCGATCACCGTCGCGGGGGAGCGGCGATACGCGGCCGCGGAAGACGCCGCTCGCCTGCGCGACGCGCTCGGAGTCCCCCCTCCTTCCGGTCTTCCGGAGGCGTTTCTCGAAGGCGTGCGCGATCCGCTCTCCGATCTCGTGTCGCGCTGGGCGCGGACGCACGGGCCGTTCCGCGCGGAGGACGTCGCAGCACGCTTCGGGCTGCCGATCGCTTCCGTGCGCACGGCGCTCGATCGGCTCGCGGAAGAGGACCGCGTCGTCGAAGGGGAGTTCATGCCGGGCGGCCACACTCGCGAGTGGTGCGACAAGGGCGTTCTGAAGGCCCTCAAACGCCGCTCGCTCGCGAAGCTGCGCAGGGAGATCGAGCCGGTCGAGCCCGCGGCCTTTGCGAGGTTCCTCCTCGAGTGGCAGAGCGTGGCGCGGCCGCGCGCGGGTCTGGACGCGCTGTTGACGGTCGTCGAGCAGCTCCAGGGCACGCCGATCCCGGCGTCGGTGCTCGAGACCGAAGTCCTGCCCGCCCGGATATCCAGCTATAAGCCCGCCGACCTCGATCTCCTGTGTGCGACAGGCGAGATCCTGTGGCGAGGGATCGCGGCCGTCGGTCCGCACGACGGCCGGATCGCGTTGTACCTGCCGGACCGCTACCGGC
>DASWIB010000176.1:0-3689 GCA_036397915.1 Thermoanaerobaculia bacterium | reverse complement strand
TTGCACTTCTCCAGCCACTTGACGAGGGCGGGGAAGTCCTGCCAACCCGACGCAGCTTGCTGGAAGTGGTCTGTTACGCCAGCCCCGGTCTGATAGATCTCGCTCAGAATGAAGACGGTGTTTCCAGTGGGCGCAGAATTCTGATCAAGGGGGTTCGAAAGCTCGGGAGCTCTGGAGACGTTATAGGTCAGAAGAGCTTTGTCCCCGTCGCGGTGATGCGTGGCCTTCATCCAGGGACCGTGGCTCGCAAAGATGCGTTCGCCTTCCTTGGCCTGATCCGGTGGGGCAACGATCACGTAAATGAGCTGAGTCCTGCCGACGTAGGCCATAGTCAGTTCTCCTTCTCTCGATTCGTCACCTCGACGACCCGAGTCTCGAGGTGACGGCAGCCCGGCCTTACTTCGCCGGTGCCTTCTTCTCCTCGACCATCGTGATGCCGAATTTTCCGCTGCTCTCGATGAAGCCAATACACTCCGATGCCGCGTCGCACGCCGACGTGTGTTTGCGGTTTGCGGGCTGAAACAGGTAGGAGCCGGCTCCGAGCCTTGCCTCGGGCTTCCCTT
Source organism: Thermoanaerobaculia bacterium (assembly GCA_036397915.1). Taxonomy (GTDB): domain Bacteria; phylum Acidobacteriota; class Thermoanaerobaculia; order UBA5066; family Gp7-AA6; genus Gp7-AA6. Next base: position 3,126 of record DASWIB010000176.1, on the reverse strand, counting down.
CCTCACCGTGAATCCACGTGCCCGAGATGACCACGAGCTTGTGATCGGACGGATGCGTGTGAAGCGGAGCGGACCAACCAGCCGGGAACTTCGAGATGGCACCGTAGGCACCCTTGGTCGAATCGCCCCAGAGCGTTGCCTGCATCACGTCGGGTGGCCCACCGACCAGGGGCTCCCACTTCAAATCGGCCGCGGGCCACACAACGAACTCCTTCGCGCCCTTCTGCGGCGACGTGGCGTCGCCTGCCTCGGCACGGTGCGACAGCAAGGCCGCGGCGACCACCAAAAGAACGGGCAAAGCCAGGGTCTGCACCCATCTCCTCAACATCACAAAGCTCCTTTCATAAGCTTTACTCACTCTATATCGACTGCTTGGATCTTCGAGCGGCTCAACGACTCACCCTGGGATAGTTCAGGGCCCGGCCGACGCCCGCGGGTAGTCCGGAGACGCGAGCTCGATGCGCCAGACCGGGCCGCCCTGATAGAACTGACCCTCCGACCTCACGAAGCCGGGAGCGTCCCCTCCGACGATCCAGACCGAGGTGTCCTTCGGCTGCTTGCCCAGGAGCGGCGCGAGCAGTCCGGCGAGCCCGCCGATCTCGACCTTGACGTTGAATCGCGTCGCTTTGTACGACGCGCGGCCGACGGAAAACGGCTCGCGCCCCATCGGCGTGATCTCGAGCTTCACGAGCCGCGGCTTCGGCGTCGCGAACAGCATCGAAACCGTCGTGGACGGGGCGTCCGGAGCGATGTTCTTCAGGAGCGTCACCATCATTCCGTTGGCCAGATCCGAAGGCAGCTCCATCCGCTTCTCGATGACCTTGTCTTTGCCGTCATCGCGGTGCCGCACCGTCACGTTGCCGCTCGTCGCGTCGATCAAGACGTCCATGGGATGCGGAAAGCTCGGACCGCGCTGGACGAGGTGATTGCTCAAAAGGCGAAACCGTTCGCGCTGCGTGAACACGGCGGTCTCGTCCTGGAGCGATCCGTCCTTGAAGTGGAAAACGAGGCGGCTCGTCACGCGGTCGCCCCGCGAGAACTGAATGAGGTCGCCGTTGGCGATGATGGCGCCGCTGTCGACCGACCGAAGAACCAGAAACCCCCGAACGACGCCCTCGGCATGGCGCACGGTCACGGATTCCGCCTTCAGAACGCCAGCACCGATGTGACCGGCGAAGAAGAGCAGTGACACACAGAGGCACCGTTTCACGATGAAGTTCTCTCGAATCGGGAGAGCAAGAGCTGTACCCGTGGGGACGTCACTGGGTGCGGGCGCACCATTGTTCTCAAAGGCTTGTCCGGGGGATGCGTCCGCCAGATTCGTCAGCTTCGAGCCGGGGCCGAGGTCTTTCACCCGCTCCTGCCGCTTGACAGCGGTCCGGCCGGAGCTTTAGGCTTTCGCGCCTCATGACTCGCCCGCTTCGCTCCATCGCGCATCACGGTCATCACCAGGGGAACCGGTAGGGCGAAGCTCGCCCTGCCGAGTTTTTCGGCCGGGGCGGACCAGCAGCGTGTGACACGAACCCCCCGGCCCGAAAGGGTTCGGGGGTTTTGTTTTTGAGCCAGAAGGTTCTCGCGCCCGAGGATGTCCCGAGGCTTCTCTCGCAGAGGCGGGCGCCGTGACGCCGCGACGAGTCTCGCTTCCCGCGGGGGCCGCCGCCTACGTCTTCGGGGAAGCCACGCGGCGCCGGGCGGCCGAGGAGAAGATCGTCGAAAGACTCCGGGCCGCCGGATACCGGGAGGCGATCGTCCCCTCGGCCGACTACCTCGCGCCCTACGCTCCTCACTTGAATGCCCGCGAGGAGCGGGAGCTCTACCGCTTCGTCGACCGCCAGGGCGACACCCTGGCGCTGCGGGCCGATTTCACGATCGCGCTCGCGCGGCACCTGGCAGCCCGGCTGACCGAGGACGCCGAGGCGACGCGCGTCTTCTACCGTGGCGAGGTGCTGCGCGGCGGCGCGGGCGAAGGATCGACCGCTGAGTCCTACCATATCGGCGCGGAGCTGCTCGGCGTGCCGGGGCCGCCGGCGGATCTGGAGATCGCGCGCTGCTGCCTCGACGTGCTCGCCGCCGGGGGAGTCGAGCGAGTCCACGTGATCCTCGGAGCGGTGGGAGCCCTGGAGGCGCTTCTCGCGCCGGAGCGGACGGAGAAAGAAGCCGGCGATCTCGCGAGGCAGATCTCACAGCGGCGGCTCGCCGAGACTGCGTCGGAGGCGGCTCGGGTCTCTCCCGAGTTCGCACGGCGGGTGCGCCGGCTCCTCGAGGGAGGCCTTCCGCCGGACGATCCACTGCTGGCGCGCCTGCCGGCGGGCGCGGGGCTCGCGGCGGTGGCGCGGGGGCTCTCGGGCCGTTCGGGATGCGAGGTCGCGGTGGACCTCGCCGAGCCGGCGTCCCGGTCTTACTACACGGGCTTCTTCTTTGCCGTGTACGGCGCGACGGGCGGGGAGCCGATCGCCCGAGGCGGCCGCTACGACGGGCTCTACGCCGCGTTCGGCGCCGCGCGTCCCGCGGTCGGCTTTTCGCTCGGCCTCGAAGGGATCGCCGGCTCATGAGCGCTCCCCTGACGTTCGCCTTCCCCAAGGGGCGCATCGCGGGACCGCTCGCGGCGTTACTCGCGCGCCCGCCGCTTGCGATCGCGCCCTTCGTGGGGCGAAGCCTGATCGTGGACGTCGAAGAGAAGGGGCTGCGGTTCCTGATCCTGAAAGACTTCGACGTCCCGACCTACGTGCGGCGCGGCGCGGCGGACCTCGGAGTGGTCGGCTCCGACGTCCTCTCCGAGACGGAATGCAACCTGCCGAGGCCGCTGGAATTCCCCTTCGGCCGATGCCGTTTCTCGCTGCTCGCTCCCGCGGCGGCGCCGCCTCCTCCCGAGGGCCGCGCGCTGCGCGTCGCGACGAAGTACGTGCGGCTCGCGCGCGACTTCTTCGACCGCAAAGGGATCGCGGCAGACATCGTGACGCTCTCGGGATCCGTCGAGCTCGCGCCGCGGATGGGACTCGCGGACTTCGTCGCGGACCTCGTGGACACCGGGGAGACGATGCGCGCCAACGGCCTGGAGGAGGTCGAGAAGATCTGCGACGTCGCGCCGCAGCTCGTCGTCAACCGTGGCGCGCTCGCGCGGCGGCG
>DASWIB010000175.1:0-8236 GCA_036397915.1 Thermoanaerobaculia bacterium | reverse complement strand
CTCGATGGCGCCCGAGAGATAGACCTTCATCGGCGGGACACGGAACCGAAGACGCGGGACACGACGGCCGAGGCCGCGCGGCGTGTTTCCAGCGGCACGCCGACCTTCGGACAGAGCAGGTTGACGGAGCAGATTTCGCAGCGCGGGCGCCGCGCGACGCAGATCTGGCGCCCGTGGAAGATGAGCTGGTGCGCTGCAAGCGTCCGGCGCCCCTTCCGCACGAGGGCGTTCAGATCCTGTTCGACGCGGACCGGATCGCTCTGCCGGGTAAACCCCAGGCGGCGTGACACGCGCGCGACGTGCGTGTCGACCACGAACCCCTCGTCCTTTCCGAAGGCGTTTCCCAGGATGACGTTCGCGGTCTTGCGCCCGACGCCCGGAAGCTTCAGGAGCTCCGCCATCGTGTCGGGAACGCGTCCGCCGTGCTCCGCGGCGATCGTGGCGCCGGCCCGGCGGAGGCTCCGCGCTTTCGCGTTGAAGAACCCCGTCTGCCGGATGTCCTTCTCGAGCTCCCCGGCCGGTGCACGGGCATAGTCGGCGGCGGTGCGATACTTTCGGAAGAGCTCCGGTGTGACCTGGTTGACCCGAACGTCGGTGCACTGAGCGGAGAGCACGGTCGCGACGAGCAGCTCGAGCGGGTCGGAGTAATCGAGCGAGCACCGAGCGCCGGGATACGCGCGGGCGAGGCGCCGGAAAACCGCGCCGGCGCGACGCCGCTTCTCTTCGACCGTCTCGCGGAGAGGGCCACGGCGTTGTTCCGGTCGTGGCATCGCGATTCGTCCGGTTCTCGTTTTTGCCAAGAGACGTGATTCTACGTCGCGCGTTGGACGAATTCGGTTGCATTGACGCGCGCCGGGCCCGGTGGGCATGCGTCTGTGACGAGCGCGAATGGGTAGGATTGGCCGCCGGCGCAACTTTCCGGGCGCACCGCGAGAGACGGTGCGGTTCTCGGATCGGTCGATGTCGTAATCACCGGGCTCTCTCAACTCCAACAGGCCGCCTTCCAGCTCATCTCGACGGTCCCCGCGGGGGATCGGGCCCAGACCGACTTCTACGTCACGTGGACGTCTACGGTTCCGATCTACGTTTACGGCGCGGTCGTCGACAACAAGACGGGCGACGTGGTTTACGTGGACTAGGGGGTTCGGGGGACCGCAAGGTCCCCCGCAAAAAGATCAGTTGGACACACTCCTAGGGGGTTCGGGGGACCGCAAGGTCCCCCGCAAAAAGATCACTCGGACACACTCCTAGTTTCCAACGGGCAGAGGATCTTGCGGGACCCGGCGCTGCGCGCGCGGCGCCGGGGCCCTCTTCTTTCAGGTTACCGGCATCAGGCGGATCGGGCGGCGTGAGTGACCACGTTCGAGAGACGCCGCGACGTTTCCCTCGCCTCGCGACGCAGATTTGCGAGAGGTCCTTCCAGCGCGCGGGCGAGCTCGTCCAGCTCCGAGGCGAGCCGAACCGCTCCTCGCCGCTGTGCCAGCTTCCGCTCCCGCCGGAGTCGTTCGAGGAGGAGGCGCAGGTCATTCCAACGGCCGAGCGCGTCCTGTGCGGCCCGCTCGCGCGCCGCGGCCGGCTCGAACTCCGTGCGTCCGCACGCCACGAGATCCTCCGCCAGATACCGCGCCCGCTTGGTCAGGAGGCGGAAGCGGTGCAGGGTTTCGTCGTCGTTCCTGTCCGGGGCAGCGGCAAGAGCTGCCTCCGCGTCTGAACGCTCGGCGAGGAGCCGCTGAATCGTATCGGAGGGTTGCGGCTGGGCAGCGAGCGCCCGGAGCCTTCGCTGGAGCCGCCGCATCCGCCTTTCCCTTGTGACCGCGTCAGCCCGGCTTCCTTGGGTGTCGGGCAGCGACTCCCAGCGTGCGCCGAGCGCCGTCCCGGCGTCCTCTGAGAGCAGGCCCAGCCGGCTGATGCGAGTGAGAAGAGCCCGATCCACCTCGAGCTGGCGGTCGGCCGAGAGAGAGCGGACGATCTTCCTGGCGCGACGCTCGAGTTTGCGGCGACCCAAAGCGCCGGCAGTCGCCGCAACGCGCCGGAGCGCGACGCGCACGTCGTGCAGACCTTCCGGATCTCCATCCCGCAGGTGCTTTCGAGCGCGGGCGAGCGCACGAGCTCGAAGGCGCCAGAGAGAGGGGGGATCGGCCACGGGCGCGCTATTATAGGAAAGAGGAAATCCTGCCGGTTTCACATCGACTTCACACCTCCTTCAAGCCGCGCACCGCCGGGGACGGCACCATCCTGAGCATGGCGAAAACGCTTGCCGCCATTGACGTCGGCACGAACACCATCAAGGTTCTCGTCGCGTCCGTGGAGGAGGACGGTGCGCTGGAAGTGATCGCGCGGGAGAAGGAAACGGTGCGCCTCGGCACCGAGACGCTCTTCACGGGTCACCTTTCCGACGAGGCGATCGAGGCCGGCGTCTCGGCCGTGGAGAAGCTCGTCCGGGAGGCCCGAGCCGCCGGCGCGGAGGAGATTCACGCCGTCGCGACCTGCGCTTTGCGCGAAGCCTCCAACGCCGAGGAATTTCAGGCTGCCGTGCTGCGCCGGACAGGCGTATCCCTCGAAGTCATCTCCGGCGAGGAGGAGGCGCGCCTGATTCACCTGGCGGCTCGAAGCGAGTTCCCGTCCCAGCTCGACCCGCTCCTGGTCATCGATATCGGCGGCGGCTCGACGGAGCTCGTGATCTCACGCGAAGGCCGCGTGATCTTGAACGAGTCCGTCCCGCTCGGCGTCGTCCGGCTGACGGCCCGGTATTCTCGGAACGATCCGCCGAGCAAGGAAGATCGCCGAGCCATCAAGAAGGCGATCCGGACCGCCGCCCGCCGCGCGGTGGAGGCGGTGCGGCGAACGGGTTTCCGGGCGTGCGTCGGCTCCGCGGGAACCATTCAGTCGCTCTCCCTGGTTTACGAGGCGGCCATCCGCGGCCGAGAACCGCGGACCGGCGGGCATCGGACGCTCACGCGCTCCGGGTTGAAGAAGGTGAACCGGATCCTGCGCTCGACGACCCTGCGCGAGAAACTGCGGGTGCCCGGGCTCGATCCTCGCCGCCGCGACATCTCGGTGCCCGGAGGGATCCTGCTCGCCTGGCTTCTGAAGCACGTCGGCGCCGACGCCATCGCAGTCGGGGAGCGGGGGCTCCGGGAGGGGCTTCTGCTCGACCATGTCGCCCGGCACGGCCAGGCGCGCTTCGGGGCCGCGGGGCGCGACGTGCGGTCGCGGAGCGTGGATCGCCTCCTGCGGCGCTCGAACGCGGAAGTGTTTCATGCGGCCCAGGTTGCCCGGCTGGCGCTCGAGCTGTTCGACCAGACCCACGCGGTGCACCAGCTCGCCGCCGTCGAGCGCGAATGGCTCCAGCACGCGGCCCTCCTGCACGACGTCGGCTATGCCGTCGGACGCTCGAAGCACAACCGTCACTCCTACTACCTGATCACCCATAGCGAACTGACCGGCTTTGCAGCGGAAGAGATCGAAGTGCTCGCCTCGGTCGCCCGTTACCACCTGGGCAAGGGTCCGAGGGAATCGCACGAGAACTGGAGAGCTCTCGATCCGCTCCTCCGGCCGGTCGTCGAAAAGCTCTCCGCCATCCTCCGAATCGCCGACGCTCTCGATCGCAGTCACGGGCAGCTCGTCGTCAACGTAAGGTGCCGCGTGCGCCAGCGGAGCGTGGAGTTCGAGGCTGCAGCACGCGGCGATTGCGAGGCCGAGTTGACGGCGGCGCGGAAAAAGGCGAACCTCTTCGAGAAAGTGTTCGGCCGTCGCGCCGTCTTCCGGGCCGTCTCCGTCGAGCGCCGGGAGCCTTTGCACCAGCGCAACCTGGAGATGGTTTCGGCGGAGGCGCTGTGGAGTTGAGCCCGCGGCAGGAGAAGAGATCGTGAAGGAACATTTCGCCGAGCTGCTCGAGGAGCTTCGCCGCAACCTCATCCTCATGGGAGGCGAGGTCGAGCGTCAGATCCAGCGCGCAATCGAGGCCCTGACCGAACTGGACGCGTCGAAGGCCCGGGACGTCATTATGGACGACGAGGGAATCGACCGCATGGAGGTCGCCATCGAGGAACAGGCAGTGGCGCTCCTCGCTCTCCAGCAGCCGGTCGCGGTCGACCTGCGTTTCCTGATCGCTGCGTTGAAGATCAACAACGATCTGGAACGCATCGGAGACCACGCGGTGAACATCGCGGAGGGCGCCGAAAGACTGGCGGCGAATAAACAGCTGCGGCCTTTCGTCGATCTGCAGTACATGTCGGAAGTCGCCATGTCCATGCTGAAGGACTCTCTCGACGCCTTCGTCAACCGGGACGCGGAGCTGGCCCGGAAGGTCATCAAGCGGGACGACATCCTGGACGAGAAGAACATCTCGATCATCCGGGAGCTCCTGACCTACATGGCCGAGCACCACAACCTGATCACCTACGGCCTCGAGCTGATCTCGATCTCCAAGAACCTGGAGCGCGTCGGGGACCTCGCGACGAACATCTGCGAGGACACGATCTTCATCGCCGAGGCGCGCTGGGTGAAGCACCACATGACCGAGATCCAGTAGGAGTGTGTGATCTTTTGGCGTGTGTGTGATCGCGACCGGCTCGCTCTCCTTGGTCGTTCCCCGGGGAGGGAAAGGTCGACCTCCGCGTCCCCGAGCTTCCGGTCTCGAACGACTTCGTCGGGCTGAACTACTACAGTCGGGTGCACCTCCGGTTCCGGGGCGTGCCCGGGGCGATCGGTGAGTTCTTCTACCGGGACCGGGAGGGACGCGGGCTGACCGACATGAGGTGGGAGGTCTATCCGGAGGGGTTCGACCGGGCTCTCTCGCGAGCCGGATCGATCGGGCGGCCCGGGGTACCGCAGCGTCCCGCCAACAGACGCTCGACACTCTCTCAGGGTACGGGGGACCGCCGGGTCCCCGCCGAAGGTACTCGGACACCCTTTGTTAATCCGGGTCGGGAAAAACCAGTGGATGCGCGGTCTTGTGTCGTTTCTCGATCGTCACGAAACGGGAAACTCCGCAGGAAAGCGCGAGCGGGACGGTCTGCTCGTAACCCCATCCGACCTCCGCGGGAGCGTGGGCGTCGGAGGAGAAGGTGACGGGGATTCCGGCGCGAGCGATCCTCTCGAGGAGGCGCGGCTCCGGGTAAGCCTCGCCGACCGGCTTGCGCAGCCCGGCCGACGAGATCTCCACGGCGCAGCCGGCCTCCGAAACCGCGGCGATCGCCTCCCCCTCCGCGTCTTCGACCGGGACCGCGGGGCGGTGTCCGTGCTTCTTCGGCAGGTCGAAGTGGGAGAGCACGTCGAAGAGACGCGTTCGGGCAGCCTTCGCGAGCAAACGGTAATACTCCCGGTAGAGCTTGTCGGTACCTTCCCTGTCGAAGCGGGCCGCCGAGCCCGGGGCGTCGATCCAATCCCCCGCCACCCAGTGCACCGACCCGAGCACGAAGTCCCACTCCGCCCGGTCGAGCCATCGGCGCAAGTCGTCCTCGTATCCCTCCGCATAGTCCGCTTCGAGCCCGAGCCGTACGACGATCGAGCCTCCGAACTCCTTTCGGAGGGTTTTCACCTCCTCGAGGTAATCCTCGAATCGATCCTCGGACATCGCGAGTCTGGGATCGCGCGCTTCGACGGGCAGGAAGTAGAGCGGGATGTGATCGGTGAAGCCGATCTCCGAGAGGCCGAGGTCGAGCGCCCGAAGAACGAAATCCCGAGACTCTCCACCGGCATGGCCGCACCGGAAGGTGTGCACGTGGTAGTCGGTAAGGCCTTGCACGCCGCGATGTTAACCGTTTCTCCGGACCGGGCTTCGCAGCGTCTTCACACCGTGTTTTCGCGATTTTTTCTCCGCTCACGCGAGAGCTTTGTCCGGTTTCCGCACACTCCCGGTCGCGCTCGACACGACGGAGATCTCCAAGACCCCCGCCGCCGTCTGGGCGAGGCACCGTCGGTGGGCGATCATCCGACGCCGTGTCGGGGGGGCGGCTTACGCGGCGGAGCTCGTTGCGAGCCCTCTGCCGTGGTTCGCGGGCGTGCTCGCGTTCTCCGGCGGACGGGCCTCTCTCGTCGCGCTTGCAAGCGCGATCGTCTTCGTCCGCTATCTCACCGAAGTGATCACCGAGCGGGACGGCGGTCGTCGATTTCAGATGGAGGATCTCCGCTGCTGCCGCTGCGCGACCTGATGGTCGCAGTCCTCTTCTGGGCGGGCCTTCTCGGCCGAACGACCTCGTGGCGGGGGCGGAAAGTGTTCGTCGGTCCGCGGACCTTGATCGGGCCGGAGCTCCGGGAGCCGCAGGGTAGTCTACTGCGCCCCGCTTCTTATCCGCGCTAAGAGTTTGTCCGAGTAATCTTTCGTCGGGGGACCTTGCGGTCCCCCGAACCCCCTAGGCCCTGTCGGACGGCCGCCCGGGCTGGACCTCCCGGCGCGGGGCGACCGACACGACGCGCAGGCCGCGACGGGCGAGCTTCTCGACGAGCGTCTGCTGCGCGTCGCGAACCGGATCTCCGGGAGCGGGGGAGCGGCGCACGTAGGAGCCGTCCGACTGCAGGTCTCTCGCCCGGGTGTTGTCGGTCAAGTATGGTTCGAAGACCTCCTGCCGGATCTTCTCGCGAGCGCTCTCCTCGAGCACCGGAACCATGAGCTCGACCCGGCGGTAGAAGTTCCGCGGCATCCAATCCGCGCTCGAAATGTAGATGTCTTCTTCCTCTCCGACGCCGAACGCGAATGCCCGGCTGTGCTCCAGGAAACGCCCCACGATACTCGAGACGTGGATCGTGTCGGAGACACCGGAGACCCCCGGGCGCAGGCAGCAGATCCCACGCACCCCGAGCTCCATCGGAACGCCTGCCGCCGAGGCGCGATAGAGCTCCTGGATGACTCGAGCATCCGCGATCGAGTTCATCTTCGCCAGGATGCGGGCAGGCTTCCCGGAGCGGGCCTTCTCGGCCTCGCGCCGGATGAGAGCGACGACTTTGTCGTGGAGAGAGAACGGAGCGACGGAGACCACGCGGTATCGCGTTTTCTTCGAGAAGCCGGTCAGGAAGTTGAAGAGCTGCGAGGCGTCGTGTCCGAAATCCGGACGGGCGGTGAAGAGTCCCAGGTCGGTGTAGATCTCTGACGTCACCGAGTTGTAATTGCCGGTGCCGAAGTGCACGTAGCGGCGGATCGCGGCGCCTTCGCGACGCACGACCAGCGCCAGCTTGGCGTGGGTCTTCAAGCCTTCGACGCCGTACGCGACGTGCACGCCCGCCTGTTCGAGAGCGCGTGCCCAGTGGATGTTCTTCTCCTCGTCGAAGCGCGCCTGGAGCTCCACGAGCACGGCAACCTGTTTCCCGTTCTCGGCGGCCTGGGCGAGGGCGGCCACGACGGGCGAGTCGGCGCCGGTCCGATAGAGCGTCATCTTGATCGCGAGCACGTTCGGGTCGGACGCGGCGTCTTCCAGGAATCGGAGCACCGGCTCGAACGAGTCGTACGGATGGTGAAGCAGAACGTCGCCTTCCCGAATCCGCTCGAACGCCTCCCCGCTGTGCGTGAAGAGGCTCCGCGAGCCGGGAACGAGCGGTGTGTCCTTCAGGTCCGGCCTCTCGAGGCGCGGAATCGCGAGCAGATCCCCGCCCCCCAGCGGTCCCTCCACCTCGTAGACGTCGTCCTCGTCGAGTTCGAGCTGCGAGCGAAGCAGCTGTCTCACTTCCGCGCTGCGGCCGCTTTGAACCTCCAGCCGAACCGCTGCTCCGAAGCGGCGGCGGCGCACGTTCTCGGCCACGGAGCGGAGCAGGTCGTTCGCCTCCTCTTCCCGGACCTCGATGTCGGCGTCGCGCGTGACCCGAAAAGAGCACGCCCCGAGTACCTTCATCCCGGGAAACAGGTCTTCGAGATGCTCCTCGATCAGTTCCTCGAGGAGCAGGAATTCCCTCGACTGGCGCAGTTGCCCCTCGGAGACCGGAACTAATCGGGGAAGCGAAGCCGGCACCTTCACGCGAGCGAACAGAGACTTTCGGCCCTCACGGTCGGCGAGACGAATGGCGAGCGACAGAGAGAGATTCGAGACGAAGGGGAACGGGTGCGCCGGATCGAAGGCCAGGGGCGTGAGCACGGGGAAGACCACGCTCTCGAAATAGCGGGTCATCCGTTTGCGGTGGTCCGCATCGATCTCTTCCCAGCGCATCAACCGGATGCCTGCCTCCTTGAGCTTCGGCAACAGATCGCGCGTGAGCGTCTCGGTCGCGAGCGCGACGTCTCCGCGAACGATCTCGGAGATCCGTG
>DASWIB010000174.1:0-15281 GCA_036397915.1 Thermoanaerobaculia bacterium | reverse complement strand
CGTTTCTCCGGAGTCGGCGCCAATCGTTTTCCTCCCGATTACGTATTGTCGCGGACGGGAAAGCTCGGTCACGGCCTGCTCTGCGTGACGTCCTCGAATCTGATCGTCGAGCCGACCGTGACCCCCTCTTTCGCTGCCATTCCGCCGGCGATCTCGAGCACGCTCGCCGGGGGAGTTTCGGGACCGTAGAGCGGGCAAGGGTCCGTCTTACATGGCGGCGTGTCCGCGGAGACGAAGAACACGCGTCCTCGATCGTCCATCCAGATCATGTCGAGCGGGATCATCGTGTTCTTCATCCAGAACTTGTGCGGTGCGCCGTCGAGGAAGAGGAAGAGCATCCCGCTCCTCTCGCGGAGGCTCTCTCGGAACATCAACCCCTGTACATGCTCCTCGGGCGTCCGGGCGAGCTCCACTCCGTAGACCGAGCCCGAAGGCAGGACGACGCGCGGTCCGGTGACCGGGGGCGGTGAGCCATGAGTCTTCTTCGGCGTGCCTCCACACGAGGCCGCGAAGAGAAGAAGGGCAACGGCGTAATGGCCGGCCTTCGACACGCCGGCCATTAGACCATCAGGCGACCTACGCCTCCGCGGCCGGAGGCTCCTCGCCCTCCACCGCCTCGTAGATGTCGTCGCGACGAACGAGGCTGTACTTCTTCGCGTAGTACCGGAACGACCGGAACGACATGTGAAGGAGCTCGGCCGCCTTCGTCTGGACCCCGTCGCAACGATCGAGCGCCTCGCGCATGAGCCGCTTCCCGACCGCCTCCAGATAGCCCTCGAGGTTGATCCCCTCCTGGGGCAGGCTTTCGAAGTCCGGCACTCGCGTCTTCACGCCGAGCGCGATCGATTCCGGAAGGCTCGAGACGGTGATCACTGGTCCCGGCTCGAGGGCGACGGTGCGCTCGAGGGTGTTCTCGAGCTCGCGCACGTTGCCCGGCCACGGATAGGCCTCGAGCAGCCGCATCGCCTCCGTCGAGATCTTCTTCTCGGGGATCTTCTGCTCCTTGCAGACCTTGCCGATGAAGTGCTGCGTCAACGGGGCGATGTCTTCCAGGCGCGCGCGCAGAGGCGGCAGCAGGATCGGAATGACGTTGATGCGGTAGAAGAGATCCTCGCGGAACTTGCCTTCGGTAACCAAATCGGGCAGGTCCTTGTTCGTGGCGGCGATGATGCGCACGTCTACGGAGACCTCCTCGTTGCCGCCGACCTTTCGGATGACTTTCTCCTGAATCGCGCGCAGGAGCTTGACCTGCATGGTGAGGGTCGTCTCGGAGATCTCGTCCAGGAAGAGCGTCCCGTTGTCCGCCTCCGTAAACAGGCCGCGCTTGTCTTTGATGGCGCCCGTGAACGCCCCGCGCTCGTGTCCGAAGAGTTCCGACTCGAGGAGGGGCTCGGGAAGCGCCCCGCAGTTGATCGACACGAACTTCCGGTCCTTGCGCACGGAGGTGTAGTGGATCGCGCGTGCGATGAGTTCTTTCCCGGTCCCGCTTTCCCCGGTGAGCAGTACCGTCGAGGAGACCCTCGCGATCCGCTCGATCGTGCGGAAGATCTCCTGCATACGCGAGCCCTTGCCGATGATGTTCGCGAAGGTGTACTTCGCTGCGAGCTCCTGTTTGAGGTAGACGTTCTCGTCGCGCAGCTGCATCTCGCCGAGCGCGCGGTCGACGATGAGCCCCAGCTCCTCGACGTTGAACGGCTTCGCGAGGTAGTCCACCGCGCCCGCCTTCATGGCCTCGATCGCGTCGGGCGTCGAGGTGTGAGCGGTGATCATGATGACGGGTGTCTTCGCGGACTCCGCTTTGATCTTGCGAAGCAGGTCGAGCCCGTTGCCGTCGGGCATCTTGATGTCGCAGAGGACGAGGTCGGGCGTCGACCGGAGCGCCGAGGCCTGGCCCTCGGCGAAGTTCGACGCGGTCAGAACCTCGAATCCCCTCTTGTGGAAGAAAAAGGCGAGCATGTCGCGGATGGACGCTTCGTCATCCACGATCAGAAGGCGCTGTCGGCTCATCCCGCTACTCCGATCGGAACGGCCGCGGGTTCCGCGGCCTCACGCGCGCGGGCTTCGCGCGGAAGATGGATCGTCACAGTAGTCCCTTCGCCCGCGTGGGACTCGACGTCGATCGTGCCGCCGTGGTCCTCGACGATTCTCCGAACGATGGCCATCCCGAGTCCCGTGCCGTCGTCGAAGGCCGTCGAGAACGGGGTGAACAACCGCGCGAGCTGGTCCGCGCTCATGCCGCGGCCGGTGTCGGCGAAGCGCATGACGTACCAGCCGTTTTCCTCCCGGCCGGAGATCGTGAGCTTGCCGCCGGCGTCCATCGCGCGGACCGCATTCTTGGCGACGTTGTAGACGATCTGCCGGATCTGGTTGGGGTCTGCGTCGAGCAGCGAAGAGACGGGCCGCACGTCCAGCTCGATCGAGTGGGCGTCGGAGACTTCGTCTGAAAGGCGGAAGATCTCCATCACCTCGGAGATCGTCTTCGCGACGTCGAAGACTGCGACGCGCCGCTCGTGCGGCCGCACGAATCGCAGGAACTCCTCGAGAATGCCGGAGAGCCGGTTCGACTCCGAGACGATGATTTCCATGAGCCGTCTCTCGGTCGATCCAACCGTCAGCACGTTCGAAAGCACCTGCACGGAGCCGGAAATGGAGGCAAGCGGATTGCGGATCTCGTGTGCGATGCCGGCCGCGAGCTCGCCGACCGCCCCGAGCTGCTCGTTGAAGCGCACCTGCCGCTCGAGCTTCTTCACGTCGGTCAGGTCCTGAAACAGGATGAGAGTCCCCTCGTCGCCTTCCGGGCCTTCGAGTACGCGCAGCGAATACCCGAGCACTCGAGGAATGCCGCCCCGGTCGAACTCCGTCTCGGCGCGATAGGGCTCGCGACCGCGCGCTCGCTTGCGGATGCTGTCCCAATCGCACGGGAACGGCAGGTCGAGTTCCGCGAGATAGCGGCCGGTGATCGCCGCGGGATCGAGGCCGAGCATCTCGCCCCCCGGAAGATTCAGGAACGTGACCCGCTGGCGGGAGTCGGTCGTGAGCAGGCCAGAGGACATCGACGCGATGACGTTCGCGTACAGGTGCTGGAGCTTCGAGAGCGCCCGCTGCCTGCGGACGAGCTCCTCCCGCGCCGAGTGCAACTTTTCGGAGAGATAGGCCACCATGAACGCGACGCCGAAGAATCCGAAGACGGTAATGGCGAGGTTGTACCGGGCGCGCGGGCTGGTCCAGTCGGCGAGCGAGGCGAGCGCAGGCACCGGGAGCACGCCGTACGCGACGAGCTCCACCATCGATCCATAGAGGACGGCAGCGATCGACGCGGTCAGGACGGCGCCGACCCGGTAGAGGAGGAGGCCGGCCGTCCCGATCACGACCAGATAGAGGAAGGCAAAAACCGAATCGGGGCCGCCGGAAGAATAGACGAGAAGGGTGACGAGCCCGAGATCGCCGAGGATCTGGACCCACGCGTCGAGCGCCGGCCGAACGAGCAGTCCCGCGGTCCAGTGAAGGATGGTCAGGAGGACGGCGGCGCCGACCAGCAGGTAGAGGAACGAGATCTCCGCTGCCGCTCCCGAGCCCGCCTGGACGAGCACGGCGGTGAGCAGTATGAGCAGGAGAACGATGATCCGGGCGGCCGACAGCCACCCGATCGATCGCCGGAGAGATTCGGCCGCGTTCGGAGGTGCGGGAAGGGGAAGACGCGCGCGGCCAGAGTCCGTGACGGTGACCCCCGGCTTATCCGATCTTGTTGATCAGCGTGAACATCGGCAGGTACATCGCGATGACGATTCCTCCGATGACCACGCCGAGTATGAAGATCATCACGGGCTCCATCAGCTTGACGAGCCCCTGAACGGCGACGTCCACCTCGTCCTCGTAGAAGTCAGCGATCTTGTTCAACATCGCGTCGAGCGCGCCCGTCTGCTCGCCGACACCGATCATCTGGACGACCATGTTCGGAAAGACGTTCGACTCCTTGAGGGGCTCGACGATGGTCTTGCCGCCTTCGACGCTCTTGCGCGTCTCGAGGACGGCGTCCTCGACGATCGCGTTGCCAGCCGTGCGCGCGGTGATCTCGAGGCTCTCGAGGATCGGCACGCCCGAGGACGTGAGCGTGGCGAGCGTCCGGCAGAACCGCGCCACCGCGATCTTGCGCAGGATCATGCCGATGATCGGCGCCTTGAGCATCAGCCCGTCGATCACGCGCCGCCCGCGGTACGTGCGGTAGTAGCGCCGGATCCCGTAGGCGACCGCCGCGATGCCGATCACGAAGAAGATGAAGTAACGCGCGAGGAAGTTCGACGCCGCGATGACGATGCGCGTGGGAAACGGCAG
Source organism: Thermoanaerobaculia bacterium (assembly GCA_036397915.1). Taxonomy (GTDB): domain Bacteria; phylum Acidobacteriota; class Thermoanaerobaculia; order UBA5066; family Gp7-AA6; genus Gp7-AA6. The sequence continues at coordinate 10,949 of DASWIB010000174.1, read as the reverse complement.
CTCGGCCCCGAGGCTCGTGAAGAGCGCGGCGAACGTCGGAATGACCTTCAACAGGATGACGGCGACGACGATCGCCGCGATGATGATGACCGCGGTCGGATAGATGAGCGCGGAACGCACCTGAGAGCGGAGCTTGACGGCCTTCTCGATGTACACCGAAAGCCGCTGCAGGATGGTGTCGAGAATACCGCCCGCCTCCCCGGCCGCGACCATGTTGACGTACAGCGTGTCGAACGCCTTCGGGTGCCGCCGCATCGCGTCGGCGAGCGTGGAGCCCGCCTCGACGTCCTGCCGGACCTGCAGCAGGATTTTCTGGAAGTTCTTGTGCTCCTGCTGGAGCGCGAGGATCTCCAGGCACTGCACGAGCGGGAGACCCGCGTCGATCATGACCGAGAACTGCCGCGTGAAGACCGCGAGGATCTTCGGCGGGACCTTGCGGCCGACCTTGGTGAGCGAGATCTCTTTGCCCCGCTCCCGGATGCCCGTGACGACGATGTTCTGGCGGCGGAGCTGAGCGAGCGCGAGCTCCTTCGATTCGGCGACGAGCGCGCCTTCCTGAACCATCCCGGCGCGGTTGCGCCCCTTCCATGCGTAGCTGGGCACGTCAGCTCCTCTTTCCGGCGACCGCGGTCGCGGTCGGAACGTTCACGCCCGCCCCGCGGTTGATGAGCTCCTGAAGCTCGTCGGGGCTCGAAGACCGCATGAGGGCGATTTCGAGCGTGATGAGCTTGCGGTGATACAGGGTGGCCAGCGACTGGTTGAAGGTCTGCATGCCGAACTTCGACTGTCCGGTCTGCATCATCGAGTAGACCTGATGGATCTTGTCCTCGCGGATCAGGTTTCGGATCGCGGCGTTGGGTACGAGGATCTCCATCGCCATCACGCGCCCCTTCCCGCTCGCGCGCTCGAGAAGCGCCTGACAGAGGATTCCTTCGAGCACGAACGAGAGCTGGGTGCGAATCTGCGTCTGCTGGTGTGCGGGGAACACGTCGATGATGCGGTTGATCGAGGACGCGGCGCTGTTCGTGTGCAGGGTGGCGAGCGTCAGGTGACCGGTCTCGGCAATCCGCAACGCGGACTCGATCGTCTCCAGGTCGCGCATCTCGCCGATCAAGACGACGTCCGGGTCCTCGCGCAGAACCGACCGGAGCGCGTTGGGGAACGAGTGAGTGTCGGCGTGGAGCTCGCGCTGATTGACGATGCACTTCTTGTGCGTGTGGAGGAACTCGATCGGGTCCTCGATCGTCACGATGTGGAGCTGCTTCTCCCGGTTGATCTTGTCGAGCATCGCAGCCTGTGTCGTGGTCTTGCCCGATCCGGTCGGGCCCGTGACGAGGATCAACCCGCGCGGCTTTTCGCAGAGCAGCTCCACGACCGGCGGCAGCCCCAGCTCGCGGAAGCCGAGGATCTGGTAGGGAATCTGCCGGTAGACGCCGCCGACCGCGCCCCGCTGCATGAAGTTGTTCGCGCGGAAACGCGCGAGGCCCTTGACGCCGAAGGAGAAGTCGAGCTCGAGGTTCTCCTCAAACCGGTGCTTCTGATTGTCGGTCAGGACCGAGTAACTGATCTGCTTCGTCTCCGCGACGGTCAGCGGCGGGTACGGCAGCGGCAACAGCCGGCCGTCCAGCCGGACCATCGGCGGGGAATTGGTGGTCAGATGGAGATCGGATGCCCCCATCTCCACCATCTGTTTCAAGAGCTGGTGAAGAGTCGCTTCCCCTGCCATTTTTTGACGGCCCTCGTGAAAATTTGTCGATCTGAAATCATAGTTTATGCCGGGCCGACCCGCCGGGAAAGAGGTTTCTCGGAGAGTGTCCGAGTATTCGTCGGCGGGTGACCTTGCGGTCCCCCACACCCCCTAGCGGGTTCTCAGGGGCGCCTCTTCCGGCGAGCCGGATGGCCCGGCGCCTCTTCTAGACAACTGTCTCTCTCAAAACCTCTTCCAGCGTCGTCACCCCGTCCCGGATCTTGTGGAGCCCTGCCGTCCGGAGGGTGACCATTCCCTCCTCGATCGCACGACGCTTCAACTCGATCGAAGAGGCCCCCGACAGGATCATGTCCCGGATCTCGTCGGAGAAGAGAAGGACCTCGAACAGGCCGATCCGGCCCTTGTACCCGGTGCCCTTGCACGCATCGCAGCCGCGACCGCGCCTCAACTTGATGGTCTTGACCTCGTCGGGTGCGAAGCCGACCTGAATCAGGATCTGCGGCGAGGTATCGACGTCCTCGGCACAGGTGGTGCAGACCTTGCGCACGAGCCGTTGGGCGGCAATGCAGTTGATCGAGGTTGCCACGAGAAAGGGCTCGATTCCCATGTTCATGAGCCGGTTGACGGTCGACGGCGCGTCGTTCGTGTGCAACGTCGAGAGGACGAGGTGGCCGGTCAGCGCCGCCTTGACCGCGATCTCGGCGGTCTCGAAGTCGCGGACTTCGCCGACCAGGATGATGTCGGGGTCCTGCCGGAGGAAGGAGCGCATCGCTGAGGCGAAGGTCAGACCGATCTGCTCCTTCATCTGGACCTGGTTGATGCCGGCGAGGTTGAACTCGATCGGGTCCTCGGCGGTCAGGATGTTGACGGCCGGATCGTTCAGCTGCGCGATGGCCGAGTAGAGCGTGTTGGTCTTGCCCGATCCGGTCGGCCCGGTGACGAGCACGATGCCATATGGCCTGTCGATCGCGTCCTTGAAGCGGCGGAGCGGCTCCTGATCGAAGCCGAGCTGGGTCATGTCGAGCTGGAGCCGGGACTTGTCGAGCAGCCGCATGACGACCTTCTCGCCGAAATGCGTCGGGACGCACGAGACTCGAAGGTCGAGGTCGCGCGTCCGCTCCTCGACCCGCAGCCGGATCTTGATGCGGCCGTCCTGCGGCAGGCGCTTCTCGGAGATGTCGAGCTTCGCCATGATCTTCAGTCGCGAGATGAGCGGGTCGCGCGTGCGCATCGGAAGCGCCATGATGTTGTGAAGGATGCCGTCGACTCGGAAGCGGACCCGGAACTCTTTCTCGTACGGCTCGACGTGGATGTCCGAAGCGCCCGCCTTGAGCGCCTCGATCAGGATCAGGTTCGAGACCTTGATGATCGGCGCCGACTCGGAGGACTTGGCGAGATCGATCAGATCGATCTCCTGACCTTCCTCGCCCCGGACGACGTCGATTTCGCCCGGGTCGAACCCGGTGATCTCATCCATGTTCATCTCGGAGAGGCCGACGCTCGCCATGTCGTCGATCGTCAGCGCCGAGCTCATGAGATCGTCCATCTGACCGTCCATCGGGGCGGTCCCTGTCGTCGCACCCTTCGGCCGCTCCTTCAGGACGACCGAACGCGGCGTGCCGTAGTGCTTGTCGATCGCCCTCCGCAGAGAGGCCTCGGAAGCGACGACCGGCTCGACGTTGTATCCCGTCATGAACTTGATGTCGTCCATGGCGAAGACGTTCGTCGGATCGGACATCGCGATGGTCAGCGTCGCCCCGGTCTTGTTCACGGGCAGGACGCCGTACTTGCGCGCGACCTCTCCCGGGACGACCTTGATGACCCCCGGGTCGATCTCGAAGTGAGCGAGATCGATCGAGGGGACGCCGAACTGCTGGGAGAGGGTCTCGGTGATGTCGTTCTCGGAGACGGCCCCGATGCGGATCAGCGCCTCGCCGAACTTGCCCCCTTCGTCGCGTTGGGACTTGAGCGCGGCATCGACCTGATCGGGCGTGACGAGCTTCGCCTTCAGGAGGAGATCACCCAGTTTTACGACCATGGAAACCATAGAGGGTAAGGCTTCGCGGCCGTCCTGTCAAAAGGAGGGACAGAGGAGTCGCCGGGAGTTTTCGCCAAAACCGGGGACAGATTTATTTTCCGGGCCGCCGGAGGTCGGGGCGGCGCGACGGAGGAAAATAAATCTGTCCCCTACTCGATCGCCTTCAGCTTGCCGACGAGAGTGCCCACTTTCAGCTTCGACTTCAGCTGGACCGGGATCTTCTTCTCGTCGTCGGTCAGCCAGAGGATCAGGCTCTTGCCTTTGCCGAGCAGCCCTTCGCTGGGACTCTTCGGCTCGACCCGGATCGTCCGGAAGGTTCCCGCGGGTGTCTTGATCGTCTCGCGGCCCTGCACGATCACCGAAAGCGGAAAGAGGCGGCGCGACACGACGGTAAGTTCGATCGGCTCCTGTTTCTCGAGATCGAGCAGCCGGATGTAGTAGAGCGAAGAGAGCGAGTCGAGCGTGGACTCCTCGATCCCGATCGGCTTTCCGTTGCGGTAGGCGAGCTTCCTCTCGTAGTCGAACTCGATCAGGTCGTCGCGAACGCGTTTGCCTTCGACGGTGTGCTTCTCGAAACGCAGCGATCGGAAAGTCGTCGGGTCGATCCACGAGGCGAGGTAGTCGCGCACGAGAAAGATCTTCGAGAGGAAGTCGTTGGAGATCGCCGACAGCTCGAACTTGTACGCGGGTTTGCCGTCGAGCTGCGTCTCCTTCGCCGACAGCGTGAGCTCGCCACCGGAAGCGCCGAGAACCGACATCGCGTAGCGGAGTGTCTCGCCGACAAAGGCGGGACGTCCGTCGAGCTTCGGTTGCGCGAAGGCACCCGGAGCGGGAGCGAGCGTCAACAAGAACGCAGACAGGAGAAGCCGACCCGGTCTCAAGCGGCGGAGAGAACGAGAGGCGTTGATGATTCGTTCCCGGGGTCAGGTCTCCACTTGCCACTTTGCTTTCCCCAGACGGCAAGGGCCTTTATCCGCAGTCGCAGGTCCGGCGATCAGTGAAGATCTGACCCCGCTCAGGCTGCAAGCACCTCGAGCGCCTTTCGGGCGATCTCTTCGGTCCCCGTTTTCGCATCGTAGCGCACGGCCGATCCGGGACTCCGGTACGGCCCGTTGCGGGTCGGATCGGTCGGGCCGTACAGCGCGAGCGTCGCCGCGCCGAGGGCGTCGGCCAGGTGCAGCGGTCCGGTGTCGCCCGCTATGAAGAGCGATGCGTTCGCGATCACACGGGCGAGTCCGGGCAGCGTCAGGGGGGGCAGAATGCGCGCTTGCGGGAGAAGCTCCGCGAGTCGCCGGGCACGCGCCTCGTCACCCGGCCCCCACGAGATGGCGGGCGACAGCCCGCTGGTCGACGAGAGCAGGTCCGCGAGCGCAGCGAATCGGTCCTCCCCCCAGGTCTTCTCCGGCCGCCCGGCTCCCGGATGGTAGAGCGCGAATGGTCGCGGCTGCTCGGCAAGAAACGTGTCCGCCTCCGGCGCCGGCCTGGAGAGCAGGAAACGCCCATCCGGACGCCGGTCCGTCACAGAAATCCCGGCCGCCTCCGCGAGAGCGAGGTTGTGATCCACGACGTGACCGCCGGAAAGCGGCTGGACCGGCCGGTCGCAGAGAAGGGCGGAGACGGGCTCTTTCCGGCCCGACGCGGCGAACCCCACGACCGGTGCGCCCGACGCGCGTGCGATCAGAGCGGATTTCCAGAGCCCCTGTACATCGATCGTCACGTCGGCGGCGATCGCGCGAACTTCGCGGAGCAGAGATGCGATCTCCGAGAAGGTGCGGGGCGAGAGCGGACGACGCCGCCACGCCTTCGTGTCGGCGATCACGACCCGTTCCACGTTCGGGTTCGCTTCGATGAGATCGCGGTAGGCGGCTTCGACCACCCAGAAGACGCGGGCGCCGGATCGACGCGCGTTCGCCGCGATCGGGAGGGTGTGGACGACGTCGCCCAACGAGGAGAGACGCACGATGAGGAGCTTCATCAGCCGTTCCGGATCCTTTCGATCAAGTCCGTGGTGGCGTGGTCCTTCGGATCTCCAACGATCACGGTCCGCCCTCCGTAGCGGGCCACGACGACGCGCTCCGGCACCGACTCCGGCGTGTAGTCCGTCCCCTTCGCGTGCACCTCGGGCCGGATTTCGTCGAGCAGCGCGGCGGGGGAGTCTTCCTCGAAGACGACGACCGCGTCGACGCATCCGAGCGCGCCCACGATCTCCGCCCGTTCGGCCGCGGGAACGATCGGGCGTCCTTCGCCTTTCGACCGCGCGACCGAGGCATCGGAGTTGATACCGACGACGAGCCAGTCCCCTTCGGCTCGCGCCGCTCTTAGATAGCGCACGTGTCCCGCGTGCAGGAGATCGAAGGCGCCGTTCGCGAACACGACCCGGCGACCCCCCGCTTTCTGCCGCGCCGCGAGACGAGCCGCCTCCTCCCGAGAGACGATCTTCTGCGGCGGTGGGCGGACGCCGATCGTCACGTCGTGAGGATTCGATCCGACGCGATCGCCCGCGCGAGCTCGTCCGCGGACGCCGTTGCCGTTCCCGTCTTCATCACCACAACGCTTCCGGCGAAGTTCGCGAGAAGCGCGGCTTCGAGCGGTGAGGCGCCGGAAGCGAGCGCCAGGGAGAACGTCGCGAGCACGGTGTCTCCGGCGCCCGTCACGTCGGCGACCTGGTCGGTTCCGTGCACCGGAATGAGCGTCGGAAGACTCGCTCCGTCGAAGAGCGCCATGCCGCGCGACCCGCGGGTCACGAGCAGGGTGCGGCAGCCGATCCGCTGCCGGAGGCGGTCGCCCGCCGCGGCGAGCCGCTCCGCGGAATCGCCGAGCGACTCTCCCATGGACTCCTCCAGCTCCTCCTCGTTCGGGGTCGCCGCGTCCACGCCGGCGTAGCGGCCGAGAGCATGGCGGGAGTCCACGAGCAGCGGCGCGCCGGATGACAGGCTCCGGCGCAGATCCGGAACGACCTCGGGCGAGATCGCGCCGTAGCCGTAGTCGGAGAGCACGGCGGCGTCGGCGGACGCGGCGGCGCGCGTGAGATTCTCGAGGAGCCGATCGCGCCACGGCCCTTGCTCCGGAAGCCGGTCCTCGAGGTCATATCGGACGATCTGCTGCTTGATCGAGTGCGCCGCTCCCGCGAGCACGCGAGTCTTCGCCGGCGTCGAGTAGCCCGGCACCTCGATCAGTCCGTCTGTCGCGATGCCGCGCTCCCGGAGGATCGCTGTGAGGCTCGCTCCGGCCGGGTCGCGGCCGATTGCGCCGACGGGAAGGGGGATCCCGCCGAGGGCCCGGACGTTCGCGGCGGTGTTACCGGCGGCGCCGGGCAGGCTCTCCTCCTTCCAGAAGCGCAGGATCAGGACCGGCGCCTCCCGGCTGATCCGCTTCGGATGACCGAAGACGAAGCGGTCGAGGACGTAGTCTCCCGCGACGAGCAACCGCCGGCCGGCGAAGGAGGATACGAGGGCGAGCAGCCGCTCCTTCGAGACCGGAAGAGTCATCGGCGCTATATAATGACGCGGTTTTCGGCCAAGTGAATGCTCGACTCTCAGGTTCTCGTCCTAAATCGCGTCTTCCAGGCGGTGCACGTCACATCCGTGCGGAAGGCGTTCACCCTCTTCTACAAGGGGCACGTCCGCGCTGTCTTGCCGGACTATTCGACCTACGAGTTCGACAACTGGTGCGACATCCCTGTTCAACCTCAAGACGAAGTCGTGCTGACCTCCTCGATGGCCATCCGCGTTCCGCGGGTCGTCGCCCTGAAGAACTTCGACCGGCTTCCGCGACAGGAGGTGAAGTTCTCCCGGCACAACATCTACATGCGTGACGGGAACCGCTGCCAGTACTGCGGCCACAAGTTCACATCGTCCGAGCTGTCTCTCGATCACGTGATCCCGCTGTCGCGTGGCGGCACTTCGTCCTGGGACAACGTGGTGTGCGCCTGCCTCGCCTGCAACGTCAAGAAGGGGAACCGCACGCCGGCCGAATCCTCGATGCGGTTGATCGCGCACCCGAAGAAGCCGCGCTGGCACCCGGTCGGACACTTCGGATCGAGCAAGTTGCACCCCGCCTGGCGGAACTTTCTCGATATCGCCTACTGGAACACCGAACTGAGGCAGTAGCCTCACTCCCTGAATAACCTGGGGTCAGGCACGCGTTTTAGTGTTTTGAGGCGAAATAACGCCATAATGCGTGCCTGACCCCATCAGTTTCTCGACGGCCGCAACCACCGTTTCGACTTCGATTTCATTCATGCACTCGTGCCGATACGGGCACTCCGTCAAGTAACACGGCGAGCAGAACACGTAACGGTCCAGGACGACCGAGGCGGAGCCGCGCGGGCCTGTACGGCCGGGATCGGTGGGGCCGAACAGCGCGACGACCGGAGTTCCGACCGCGGCCGCCAGGTGCATGGGTCCCGAGTCGTTCGCGACAACGACCCGCGCGCGCGCGGCCAGGCCCGCGAGCTCGACCGGATCGAGGTCGGCGCCGAGAACGGGAAGGGGGTGTTCGGCGACGCTCCGCGCCGCCTGGGCGATCGGCTCTTCGCCCGGCCCGATGACGAGGGCGCAGACGTGGCCGCGCTCGGCCAGGAGATCGGCCAGCCGCCCGAAGCGCTCGGGCGCCCACCGCTTGGTCCACCCGAACGCCGCTCCCGGGCCGAGAAGCGCGAGCCGGTCGTCCGGTGCGAGCCCGGCGCGGGCGAGCGCGGCTTCGGCTCGATCCGCGGCCTCGGCCGGGATCGGCAGACGCGGAGGATCCTCGTCGGGCTCGATTCCAGAGAGTCGCAGGAGAGGGTCGTAATCGCGGAGCTGGTGATCGGTTCGCCCGGGGGGAGGAAGCGAGCGCGTGAGGAGCGCGGCGCGCCCGTCGGTCGCGTACCCGATACGCTGCGGGATGCCGGCGAGAAACGGGAGCAGGGCGGAGCGGAAGGAGTTCGGGAGGAGCCAGGCTTCCGCGAATCCGGCCTGCACGGTCGCGATGGAGTCCCGTACGAGGTTGGACGCCGTCCGGACCTCGCTGGCGCTCCCCTCCGCACGGTAGATCGCCGCGGGGCCGGGACGGGCGATCACGCCGAGACGCTCCCCGGGCGCCGCCCGGGCGAGCGCGCGCATCACCGGCAGAGACAGGACGGCATCGCCGATCCAGTTCGGCGCGACGACCAGCCGTCCTTCCCGCGTGCTCACTGGCGACCGGGAACTCGAGGTTCGGGACTCGGGGGTCGCTCCGACGGTTTCGTCTTCCAGCGGTCGTGGATCCAGAGCCACGCCGCGGGATCGCGCCGGATCGCCGCCTCGGTCACCTCCATGTACCGCGCCGTCGCGCGGCGCACCCGCTCGTCGCGATCGACTTCCGGGCCGCCAAACTCTTCTGCCAGGATTGGAGCCTCGAACTCGAGCCGGTAACGCCCCTCGCCTTCCGGCCAGGTGAACACGGGGATGACCGCCGCGCCGGTCTTCAACTGGATCCGCGCGAGCGACGGCGTCGTCGCCGCGAGCCGGCCGAAGAACGGCACGAAGACGGCCTCGCGGGGGAGCACGTTCTGGTCGACGAGGATCGCAACGGTCTCGTTCCGGGCGATCGCGTGCAGGAGCTCCTTCGCGGCCTCCTTCTTCGCGATCGGCCGATTGCCGAATCGCCGGCGGCGGCGCGCCAGCTCCTCCTCGAGGAGCGGATTGTCGAGCGGGCGCACCACCGGCGCGATCGCCTCGCCCAGGAGGCCCGCCACGAGCGCTCCGATCTCCCAGCTGCCGAGGTGAGCGGAAAGCAGGAAGACGCCCTTCCCGCGGGCGCGCGCGGCGGCGAGGTGCCCGGCCCCGACCACCGACACGCGAGAAAGGAGCTCTTCGCGCGAGAGCCGCGCGGTGTCGAGGAAGTCGACGAGCGCGCTCGCGAAGCCGGCGATCGAGCTGTCGGCGATCGAGGCGATCTCCTCCGCCGGCATTCCCGGGAAGGCGGCGGCGAGATTCTCGAACAGAATGCGGCGCCTCGAAGGAATCAGTCCGAACGCGAGCTTCGCGGCGGTCCGTCCGGCGCGGCGCGCTGCGGCGGCGGGCAGAATCGCGAGCGCTCCGGCTCCGAGCCGGAAGAGCGCGAGCTCCGCGTGGTGGCGCAGCCCGGAGCGGCGCCGCTTGCCCGAGCGCCGCCGCCCGCGGCCGGGCTCGGCGGTAACCGTCGCTCGCGCGGGCGCGGCGCCGGGCGAGACGCTCATGGCCGCGGAGCGGAGGCGGTGCGCGGGCTCTTCGGCTGTCCCTCGGAGATCCTCGAGAGGAGGAACGGGAAAAACGCCGCCTCTTCGACCTCGACGTCGAGCCGCAGCGTGACGACGGGAAGCGAAGTCGTGCCCTCCAGCTTCGCTGCGTCCTTGGTGGTGGTCAGAATCCACGCGCTCCCGGTCCGGTCGGCGGCGCGGCGAATCCGCTCGAGGTCGCGTCGCGCGTAGCGGTGATGGTCGGGAAACGCCAGGAGCTCCTCGGGCGAGAGGTCGAGCTCGGTCAGGGACGCGGCGAACCCGGCGGGATTCGCGATCCCGCATACGGCGACGAACCGCCTCGCCGCCAGCCGGGACGCCATCACGGGCGAGCCGCGCTCGTCCCAGAGACCGGCCGGCCGAATGCGGGCCGTGAAGACGGGCGCGCGGGGGTTCCGGCGGTCGAGCTCCGAACGCGCTTCGGACGGAGGTTCCGCGCGATGGGCCCGAGTGAAGACGACCGCGTCCGCGCGGCCGAGGGCGGAGAGCGGCTCGCGCAGCCTGCCGGCCGGCGGGAGCTTTCCCCCGCCGAACGGGTCCGCTGCATCGAGGAGGAGCAGATTCACGTCGCGCTCCAGGGCGAGGTGCTGGTACCCGTCATCGAGGATGATCAAATCCGCTCCGAGGTCGAGCGCGGCGCTCGCCGCGTCCGCGCGCTCTTCTCCCACGACGACGGGCAGGGCCGGGATTCTCCGCGAGATCGCGACTGGCTCGTCGCCTCCCCGGTCGGGACCGACCAGCGGACCGGCTCCTCGGGAGACCACGATCACGCCCTTCGATCGGCGGCCGTATCCTCGGGAGACGACCGCGGGGCGCCTTCCCTCGAACCGCAAGCGGCGGGCGAGAAACTCGACGAACGGCGTCTTCCCCGTGCCGCCGAAGGTGAGGTTGCCGACCGAGACGACCGGACAAGACACCCGATGGGAGGTGAGAACGCCGGAGCGGTAGAGGCGCGGGGGGGCGGG
>DASWIB010000173.1:0-3828 GCA_036397915.1 Thermoanaerobaculia bacterium | reverse complement strand
TGGGAGAACTCTGTCTGGATCGATCCCGAACAGGCCAAGCCGGGCGACATCAAGGGAAGCATCTTCATCGAGACCAACGACCCTGAGGTCCCGAGACTGGTCGTGCCGGTCACCGGCAGACTGTTACCAGACTAACGCCTTCACGTATCTCCTGATCGGCGGACGCCGACTGAAGCTTCTTCCCCTGAACCGGCCAGCGGCGGCGCTGCTCGGCACGGTCTTGATGGTCGCCGCCGGCGTCCTCACACCGGAAACCTGACCATCCTCGGGTCCGTCGCGAACATCGTCGTCGTCGAGTCCGCGCGAGGGCACGTCGAGGTCAGCTTCTGGGACTACGCGCGCTGCGGGATTCCGGTGACGATCTTGACGACGGTCGTCGGGATGCTGATGTTGCTTGCGATCGGTTGATCGCTCGCGCCCTGGCTGCTGCAACACGTTTCCGCATGGCTCGCGGCGGCGATGGATCTGTACACGCGCCGCTGACCGGCAGCCCGGTTTCCGGTCAGCCTTCGCTCCCGCTACATCTCCGTCCGGGTCAGCCGCTCCAGTTTCTCCTTGTGCGCAGCAAGGATCGGCACTGCGGACCGGAACTTCTCTCGAACCCGTTCCGCGAGCGGATCGCCTTCGGAAAGCCCGGCGACGAAGTCCTCGATCCGGCTCCGCCGCGCGAGGAGCTCGTCGAAGATCCGGCGCCAGGTCCGCACGTACTCGAGCGTGCGCCCGCTTTCGTACTCGACGGCCGGCCGGTCATCGAGGTGAGGAACTTCGTCCCTGACCCATGCGGTCACGGCGTCGGGACCCAGCATCAGGTACGAGAGGAGTTCCGCGGGATCGTCGGCTCCGATCTCGGCGAGGTCGCTTCGGACGCGGGGGCTGGACTCGATCCGCCTCGCGATGTCGCCGAGACGCACCTTCTTTTCCGGTGTGGCGATGACGATCGTGAACGAGTTTTCGACCGAGTGCGGGTACCAGATGCTCACGTGCGGAAAGACGTCTCGTAAGGCCCGTACGATCGAGCGGTAGTTCTCCGGCAGCATCGAGTACATCGGCAGCCACATCGAGACGACGCCCCCGGGTCGAAGCCTCCGCGCGCAGAGACGGAAGTAGTCCTCCGTGTAGAGCGAACCGTTTCCCGCGTATCGGGGGTGGATCGAGTCGGAGAGGATGACGTCGAAGCTCTCCGGCGAAGCCAGGATGAAGTTGCGTCCGTCGTTGATCGAGGCGGTCAGGCGCGGGTCGCCGAGCACGCCATGGTTGACCGGCTGGAAGAAGCGCGCGGCCGCGTGGAGGACTTCGGGTGAGATCTCGAGGACCCGAATCTGCGAGACCGGATGCAGCGAGACGGAATGCGCCGTCCCGCCCGATCCGAAGCCGACGTGGAGCACCTTTTCCGGACGGCCGGCCAGCAAGAGCGGCAGGTGCCCCTGGAGCTTCTGGACCATGAGGAGATCCGGCGAAGTGCCGGCGACATTGACGCCGTTCAACTCCAGCGAGAGGCTCGGGGGCGTCGTGTAGCGCTTGACCGAGACCGTTGCGGTCACGTCTTCGTCGTAGAAGAGAACATCGCCGCGGGGGACGTCGGAGAACGGACCGGAGGAGAGAATCACGCCGTCCGGCTGCGGGACGAACGCGATTGCCGCGAACGCCGCCGGGGCGATCCGGACCGGCCACGATCGCGGGAGCACGAGCAGGCCGACGGCCGCCGCGAGAAAGCAGGCGGCGAGCAAGGAGTTTTGCGTCCCGATCGCGGGAATCGCGAGGAACCCGGCGACGAGCGCGCCGGCGATCGAGCCGAGCGTGTTCGCGGCGTAGAGCGACCCGGCCTCGCGCGGCGCCGTGTCCGGCGAGCGACAGGCCGCACGGAGGAGGACCGCGAACGTCAGACCCATCAGGAACGTGGGAGGCAGGAGGTAGGCGGCGGTCACGATGGCTTCGGAGGCGAGGACGTCGGTGTAGGTTCGGGCATGGATGAGCCGGGTGGCGATAGCGACCAGGAATTTCTGGTAGCCGGGAAAAGCGAGGACCTGAAGGAGGAACGACCCGCCGAGCGCGAGCTGGCTCGCCGCGAGCAGCCGGCGCGGCTCGCGAGCCCGCAGGATCGTCCCGGCGAAGCTCCCCGCGGCGAGCCCGGACAGATAGATCGCGAGCATGAGAGAGAACGAATAGACGGAGGAGCCGAGGTAGAGAACGAGGATCCGGGTCCAGAGCACCTCGACCGCCATCGCTCCCGCCCCGGTCAGGAATGCGACGGCGATCCACAAACGGACCGGGCGTTCTCGACGCACGTCCGGCACGGCGGGGAGAGGCTCGCGCTGGAGCGACAGGGCGAGAAGGGCAGCGACGAAGCTGACGCAGGCCGAGCTCAGGAGCGTCGCGTGCAGACCCACTTTCAGGATGAGAACGAACCCGGCGAGCACGACGCCCGCGACAGCGCCGGCGGTGTTGGCAGCGTAGAGCGCGGCCGATCGGCGGCCCGGATTTCCCGGACGCTCCACGAGACGGGACAGAACGGGGAACGTGCCGCCCATCAAAACGGTCGGAGGCAGGAGCGCGACCGTTGCGAGCACCGCGCGGACCGCGAGCAGCGTGCCCGGTTCTTCTCCGACGTGGCGGAACGCGAAAACGTACCCGCGATGGATGGCGTCGAAGAGGAGCGGTGTCGCCAGCGCGAATACCGCGACCCCGGCTTCGAGCAGCGCATACGTGGTCGCGGGGCGGGACAGTCGCGGCGCGAACCTCGAGAAGAGCCAGCTTCCGAGGGCGAGACCTCCCATGAAGACCGCGAGCAGAGTGGCCGCTGCGGAGGTCGTCGAGCCCAGAGTCAGGTGCAGGTACTTGAACCAGACGACCTCGTCCATGAGCGAGGCGACGCCCGACAGAAAGAAGACCACGCAGGTCAGCCCGAGAGGTGGATTTCGCGAGGGCATCGGGTCGGAAGAGACTTTAGCGCCAACGCGGCGCGCGAGGGCAATCGGCTCAGCGCCTCGCGGCCGAGCGGTACGCGAGGAAGCGCTCCTGACAGGCAATCCCCATCTTCCGGATCTCCGCGAACTCGCGCGTCCCGCGGATGCTTGCGAAGAGCGGGTCGCGGTCCATCGCCGGGTACCCGCAGTAGTTTTGCTCGACGGCTGTGCGCAGGAGCTGCAGCGCGCCGTCGCGCTCGCCACACAACGCGAAGGCCTGAGCGATCGCGTACTTGGGCTCGGAATCGCGGACCGCCACGATCTCTTCGGGGATCGCGGCGGGGAGCGGGCCAGGGGCGGATGGAGGCCGGCGCTCGAGGCACGAACGGTACCAATCCCCCAACGGCTCCCCGCCTGGAGGCGCGATTGCGAGAGCTTCGTCGTACCGGCCTTGCCGGACGAAAATCGAATGCCTCAGCCGGCGCGCAATCTCGGATGCCGGGTCCAGGTCGAGAAATACCTTCGCTCTTTCGAGATTTCCCAGCGCGACGTAAGTCGCGGCGCAGGACCGCCACCGGTAGCTCTTCGGATCGCGGGTGAGCGCCGCCTCGCATTCACGCGCCGACTCGTCGAGCAGGCCGGCGTAGCGAAGCAGGTACGACATCGCGAAATGTGCGAACGCACTGTCCGGCCGCCGGCGGACGAGATCCGACGCTGCCTCCCAGGCTTCGGTCAGGTTTCCTTCCTCGACCTGGAGCACGATCAGGCGTTGAGCGGCCTCGGCCAGATTCGGCTCGAGCTCGAGCGCGCGTTCCGAGGCATCCTTTGCCCGTTCCAGGGCGGGTGGTCCGCCGTCGGAGTACGTTCCGTCGCCGTAGTACCGGCTGGCGAGCGCCTCCCAGGCCGGGGCGTACGAGCCATCGAG
>DASWIB010000172.1:0-2611 GCA_036397915.1 Thermoanaerobaculia bacterium | reverse complement strand
GCGGGCGTTCGACCCGCTGCGATCCGATCCCCGATTTCAGCGTCTGCTCGACCGGATGAGGTTCCCCGAGACGGCGGAGAGGCCCCCTCCTCCCCCGTGAGCCGTCGATGAAGAGAGCGGGCAGCGTTCGTCGGTTCCTGGCAGTGACCTGTCTCGCTCTCATTCCGGCTGGACTCTTCGCGCAAGCAACGGGCACCACCACGGGGGACATCCGCGGTCGTGTGACGGACGAGTCCGGGGCGGTCGTCTCCGACGTCGTCGTCGAGGCTACGAGCCGCGACACGGGGCTCTTTCGATCGGACAACACCCGCGCGGATGGCACGTTCGTGATCCGCCTGCTTCCACCCGGTCCCTATCGCCTGTCGGTGTCGAGGAAGGGTTTCCGGACGGCGACGGTCGACGAAGTCCGGGTGATCCTCGGCTCTTCGACTCCCCTCTCGATCGCGTTGGAAATCGAACGCGTCCAGGAATCCGTGACGATCGCCGCCGAGAGCGGTCTGATCGATGCGGCTTCGACTCAGCTTTCCAAGACGATCGACGAGACGCAGATCCGCCACCTCCCGATCAACCAGCGCAATTTCCTTGATTTCGCGTTGACGACCCCGGGCGTGTCCGCTGATCGGGGACCGCAGACCGGCGCCGCTTCCACCTCCGGGCTGTCGATCAACGGCCAGAGTCCGCGGTCGAACAACATCCTCGTCGACGGACTCGACAACAACGATCCGGCGGTGGGATCCGTGCGCTCGACTTTTTCGCAGGAAGCGGTCGCGGAGTACCAGGTGATCCAGAGCTCATTCGCCGCGGAGTACGGCCGGACGACCGGCGGGATCGTCAACATCGTCACGCGCTCCGGATCGAACGACCTGCACGGCTCGGCGTTCTACTTCTTTCGAGACGACAGCCTCGCCGCAGACAACCTGCTCACGGGGACGAAGACCGAATTCGAGCAGCACCAGTTCGGGGTCAGCCTCGGGGGCCCGCTCGCACGCGAGAAGCTCTTCTTCTTCGGAGCGGCCGAGCGGCTCGCGGTCACGGACACCAACGTCGTGACGATCTCCGACGATGCGATTGACGCGATCGGGGCTGCCGGCTTCGACGTGGAGAACGGCGCCGTGCCGTTCGATCGCGACCGGACGGCAGCGATCGTCAAGATCGACTGGTCACTGCGTCCGAGTCACTACCTCTCGCTGCGGGGGACGTACGCAGACGAGGAAGACGAGAACCAGCATGCGTGGGGCGGCCTCGTCGCCCGGAGCGGCGGAGGCGTTCGGCGCATCGAGGACTCGGCGCTGGCCGCGACCGCGATCTCGGTCCTCTCGGCATCGGCTTCCAACGAGGCGCGGGTCCTCTATGCGAACCGGCGCCACCGGCTGAATTCGCTCGATCCGACGGGCGGAGTCTCGGTCTCCATCCAGGGCGTGGCGACCTTCGGAACCGACCCGATCCTGCCGCAGCCCCGCGAGACGAAGATCTGGCAGGTCTTCGAGGCCGTCTCGTTTTTCCAAGGGAGCAGCTCGTACAAGGCGGGTCTCGACTACGTCCGCGCCGAGCTGCACGGCCGGTTGCCGCTGTACTTCGCCGGCCGCTACCAGTTCAGCGCGCTGGAGGACCTGACGGCGTTCCAGGCCTTCGAGGCAGGGATTCCGTTGGTCTTCGTGCAAGGCTTCGGCGATCCCGAGCTCGAGGACGCGACGAATCAGATCGCCGGCTTCGTTCAGGGCGAGTGGCAGCTTTCCAATCGCTTCCTGCTTCGAGCCGGACTCCGTTACGACTACGAGGACCCGATTTCTCCCTTCCCGAAGGATGCGGACAACTGGGCTCCGCGACTCTCATACTCCTGGACGGGCGGGGGCACGTGGCGCATCCGCGGGGGCGCCGGCCGGTTCTACGGTATCGCTCCGATCGCGCCGGCGTCTCTCGTGGCGATCGAGAACGACGAGCGCGCCAGGACGGTCGTCCTGATCGCGCCCTCGACGGTCGATCCCTGGAACCGGCCGGACCGACGGTTCGAAGGCGAGGCGCACGTGGACTCCCAGGTGCCGCCGACCGTCTATCGCACCCGCCGGTTCGAGAGCGCATATTCGGATCAGGCCAGCCTCGGTTTCGAGAAGGAGCTGGCGGGCCGGTTCCTCTTCCACCTCGACTACCTACACGTTCGCGGCCGAAAGGTGCTCATCGAGCGGAACATCAACCCGTACGTAGAAGGCGAACGCCCCGACTCTGAATTCTCCGACGTCTTTCTCTACGAGTCCGCAGGCAACACCTGGTACGACGCCCTGACGGCCGGGGTCAGGACGGGAATCAGCGAACCTCTGTCGCTCGCCGCCCACTACACGTACGCGGACGCGGAAGACGATCACATCGACTGGGCCAGGAGCCAGCCGCAGGACCCGCTCAACATCGACTCGGAACGTGGACCGACCATCCACGTTCCCCGGCACAAGATGGTCTTGTCCGCGGTCTGGACGCCGGGATCCGGATCGGGGGCATGGTGGAAACGCGACTGGACCCTTGCCGTGATCGCCGACTACGCGTCCGGCCTTCCCTACAACGAGCTGGCCGGCTTCGATCGAAACCAGAACGGAGACCCTTTTTCGGATCGGCCCGAGGG
>DASWIB010000171.1:0-12607 GCA_036397915.1 Thermoanaerobaculia bacterium | reverse complement strand
GCGAGCTTGACCTCGCCACCTCCGGTGAACCCGGAGCCGTGGAAGAAGAGCGAGAGGCCGATCCCGCGGTTCGTCCCGCGCCATGCGCGGCGTTTCTCGCGGAAACCGCCGCGCTTCACGGCCTCACGGAGCACCTTCACGGCGCTGCAGTCTCTCCCGAGCTTCTGGCCGGTCGCGGTGGTATCGCCCGGCCGGAAGGCGTTCACTTCCCGCAGCCGCGCCGGGTGGATCCCGAGCGTCTCCGCGATCCGCTCCATCTGAACTTCCGCGGCGAACTGGGTCTGCGGCGCGCCGAAACCGCGAAACGCACCGTTCGGCGGAGTGTTCGTCATCATCACCCGCCCGTGGATGCGCACGTGATCGCAGCGGTAAGGACCAGTTGCGTGAATCACCCCGCGGGAGAGCACGACCGGCGAGAGCGTCATGTACGCGCCGCCGTCCATCAATACGTCGATCTCGATCGCGGTCAGCCGGCCGTCACGCGTCACGCCGGTGCGGTGTCGAATGACCGCCGGGTGGCGCTTCGTCGTGGCGAGCATGTCCTCGACGCGGTCGTACACGAGCTTGACGGGCCGGCCCGACTTCAACGCGAGGATCGAAGCGTGCCCCGCGATCATCGAGGGGTACTCCTCCTTTCCGCCGAAGCCGCCGCCCGTCTCCGTCTGAATGACCCGCACCTTCTCGTCGGACAGCCCGAGCAGCGCCTTCAGAGCGCGGTGGACGTAATAGGGGCACTGCAGCGAGCCGTAGACGGTCACGCCGCCGTTCTCCGGCACGGCGATGACGCCGTTTGGCTCGATGTAGAGCTGCTCCTGATGGCCGGCGCGGTATTCGCCCTCGACGGCGACCTCCGCGTCGGCGAATCCGCGGGCAATGTCGCCCTTTTCGATGACGATCTCCTTGAAGCACTTTGGCGAACGTTGCGGGTCGTAGACCGGCTCCGACGGGCGGTAGTCGATCGCGATCCGGTGCTCCGCGTCGAGAAGCCGCTCGCGGTCTTCATGGGCGATGAGCAGGATCGGCTCCGCGAAGTGGCGGATCTCGCGCTCGGCGAGGCAGGGCTGATCGTCCTCGATCAGCGCGACGACGTTTTTCGCGGGGACGTCACGAAAGTCGGCGACCGTGAATCCGGTCCGGTCGAAGTCGAGCCGGATGCCCGTGATCTCCCCGCGCGGGATCGTCGAACGGATGGTCCGCCCGTGGAGCATCCCGGGGAAGATCAGGTCGTCGACGTACAACGCCCGTCCGGTGACCTTGTCGCGCCCCTCCTTGCGGGGGACGTTGCGCCCGACGCTCGCCATCGTTCAGCCGCGCCGGAGGCGGCCGAGAACCGCTACGTCGGGACGGCCTTGGCGAACGCGAGCGCGATCACCTCTTCCGCGTCCGCGTCCGAGGTGAGCACGCAGAGGACCTCCCCCTCGGGCCAGAAGACGAGCGTCCGCGTATCTCTGCGGTATACGAAGAACGAGATTCCGCCATGGCGGCGCATGTCGGCGCCCGGCGGCAGATCCCGCGCGCTTCCCTCGAACATCTGGCATACGAGGATCTTATTCTGCTCCCCGCGGTACACGAAGAGAGCGCTCGGGCGGCCGCGCACGGTGTGAACGCGGCCGCCGATGAGCCGGTAGCCCATCATCCCGAGATCGAAGACGTTGGTCTCGAACCCGATCCCACGGGCCGCGAAGAACCGCTCGAGCGCGCGCGGCTCGCCGGTTCCGATCTGGAGATGGAGCTTCCCCGCGCGCAGCGCGGCGTAATCCCGCGCGACGGCGTCCGGAACGCTCGCCGATTTCTGGTCCCGGGCCAGAAGGAACGCAATTGCCGCGACGGCGGCCGCGAGCGCCAGCGCCGCCGCCGGCCTCCACCGCCCCGCGAGAACTGCGCTCGTTCGGCGCGGCTCCTCCGGCCGATCCTCCCGATCGAGAGCGGCGACCGTCTGCGCTGCGAGCTCCGAAGGGACGTCCTTCGCTTTCAGAGCCGTTGCCGCGGCCGACTTGACCCGCGCGAGGGTCCGCCACTCCCGCCGGCATTCCTCGCACTCTTCGAGATGCCGCTCGACACGCGCTCGCTCGGAGCCGTCGAGCCGTCCGTCCAGGAGATCCTGGATCTCGTCGCGCGGATGACTGGATTCGCTGCTCACTTCTTCTCCGAGGCTTCTTTCAGGTAGCCCGTTTTTCGGGCGTACTCCTCGAGCGCGACGAAAAGAGCCTTTCGCGCGCGCGAGAGACGGGACCGGATCGTGCCGACCGGGCAGCCGAGCGCCGCGGCCGCTTCGTCGTACGTGAGCTCTTCGACGTC
Source organism: Thermoanaerobaculia bacterium (assembly GCA_036397915.1). Taxonomy (GTDB): domain Bacteria; phylum Acidobacteriota; class Thermoanaerobaculia; order UBA5066; family Gp7-AA6; genus Gp7-AA6. The sequence continues at coordinate 10,309 of DASWIB010000171.1, read as the reverse complement.
CACGAGGAGCACGACCTCGCGGAAGCTCTCCGGCAGCTCGTCGAACGCGACCTCGACCTCCCGGTCCGTCCACTCCGGGGGCCGGCCGGGCGCACCGGACTCCGGCCTCGCCGGCGCGGCGAGCGAGCGGTGAAACTTCTGTTCCAGCTCTTCGACCGAGACCGTGTCCGGCGCTCGCCGCTCTCTGTGGTACCGGTTGACGAAGATCGAATACAGAATCGTAAACAGCCACGCCTTGCAGTTGGTTCCGGGCCGGAAGTTGTCGAAGGTCCGGTAGGCACGCAGATAGGTTTCCTGGACGAGGTCTTTCGCGTCCTCGGTCCGCCGCGTCAGGCGGAGAGCCATGTTGAAGACGGACTTGATGAACGGGAGCGCCGTCGTCTCGAACCGGGCTCGCTTCTCGGACTCGGGAGAGGTCGCGGACATGATTCGGGAGCGGCAGTGTAGATCAGGCGCACTCCGGGAACTTCCCGGTCGCCGCGGAACCTTTCGGGGGATCGCCGCTGTTCATCAACGGTAGCGGGCCCGGTTCCGCCCGCGCGCTTCAGCGTGTCCGGGAGCGAACAGCCTGCGAGCGAATGCGGATCCGAAAGGAGGATCGTCCAGATGAAGTGTGCCAGCAGATTTTTCGGGCTGACGGCAGCCGTGATCGTCTCGTGCGGGACCGGTTCCCGCCTGTACGCCGAGGAATATCGGACCGCGGTCGTGGTCTCCGGACTCAACCGGCCGACCGGGATCGCCGTCCAGGGAAGCGAGATTCTCTACTTCACCCGGTTGCCCACGCCCGGAGTACCCGGGTCTGCGGGAGGCACGAATACCGTCGACCGGACCGTGCTCGGCACGGGAGAGGTCGAGACGCTCACGATGGGGGAGCCCGAGCCGACGAACCTCGCGATCGGACAGGACGGAACGCTGTATTGGACCTGCAAGTCCGCGAACGTCATCCTCGAGCGGTCGCGAAGCGGTGAGGTCAGCCTGTTCCTGGGTGAGCTCTCCCGGCCGAGCGGGATCTCCGTGGGCCGCGACGGTGACGTCTACTTCACGCAGCTTCCGACCCCGGGCGTTTCCGGAATGATGGGAGGCACCAACACGGTCAGCGTCAGCGACGGGACGACCATCGAGACGCTCACGATGGGGGAGCCCGAGCCGACCGACATCGCCGTCGCGAAGGACGGGACCGTGTACTGGACCTGCAAGACCGCGAACGTCATCCTGCAACGCTCACCGGAGGGCGTCGTGAGCCTCCTGCTGGGAGGGCTCGACCAACCGGTCGGAATCGCGCTCGATCATCGAAACGAGAAGCTCTACTTCACCGAGGTGCCGACACCGGGCGTTCCGGGAAGTCTCGGCGGAAGAAACAAGGTCAACGAGCTGAACCTCGTGACTATGACGCGGACAGTCGTGGACTTCGGGGATCCCGAGCCGACCGACGTCGCGGTCGCACGCAACGGGCACGTTTACTGGACCTGCTCGAGCGCCGGCGTGATCGTCGAAGCGACGCCGATCGCGGGAGGCAAGTGAGCCACGCCGTCGCCCGCTGAAATGCCCGTCTTCCTTGGGATGCCGCCGCACGCTCCTTTGAAGATGATGCCGCCGGTGGCGATGGGCAGCCTCCTCCGGCCACCTGATCTACGGTGTGATCCTCGGCGTATCGTTCGTCCGGCTCCGCTCCGGGGCGGCGGTCCCGGCCGAGCGGCCGGCGTAAGCCTCAGCCGCCCGAGGCCGCCCGCGCAAACGAGAGTCTCTCCATTCTCAACCGATGAATCACCGGCGGGCGATGGACATTCGGGGCGGCCGACCACCGTCTTGACGAACCAGAGCGGACGAGGGACGAGCCGGGTAGAAGCGCGGCGCGGAGTCAGCCTTTCGCGGCCGCGGGCGTCGGCGACGACTGTCCCTTCAGGTATTTGTCCAGGAACTTCAGGATCGCGCCGTACCCCTCGATCTGGTTCTTCTTTTTGGTGAAGCCGTGGCCTTCGTCGGGGAACACGATGTACTCGACCGGAACGCCGTTCTTCTTGACCGCCGCGACGATGTCGTCGGATTCGGCTTTCAGCACGCGCGGGTCGTTGGCCCCCTGCAGTACGAGGAGCGGCCGGCGGATCTTGTCTGCGTGGAACACGGGGGAGATCTCGCGCAGCATCTCTCGATCCTTCTCGGGATCGCCCATTTCCTGGTAGAGCGCGAGCCGGAAGGACTCCCACCACTTGGGAATGCTCTCGATCGTCCTCAGCCAGTTCGCCACGCCGAAGATGTCGATACCGGCCGCGAATTCCTCGGGCTTGTAGGCGAGCGCGGCGAGAACCATGTACCCGCCGTAGCTTCCGCCGATGATCCCGATCCGGTCGCCGTCGACGGAGGGAAGGCCCGCGAGGTAATCCTTCCCCTCGACGCAGTCCCAGAGCGGCTCCTTCCCGTGCTTCTTGTCGTCGGCGACGTAGAAGGTCTTTCCGTAGCCGGAGCTGCCCCGGTTGTTGATCCCGAGCACCGCGTAGCCGTGGTTCACGAGGTACTGGATCGTCGCGCTGTATCCCTTGCGGGTCTGGCCCCCCGGTCCGCCATGCACCCAGACGAGCGCGGGGACCTTGCTCGTCACGCTTGCCTGGTGCGGCTTGTAGAAGATCGACGGTACGACCATCCCGTCGAAGGACTTGAACCGGACTACCTGTGAATCCACGAGATCGTCGGCATCGATGTCCTTGCTCAACGAGTCGGTCAGCCGGACGGCTCCCTTTCCACCGAGCTCGAAGACGTAGAGATCGCTCGGAGAGCGGTCGCCGTTGACGTAGAACGACATCCGCTTCTCGCTGTCGGCGATCCTCACGGACGTGATGTCCCCCTCGGGCAGCTTCGGGAGCGCGACGGGCTGGCCGGTTTGCATATCCCGGATGCGGATCACCGTGCGGCCGTCTTCGTTGATTCCGGTGACGCGGTACTTACCGTTCTTCGAGAAGGCGGTGTAGAGGACGTCCCAGTCCGTCTTCTCGACGTCCTCGTGCCGCCCGGTGGCGACGTCGTACTTGCGCACGCGCATGAACTCGGACCCTGCATTGCTCGTGTAGTAGAGCGCCCCCGAGACCGGATCGAAATCCTCGGGGGAGTGGTCGGCCTGTCCTTCGTGCGGCGTAATGTGCTTCGTCTCGTTAGTCGCCGCGCTCCAGAGATAGATGTCGCTGTCGGAAGTGGTCTTCGGCTTGACCAGCGCGACCCATTTCGTGTCGCCGGAGATCGCCCCGATCGAGTACCCCGTGTCGTTCTTGTAGACGAGCGTCCGCTCGTAGGTCTTCGTGTCGTAACGATAGAGGTCGAAATAGCGCGCGTCGCGCTCGTTGGTCTCGACCCAGAAGCCGGCCCGGTCGCCGGTCCAGTCGCGGAAGCGGGCCTTCAGCTTCTCGCCCGGGGTCAGGTCTCGTTCCTTTCCGTCCGCCTCGCGCACGTAGAGGTGGTTCAGCTCGTTGCCCCCCTGGTCGCGTGTGTACAACACGCGGTCGTCGTTGGGGAAATAGGAAACCGCGTAGGTCGTGTCGGTGGTCGATGCGGTCAGGGGCGTCGGCGCGCCGCCAGCCGACGACACGCTGTAGACGTTGAAAACGCCGGTCTGGTTCGAAGAAAAGAGGACTCGTTTCTCGTCCGCCGAGAACGACGCGTCCCGAACCGAGGTCGTGGCGTAGAACTGCTCGATCGTGTACTGCTTGGGGGCGCGGGCGGCCTTCTTTGGGGTTGCCTGGGCGCCGATGAGGCAAAGCGCCGCGCAGGCGAGGGCTGTGGCGAATACCCGGAACCGGATTCGCATGGGAAGTCTCTCCTTCAGGCGTTCGTACGCGCGGCTGACGCGGAAGTTGCGGCTTCCGAGACCTCGAATTCGGTTGGGATGTTGACCCGCTTGTCCCGGCACTTGATCGCTTCGACCGGCCTCGGGCCCTTTGGACTCCTGCGCGGAGCCATGGCGACGAAGTTTATGCCGCCCGGTGGCCGGCGCGAATCGCCCGCGCGAGGTCGTCTGAGCTTGCTCCGAGAACGAACAGCGACCGAACAAGGAGATCCATCGAGACGGAGGGATCACCCGCTTCCATCTTGGCAACGCGGGACTGGCTCGAGCGCAGCCGGCGCGCCAGCTCCTCCTGCGAAAGGCGCTGGCGCCTTCGGCGTGCGCGGAGAGCGCGGCTCAAGAGGATCTTCGTCTCGATCAGCGCCGCTTCGGCGTCGGACAGACCGAGGAACTCTCTGGCGGTTCCGACAACCCAGCCCGCCGCCTCCAGCCGCGCTCTTTTTCCTTTCTGCATCGTTACTCGCTACGAGTTCTGGCAAGCTGATCGTACTCCCGAAGACGACGCCGAGCGGCCTCGATCACGTGCTCCGGCGTCTTCGTCGTTTTCTTGGCAAAGACGTCCGCGATGACGATCGCATCGGAATCGATCCGATAGACGATCCGGAACGCCGTTCCCGCATCATTGATCCGCAGCTCGTGACAACGAGAGCCGATCGCGGGCATCGGTCTGGAGTGCGGAAGAGAGACTCGCTCGCCGTGTTGTAGCAGGCGGAGCAGGTATCCGGCTTCGATCCTTGCCTCCTTCGAAAACGGCGGCGATTTCACCCCGCCACCGAGCCAGACAATCGGCTTGTCGTACGGGCTCACGAGAAGGATATGTCAGATCTGATATAAAGGCAACCCGTCGATGTTTGCGGCCGCCTGTTTGCGCAGATCCCTGAAGTCGTCTCAGCGCTTCACTTGGGCTTTGCACGCGCAGCGGCGGCCGGCGCGGGCGGAGCCTCCGTCTCGTACCCGCCGTGGTAGTCGGAGTCCTCCGGGCGCTTGATCTGCGAGTGCGGCACGACTCGGTTGCGATGCAGTCCCCGGAAGTCTTCCAGGCTCTTCCAGCCGCGGTGCGCGTTCTTCTCGAGGAACTCTTCCATGCCGCGGACGAGGTTCTTGATCACGTTCGGGCCGACGGCGTGGTCGAGCATGGCCGCCGTGCAGACTTGAACGGTCCCGCATCCGAGCAGGAAGTAGTTCAGCGCGTGCGGAAACTCGGCGATGCCGCCGATGCCCGAGAACTCCTTGTCCGGGAAAGCGCCCGTCATCTGGGCCATCTTGGCGAGCGAGAGGGGGAGAATCGCGGGTCCCCCGAGCCCGCCCATCGACACGTAGCCTTCGACGTTCATCTCGAACTCGAGGGTCTCCGGATCGACCACCGGAAGCGACGTGAACGTATTCGATGAGGAGATCGCGTCGGCACCGCCGAGGAAAGCGCCGCGGGCCTCGACTACGATGTCCGTCGTCGAAGGGGTCAGCTTCGCCCATACCGGGATGCGCACGGCCTCCTTCACGACCTTCGTGACGACCGAGATGAGCTCATCGTCCTTGCCGATGTTCGAGCCCATGTCCGGCCGGTCCATGTGCGGGCACGAGAGGTTCAGCTCAAGGGCGTCCACGCCGTCCTCCTGGCACGCTTTCGCGAGCGTCAGCCAGTGGCGAAGCTCTTCGTCCGAACCGGAGCCGGCCATGATCGACGCGACGAGAACTTTCTTCGGATGAGCTTTCTTGATTCTCCCGAGTCGCCCGATCCACCAGTCGAGCGGCTTGTCGGAGATGAGCTCCCAGTTCCAGGACGAGTGAAGCGCTCCCTGGCGCTTCTTCATCGAGATGTGGCCCGTCTCCGGGTCGCTGCGCATGAAGTTGGTCTTCGGACCCTTCACGTTGACGACCGGGTGGACTCCGATCGTCTTCGTTACCACCCCGCCCCACCCCGCCTCGAAGGCCCGCAGGATGTTCGACTCCGACTCGGTCGGCGGCGCCGACGCGAGCAGGAACGGGTTCTCGAACTTGATCCCGGTGAAGACGACGGAAAGATCGGTGCTCATGCCCTTCTCCCTCTCAAGGTTTGATCGGTCTCCGGGTCAACGTGCGCCCGCCGCCTCGAAGGACTCGCGCAGGATCGCGAGCGCCTCGTCCACTTCGGCGGCGGTGACCGTCAGCGGCGGCGCGATGCGGAAGGCGTTCCCATCGAGGCCGCCCTTGCCGATCAAGAGCCCGCGCTTGCGGGCTTCTTCGAAGATCCGGTTCGTCAGCTCCCTTGCCGGCGCGCGATCGCCGGCGGTTTCGTCTGCGACGAACTCGACCGCCTGCATGAGACCGAGCCCGCGCACGTCGCCCAGGTTCTTCGGGAAGCGGCGCTTCAGCTCCTCGAGGCCGGCGCGCAGCAGCCGGCCCATTGCCTCCGCGTTGGCGGGCAGGTTCTCTTCCTCGATGAAGTCGATCGTCGCGTTTGCGGCTGCGCAGGAGACCGGGTTGCCGCCGAAGGTCGAGATCGTGAGCGCCTTCAGGGAAGCGGCGATCTCGGGTGTGCAGACCGTGACGCCGAGCGGGAGCCCGTTCGCGACGCCCTTCGCCATCGTCATGATCTCGGGCTCGACCCCCCAGTGTTCGATGCCCCACATCGTCGTGCCCGTGCGGCCGAAACCGGTCTGGACCTCGTCGCAGATGAAGACGCCGCCGTACTTTCGGACGATCCCGACCGCGATCTCGAAGTACTCGGGGGGCGGGGTGATGAATCCCCCGACCCCCTGGATCGGCTCGGCGAGGAATGCCGCGACTCGGCCGGACGTCGTCGTCCGGATCAGCTCCTCGATGTCCTTCGCGCAGGCGACGCCGCAGGAGGGATACGTCAGGTGCAGCGGGCAGCGGTAGCAGTACGGCGACGGCGCGTGTTTGATTCCGGCGATCTTCGTCGGAAGCGCCCGCCACGTCGAGTGCGCGGTCAGCGACTGCGCGAGCATCGAGCGGCCGGAGTAGCCGTGCCGCAGCGCGACGAGCTCGGACCGTCCGGTCGCGAGCTCGGCCATCATGACCGCGGTCTCGTCGGCCTCGGTGCCCGAGGCGGTGAAGTAGGTCTGGCTGAGCTTTCCCGGGGTGATACGGGCAAGCCGCTCCGCGAGGTCGACGACCGGTAGTGTCGGATAGAGCGTCGAGATGTGGGAGAGACGGTCCACCTGCGCCTTGATCGCCGCGTTGACCTTTCCGTTGGCGTGCCCCACGGAGACCGTCAGGATCCCGCCGAAGAAGTCCAGGTACTCGTTGCCGTCGGCGTCACGGACACGCAGCCCCTTCGCGTCGGTGACGACGATCGGCTCCTGGTAGTACTGGATCGTCGCCGGGAAGAGGTACTGCTTGTGCTTCTCGCGGACGGATTTGGAGAGGTCGCTCGCGGGGCGGGTCGGCCGAACGTCGGTGCTCATGACTCTTCTCCTTCTTGTCATCCCGAGCGAAGCGAGGGATCCGACAGCGAAGCTGTCGTCCTGAGCGGAGCGAAGGATCTCTTCCTTGCAACGGAGAGATTCCTCGTCGCTTCGCTCCTCGGAATGACAGAGAGGGTCATCTCGGACTTCGCTTCAGAAACGATCCAGCGCCGGCTTTGCCGGTGAACTTTCCGTTTTCGACGATCACGCGGCCGCGAGAAAGCACGGTCTCCGCGGCCCCCGTGACTTCCCGTCCCTCGTAGGGGTTGTAGTCCACTCTCATGTGATGCGTCTTCGCGGAGAGGGTCGTCTTCTTGTCGGGATCGAAGACGACCAGGTCTGCGTCGGACCCCGGGGCGACCGTCCCTTTCCGCGGGAAGAGCCCGAAGATCTTCGCCGGCGAGGTCGATGTCAGCTCGACGAACCGGTTGACGGAGATCTTGCCCGTGCGCACTCCCCCGTCGAAGACGAGACTCATCCGGGTCTCGATGCCCGGCGCGCCGTTGGGGATCTTCGAGAAATCGTCGCGGCCGAGCTCCTTCTGCTCTTTCATGCAGAAGGGGCAGTGGTCAGTCGACACCGCCTGCAGGTCGCCCCCCGCAAGGCCGCGCCAGAGCCGGGCGTGCGTCTCCCTCGGCCGCAGCGGCGGACTCATGACGTACTTCGCGCCGGCGAAGCCCGGCTCCTCGTAGTTGTCGTAGGAGAGAAACAGGTATTGCGGGCAGGTCTCCGCGTAGGCCGGCAGCCCGCGGTCGCGCGCCTCGGTCACCATCTCGAGCGCCTCGGAGGCCGAGAGGTGCACGATGTAAATCGGCACGCCTGCCATCTCGGCGAGCGCGATCGCGCGATGGGTGGCCTCGCCTTCGGCCCGCGCGGGACGGGTCAGCGCGTGATACTTGGGGGCGGTCTTTCCCTCCGCGAGGGCCTTCTTGACCAGGACGTCGATGACGCCACCGTTCTCCGCGTGCATGCAGATCGTCCCGCCGTTCTCGCCCGTGCGGAGCAGCGCCTTGAAGATCGTGGCGTCGTCGAGCATGAAGACGCCCGGATATGCCATGAAGAGCTTGAACGACGTCACTCCCTCGCGGACGAGCGCATCCATCTCCTTCTCGACCGCGTCGGTGAGCTCGGTGACGATCATGTGGAAGCCGTAGTCGATTGCCGCCTTTCCCCCCGCCTTCTCCGCCCAGGTCTCGAGCGCGTGGCGAAGGGTCTGGCCGCGGTATTGGATCGCGAAGTCCACGATGGAGGTCGTGCCGCCGTGCGCCGCCGCGACCGTGCCGGATTCGAAGTCGTCGGCGGAGGTCGTTCCCCCGAAAGGCATGTCGAGGTGCGTGTGGACATCGATTCCGCCCGGAATCACGTACTTACCGGAAGCGTCGATCGTTCGGTCGACGCTCGCCCCGTCGAACGATGTCGCGATCGCTGCGATCTTCTCGTCTTCGATCAGGACCTCGCCGCGATAGAGGTCCGTCGCGGTGACGACGGTCCCCCCGCGGATTAGCGTCTTCAAGTCGTAAGCTCCGCCATCGGGAGGTAGGTCTCCGGCCGCCGGTCGCGGAAGAACTGCCAGACGCGGCGGACCTCCTCGATCATGTCGAGGTCCATCTCCGCCGTGACCAACTCGTCCTTGTCCTCGGAGCCGACCGCGAGGAAGTTGCCGCGAGGGTCCACGAAGTACGAGGAGCCGTAGAAATCGCCCAGGTTCCAGGGAGCCTCGATGCCCACCCGGTTGCTGCAGGCCATGAAGTAGCCGTTCGCGACGGCGTGCGCCGGCTGCTCGAGCTTCCAGAGATACTGCGAGAGGCCTTTCACCGTAGCCGACGGATTGAAGACGATCTCCGCCCCGTTCAACCCGAGGAGTCGTGCTCCCTCCGGGAAGTGCCGGTCGTAGCAGATGTAGACGCCGACCTTCGCATAGCGAGTCGCGAAGACCGGGTAGCCGAGATTCCCCGGCTTGAAGAAGTACTTCTCCCAGAAGCCGGAAGTGTGCGGGATGTGGTTCTTGCGGTACTTGCCGAGATATCGCCCGTCGGCGTCATACACGGCGGCGGTGTTGTAGTACACGCCCGCCTGTTCGCGCTCGTACACGGGCACGACCATCGCCATCCGGTACTTCTTCGCGTACTCGCTCATCCGTTCGGTCGTCGGGCCCGGAACCGGCTCGGCCATGTCGTACCAGTGAGGGTCCTGCGAAGGGCAGAAGTACGGCCCGTTGAAGATCTCCTGGAGGCCGAGGATCTGGACGCCGTTCTTCCCCGCCTGTTCGATGAACGGGATGTGCCGCGCGATCGCGTCCTCTTTGATCCGCTCGATCGGTAGCGAGGGATCGGAGACCGGGGTTGCGCACTGAATCAGACCGCCGATCACTTTGCGCGGCATGGAAAGACCTCCACCCACCCACCGTCATCCCGAGTATTCGCCCCGCCTGTCATTCCGAGGAGCGAAGCGACGAGGAATCTCTCTCTTGAACTCAAGAGATTCCTCGCTTCGCTCGGAATGACAGAATGCGAGAAGGCCTCGGAATGACAGAGAAAGATCAGAACCATCTCGAGATCACGACTTTCTTGTCCGTATAAAACTCATACGCATCCCGTCCATGCACCTTCAGGTCGCCGAAGAAGCTGTCCTTCGCGCCGCCGAACGGGAAGTACGCCATGGGCGCGGCGACGCCGATGTTCACGCCGACCATGGACGCCGACGCGTGCCGCGCGAACTCGCGAGCCGCCTTGCCGCTCGACGTGAAGATGGAGGTTGCGTTCGCATTGGGGTGAGCGTGCATGACCTCGATCGCTTCGTCCAGCGTCTTGACCGGAGTGATCGAGGCGACGGGCCCGAAGATCTCCTCGTGGCCGATCGTCATCGACGGCGTGACGTCATCGAAAAGAGTCGGGCCCAGGAAGAATCCTTTCTCGTTCCCCGCGACCCGGAGCTTCCGGCCGTCCACGACGAGCGTCGCCCCCTCCTCGACTCCCTTCTCGATGTAACCCAGGACCCGCTCGCGGTGGCGCGCGCTGATGACGGGCCCCATCGAGACGCCCTTCTCCATGCCATCCCCGACCCGCAGCGCCTT
>DASWIB010000170.1:0-5897 GCA_036397915.1 Thermoanaerobaculia bacterium | reverse complement strand
CGGGCGAGCCTTTCGCGGATCGCGTCATCCACGCGATCGAGCGATCCGATCTCGAGCAGCAGCTTCATGACCGCTTCGTTCGCGCCGCCGTGGAGCGGTCCCTTCAACGTGCCGATCGCCGACGTGATCGCCGAGTGCATGTCCGAGAGAGTCGCCGCCGTCACCCGAGCCGAGAACGTCGAGGCGTTCAGCTCGTGATCGGCGTGGAGGATCAGGGCGACGTCGAAAGTCCGGCTCGCCTCGGGGCTCGGCTTCGCGCCGTTCAGCATCCGAAGGAAGTCTTCCGCGTGGCCCGTTGTCGGATTCGAATCGACGACCGGCTGCCCCTCGCGAAGCCGGTGATACGCGGCGACGATCGTCGCGAGCTGCCCGGTCAGCCGAATCGCCTTGCGCATGTTCGCCGCGCGGCTCATGTCGTGGACGTCCGGGTCGGTCTGGGCGAGCGCCGAGACCATCGTTCGCAGCGCGTCCATCGGCGTCAGGTGCGGAACGATCGAGGAGAGCAGCTCGAGCATCTCCGGCGGGAGCGACCGCTCGGCAGCGATCGAGCGGCGGAGCTCCTCGAGCTCGCCGCGCCGCGGGAGCCGTCCTTCCCAAAGGAGGTAACAGACCTCTTCGAAGGTCGAGTTGTCCGCGAGATCGTGGATGTCGATGCCGCGGTAGGAGAGGACGCCGCGCTGGCCGTCGATGTAGCAGATCGACGAGTCGGCGGCGACGACGTCCTCGAGCCCTTCCTTGAAGCCTCTGGCGTCGACCATCAGCGTGTCCTGCATTCCCCCGTGTCGAACTCGCCCTGGAAAGCTTCGCGGACGGGTCGGATCAGCCCTGGACCGCCCTCGGAATGACCGGATCGAGGCCGGGAAACTGTTCGAGCCAGGCGCGCCTCTCGGCCCGCAGCTTGTCCACGAGCTCGCGGTACCTTTCCGCCGTGTAGTACGTCCCGGGCGAGTACTTCGCGAGCTCGATGCCCGGCACGCTCTTCGGCGTCTCGTAGCTCCAGTCCGGATCGCGCTCCCACTCGATCCCTTCCTTGGCGATCTGCTTCATGATCTCGGTCGAGACCTTGATCGAGATCTTCTCGCCGGGGAAGCCGTCGTTCGCGCCGATCGACCCGGTGTTCAGAATGTACGCCTGCATGTCCGGGTTGTCGCGCAGGATGGCGAGCAGGCGGTTGCCCTCCTCCGCCTCCGGCCCGACGATGAACGGATTCGTCCCGACCTCGCGCTTCGCCTGGCCGGCGCGCGTCGGATCGCCCGCCGAGGTCTCGATCGACTCGCCCAGCATGAAGTAGGCCGCCGCCTGCTCCGCGGTCAGGCGCGCGCAGACCGGGACGACGTCGTTGCGACGTGTGATGAAGACGATCTTGTTCGCCTTGTCGAGGTCGATCCCTTCGCCCGTGCCCCTGATGAACTTCCGGAGAACGACGCCGCGGCCGTTCGAGGTGATCGAAGTGTCGAGGAAGTCCACCTTCCCGTTGTCGTCGACCTTGATGTTCTCGTACACGGCGGTCGGATGCGTTGCGGCGCCCCAGAGGACGGTCTGCGACGGCTCGAGCCCTTCCGTCTTGATGTAGAAGCCGTCCTCAGTGCCGTACGCCTGGCCGTCGGCGGTCATCAGGACGACGTCGTCCTGCTTGATGATCGCCCGTTCGGGCTCCTCGAGCCCGTGGTCGTGCAGGGTCAGCGTCGTTTTGCCGGTGCCCGAGAGGCCGAAGAGGAGGAAGCCCACATCGCGCAGCTCTCCGTCGGGCCCGATCACGCGAAGGACTTTCGAGCCCGCGTGGAGCCCGAGCCCTCCGCGCCGCTTGATCCAGTACATCGCTTGCCGGAGCATCGATTTCTTCGCCTCGCCGGGGTAGTCGGCGCCGAGGATGTACGTGTAGCCCTGGTTCACGTCCAGGAAGATCAGCCGTTCGGGCCAGTCCGGGACGTAGATCGAGATGAAGTCCGGCTCCTTCGAGGAATCGGAGGGAAAGAGCATGTTGTGCCACATTAAGGCAATGCGGGCGTATTCCTTCGGCACGAACAGGCGGCAATGGATCGGGACGTCCGGGCTCATCCCCATGCGGCGGTCCACCTGGATGAGCTCCATCCCGGCAAGCGTCTCCTGAACCTGCCGGATGGTCTCTTCCGCGCGGCCCCGGTCGATCGGCTGCTGCATGATGCCGATCGGAACGCCGTCCGCGACGACGTACGTGTTCTTCGCGGAGCGGCTCTTGACCCGGGTCGAATAGACGGGTGAGCCGTACTCGCTCGTCTTCTCTTCCGGCCGGGCGAGCTCACGGAGCTCCTTCCCGCTCAGGTCTTTCAGGACCCGCTTCGCGCGGATCGTACGAGGGGAGACGACGTCAACTGTGGCCATCCGCCTTACCTCCTGGTCCGCCTGGAACTTATCCTGTCATCCCGGAACTTACCCTGTCATCCCGGAACTCACCCTGTCATCCCGGAACTTACCCTGTCATCCCGAGCGGAGCGAGGGATCTCGTCCGGATTCGGGAGCAGATTCCTCGGCCCTTCGGGGCCTCGGAATGACAGCCTAACGGCCCTTCGGGCCTCGGAATGACAGCCTAGCAGATGCATTCCGCTCACAGACCGATCTCTTCCGCAATCGGCTTCAGCGCCGCGATCATGAACTCGATGTGGTCCTCGAGCGGCCGGCCGATGCTCGCCGCTCCGTCGTAGACCTCCTCGCGGTTTACGGAGCGGGCGAACGCCTTGTCTTTCAGCCGCTTGACGACCGATGCCACCGGCAGATCCGCGATCTTTTTCGATGGCCGCACCTTGACGCACGCGCCGATGAACCCGACCAACTCGTCGCAGGCGTAGATCGCGCTCTTCATCGAGGTATCGCGCGGGACGTTCATGAAGTTGGCGTGGGACTCGATCGTCCGGACCATCTCTTCGTCGTATCCGCGGTCCCGAAGGATCCGCCCGCCGACGTGGAGGTGCGTGTCTTCGGTCGGGTTCTGCTCATAGTCGAAGTCGTGCAGGAGCCCGATGATGCCCCACCGTTCGATTTCCGCGGGGTCGGTCACTCCGAACCATCCGGCGTACGCGCGCATCGCCTGCTCGACGGCGCGGCCGTGCCGGCGGAGCGCTTCCCCTTTCGTGAACTCGAAGAGCAAATCCTCGGCTTCCCGCCGCGAGGGCCAGCGGCCGGCTTGTCGCTCCGCGCTCATGCCGCGATTCTAACCGCCGGTCTATGACCTCTTCCTTGTCATCCCGAGCGAAGCGAGGGATCTCGTCCCCGTCGAGATTCCTCGGGCCTGCGGGCCCTCGGAATGACAAGGAAGAGGAGCGATCCTGCAGACTTGCACACTTGAATGTGCAAAATTGGCGGATTTTCCGTGTCAGTGTCCAGAGAGATGGTTGCTTTTTGTCGAATTGCCTCTAGAATCCTGCAATCTGAGCGAAAAAAGGAGGACGGTGTGCCGAAGGCGAAGGTTCTGAGGTTTGACGCGGCGGGGCGGGGTCTTTCCAAGCCCGAAATCCTGAAGGTCTGCGATGCCGAGAGAGTTCGATTCCTGAGGCTCCAATTCACCGACATCTTCGGCGTCATCAAGAACGTCGAGATCCCGCGATCCCAGTTCGAAAAAGCGCTCGACGGCGAGATTCAGTTCGACGGCTCGTCGATCGAGGGTTTCACGCGCATCGAAGAGTCCGACATGAATCTCGTCCCGGACCTCAATTCCTTCGCGATCTATCCCTGGCCGCACAACGGGGGCAGGAAGATCGCACGGCTGATTTGCGACGTCTACAACCCCGACGGCTCGCCCTTTGCCGGCTGCCCGCGCCAGACCCTGAAGAAACAGATGGACAAAGCGTCCGCGCTCGGCTATGTGATGGTGACCGGGCCGGAGGCGGAATTCTTTCTCTTCCGCCGGGACGCCAATGGCGACCCGATCGTGGACACACACGACGAGGGCGCGTATTTCGACCTCACCCCGGTTGACCGCGGGGAAGAGGCGCGGCGCGACATCGTCCTCGCGCTCGAGCAGATGGGCTTCGAAGTCGAGGCCGCGCACCACGAGGTCGCGCCCGGCCAGCACGAGATCGACTTCAAATACGCCGACGCGATCACGACGGCGGACCGCGTCTCGACTTTCCGTTTCATCGTCAAGAAGGTGGCGCTCGACCACGGCCTCCACGCGACGTTCATGCCGAAACCGATCTTCGGAGTGAACGGCTCGGGGATGCACACGCATCAGTCCTTCCTCGACAAGAAGGGGAACAACGTCTTCTACGATCCGAAGGGGAAGTACCAGCTCTCGAAGACCGCCCTCCAATACACCGCCGGAATCCTGCGGCACTCCCGCGGCTTCGTCGCGATCACGTGCCCTCTGGTCAACTCCTACAAGCGCCTCGTGCCGGGCTACGAAGCGCCGGTCAACGTGGCATGGTCGATGCGCAACCGCTCGCCGCTGGTGCGGGTCCCGGCGCGGCGGGGAATGGGCACCCGCATCGAGGTGCGCATGCCCGACCCGTCGTGCAACCCCTATCTCGCGTTCGGCGTCATGCTGGCTTCCGGGCTCGACGGTGTGAAGAACCGGATGGACCCCGGCGAGCCGGTGGACCGCAACGTCTTCAAGATGAGCGAGCGCGAAAAGCGGCGCCTGAGGATCGAGCAGCTCCCGGCGAACCTCTCGGAAGCCCTCGACAACCTCTGGAAGGACGAGGTCGTCAAGGATTCTCTGGGAGATCACATCCTGAAGCACTTCATGGAGGCGAAGCGCGGTGAGTGGGAGGAGTACATCTCCAAGGTCCAGCCGTGGGAGGTTGAGAAGTACCTGGAAACGTACTGAGCGGTCGCTTCCGAATATCATAAGGCCGGATGCCGATCCGGCCTTATTTTTTCTGCCACGCGCCCCCGGCGAACCCCCGCCCTCCGGACGAGATCGACCGCGACCATCCTGCAACCGCCCGGCGGCCGGGGTCGGCAGGCAGAAAGAGCTTCCCAGTGCTCGGGCGTGCCGTAGGCTTCTCGCCGAGACACTCGAGGCGGCGCAGGGGAAGGTCGAGGACGAGGAGGACTGAGCTCGGATCGTGAGTCGATTCCGCGAGCGGCTCCGCGTCGGGCCATCGATCCTGCTCGACGCGGCGATGGGCACGGAGCTCCAGAGGCGCGGCGCCGACACGCGCCTGCCGCTCTGGAGCGCGCGGGCGCTCGTCGAGTCACCGGATCTCGTGTCGGTGATCCATCGCGAGGAGGTGGACGCGGGGGCGGAGGTCCTGACGGCGAACACCTTCCGGACGCACGGCCGGACGCTCGCGAATGGCAGCCTCGAGAAGAGGAGCCGCGAGCTCACAGCGCTCGCGGTGAGCCTCGCGCGCGAGGCGGCGGACTCGGCCGGCCGGGAGGTCTTCGTCGCAGGCTCTCTCTCGCCTCTCGAGGACTGCTACCGGCCGGATCTCGTTCCGGAGGACGCCGCCCTCGAACGCGAGCACCGGGAGCAGGCGGAGTCACTGACTGAGGCGAGAGTCGACCTGATTCTCCTGGAGACCCACAACACTGTCCGCGAGCTCGTCGCCGCCGCGCGGGCGGCGAAGACGACCGGCCTGCCGGTGATCGTGTCGATGGTCACGGACGGCACGGGGCGGCTTCTCTCGGGAGAGCCGATCGAAGACGCTGTTCGCGCCCTCGAGAAGATCGAGCCGGACGCGATTTCGGTGAACTGCGTTCCGGCGCGGCGCCTCGCGTTCGACCTGTCTCGGCTCGTTGATGCGGCGTGGGACGTGCCACTCGGCGCCTACGGAAACCTCGGGCTTCCCGAAGACGAGTCGGGGTGGAGATTCACCAACGAGCTGTCGCCCGACGCGTATGCCGAAACCGCGCGCCGCTGGCTCGCTCTCGGTGCCCGGCTCATCGGGGGTTGCTGCGGGACGACCCCGGCTCACACG
>DASWIB010000169.1:0-17767 GCA_036397915.1 Thermoanaerobaculia bacterium | reverse complement strand
AGGAGGAAGAGGAGTCGGAGTGGTAAGATAATTCCAGACGGAACCCATTGCCGGGCTCTCGCTCGGCTGGCGAAACGAAGGTCCCGAGTAATCGGGACCTTCTGTTTTGGGGTCAGGTCTTCACGAGCTGCCGACGCTGCTGAATCGCGTGAGTGCTCTTGCCGCTTTGCGGGCAAAGTGGCAAGTGGAGATCTGACCCCCCAGGGGGTTCGGGGGACCGCAAGGTCCCCCGCTGAGATTACTCGGACAAACTCCTGGCTATCTCGGTATCGCCAGCGGCTTGCGGTTCTCATCGAGATTTACGAACGTCACCTCGGCCTCGGTGACCTTCACCGTCCCGCCGGTTCCTTCGCTGCGTCGCGCGAACACTTCGACGGAAACCGTAATCGACGTTCGACCGATCTTGACCAGTCGCGTGTAGAAGGAAACGAGGTCGCCCACGTACACCGGCTCGTGGAACACGACTTCGCGCATCGCGACAGTCACGATGAACGAAGCGCCGTGCTGCTTTGCCTCGACCGCGGCCGCCTGATCGATGTACGAGAGGATGACGCCTCCGAAGATGGTGCCATGGGCGTTCGTGTCCCTCGGCATCAAGACCACGCGGATGGAGGGCTCTCCGCTTTCCGGCGGTGATTCGATGCCGTGCATCCTCGGTCCGCGCCTCACCGCCCGGGCCGCTTCGACGTGCGGATCCTGGGGGGGCCGAACTCGGTCGAGACCCGCGCGACGTAGCCGTCGGTCAGGTTCACGGTGAGCGTGCCGTCGGCGAAGTAGTAGGTCCAGATCTCGTGGACCGAAGTGCCTTCGGTTCTGACCGAGAAGGACGGCTGACCGAGCGCGGCCGTGACCCGAGCGGCCGCGAGGCCGGGGTCGACGCGCTTGCGTGCGTCGGCGAGCGTCCCGGGCAGGATCCGCGAACCCACTCCGGCGATCGCCTCTGCGAGTCGGTACTCCCGGTTTTCCCACCAGCGGGGAAGCCAGAACGCCGCCACCGCGAGGACGACGGCGCCCGCCATCACGGCGTAGAGGGCGGGACGAGGCCGCTCGACCGCCATCAGAAGACGCCGCCCTCGGGCTCTCCGAGCTCGAAGGAGACGGCGCGCTCGAGCGCTCCGGCCCGGCGTGCGAGGTCGGAGGCGGCCAACGGCTCGCCTGCCGCCTCCGCGCGACCGGCCTGGCGCGAGACTTCCGCGAGAGCGCCGCGCGCGGTCAGAACGTGCTCGCGCCGCGCGTCGTCGTCGGAGGTGAGCGCACCGGCCACGTGAGCCGGGATCGCGACCGCGGCTCTGCGCAGGTGCCGCGCGGTGGCCGGGTCCGCCGGCCGCACCCGTTCGGCCAGCTCGTAGGCGGCGTGCGTCAGCGCGATCGCCTCGCTCCAGAGGGGGTGGCTCTTGTATTCGGGGCGGTCCGTCACGTTCGACGATTCTAAGCGTTCGTTGGCATTGGGGTGCGGGGGACCGCAAGGTCCCCCACCGACAGAACTCGGACACTCTCCTGGTTCGTTCGCATCACGCGGGGACGCCGCGATCCGGTACAATCCGCGCTCGCATGCGCCGGAAAGTAACCGTGGTGGGCGCCGGCAACGTCGGCGCCTCACTCGCTCAACGTCTCGTCGAAAAAGAGATCGCCGATGTCGTCTTGATCGACATTATCGAGGGAATCCCGCAGGGCAAGGCCCTCGACATCATGGAGTCGGCGCCGGTCGAGAAATTCGACGCGCGAATGAGAGGCTCGAATACCTACGAGCTATCGGACGGCTCGGACGTCATCGTCGTGACGGCCGGGCTCGCCCGAAAGCCGGGGATGTCGCGTGACGACCTCGTCCAGAAGAACCAGGAGATCGTGGGCTCGGTCGTGCGCGAAGCGGCTCCGCGCTCGCCGAACGCCGTACTGATCATCGTCTCGAACCCGCTCGATGCGATGTGCGAGGTCGCGCGCCGGGTCTCCGGTTTTCCGCGCGAGCGGGTGTTCGGAATGGCCGGCATTCTCGACTCGGCGCGGATGCGCTGGTTCCTGGCAGAGGAGCTTGACGTCTCCGTCGAGAGCACGAACGCCTTCGTTCTCGGAGGCCACGGCGACACGATGGTTCCCCTGCCGCGCTATTCGACGGTTGCCGGCATCCCGATCACCCAGCTCTTGCCCAAGGAACGCATCGACGCGATCGTGAAGCGGACGCGGGAGGGTGGCATCGAGATCGTCAACTACTACAAGACCGGCTCCGCCTACTACGCGCCGTCCGCCGCGGTCGCCGAGATGGTCGAGTCGGTCTTGAAAGACGAGAAGAAGATCCTCCCCTGCGCGGCTTACCTGCAGGGCGAGTATGGAATGACCGATGTTTACCTCGGCGTGCCCGTCAAGCTGGGGCGCCGCGGAATCGAGCAGGTCATCGAGGTCGAGCTCGCGGCGGAGGAGAAGTCAGCGCTCGCCCGCTCGGCGGAAGCGGTGCGCGAGCTCTTCCGCATCCTCACGGTCTGAAAAGGCGCTCGTGGCCAGCGAAGAGCATCACTTCTGGCTGCGGCGCCTCCACTCCCTCTCCGGGGTCGTTCCGATCGGGGGCTACCTCGCCTTTCACCTCTACGAGAACTATCAGGCAACGCGCGGCGCGGAAGCGTACAACGCAATGGTCCGCACGCTCCAGGAGATGCCGTTCGCGCTCGCACTCGAGATCGGCGTCATCCTGCTGCCGCTCTTCTTCCACGGGGTCTACGGGCTCTTCGTGACGGGAACGGCGCGGCCGAACGTCGTTTCGAGCAAGTACGCCCGCAACTGGATGTACTTCCTGCAGCGCGTGACGGGCATCATCCTGTTCGCGTTCGTGATCTTTCATCTCTGGACGACCCGGTTCGTCTCTCTGCGCGACCACGAGAGCCTCGACCTCTTCCGGCTGATGCAGTCCTCGGTCGAGAATCCCTGGGTTTACGCGTTCTACGTGCTCGGGATCCTGTCCGCCACGTTCCACCTCGCGAACGGAATCTGGTCGTTCTCGATCGTGTGGGGGCTGACGGTCGGTCCACGCGCGCAGCGCCGGATGATGTGGATCTCCGCGGCTGTATTCGTCCTGCTGTCGTTCATCGGCATACGGTCGATCCAGGCGTTCCGAATCTAGCCGGAAGACGTAAGACGGGAGACGGTAGACGATGAGTTACGCCCGGGTCCTAATCCTCCAGGAGCCTTCGTTGTCGTCTTCCGTCTACCATCTGACGTCTACCGGTCCGGCGTCATGAGTCAAGAGCGCGTCATCATCGTGGGCGGCGGCCTGGCCGGCCTCATGGCGACCATCCGCGCGGCGGAGATGGGCGTGGTCGTCGACCTCTTCTCGATCGTGCCGGTCAAGCGCAGCCACTCGGTCTGCGCCCAGGGAGGCATCAACGGAGCGGTCAACACGAAGGGGGAGGGTGATTCGCCCGAGATCCATTTCGACGACACGATCTACGGCGGCGACTTCCTCGCGAATCAGCCTCCGGTCAAGGCGATGTGCTACGCGGCGCCCGGCATCATCAACCTGCTCGACCGCATGGGTGTGATGTTCAACCGCACGCCCGAGGGATTGCTCGACTTTCGACGCTTCGGCGGAACGAAGTTTAACCGCACCGCCTTTGCCGGCGCGACGACCGGACAGCAATTGCTCTATGCGCTCGACGAGCAGGTGCGGCGGTTCGAGGTCGCCGGCCTCGTCAACAAGTACGAGATGTGGGAGTTCCTGGGGCTCGTGCGCGATGCCGACGGGAACTGCCGCGGGATCGTGGCGCTCGACTGGGTCTCGATGCGCATCGAGGCATTCCCGGCTCTCGCGGTGATGCTCGCGACCGGCGGGCCGGGGATCGTCTTCGGTCGCTCGACCAACTCGGTGATCAACACGGGGTCCGCAGCGGCGGCGGCCTACGTTGAAGGCGCCCGCTACGCGAACGGCGAGTTCATCCAGGTCCATCCCACGTCGATCCCCGGCTCCGACAAGTTGCGGCTCATGTCGGAGTCCGCGCGCGGCGAGGGGGGCCGGATGTGGGTGCCGCGCGCCCGGGGCGACAAGCGAACTCCGAAATCGATCCCGGAGTCGGAGCGGTGGTACTTCCTCGAGGAAAAGTACCCCGCGTACGGAAATCTCGTCCCGCGCGACATCGCCACCCGCGAGATCTTCCAGGTCTGTCTCGCGGGATACGGCGTGGACGGCAAGCGCGAGGTGTACCTCGACCTGACGCACATCCCGAAGAAGGAGCTCGACATCAAGCTCGGCGGCATCCTCGAGATCTACGAGAAGTTCGTCGGCGAGGACCCGCGTGAAGTGCCGATGAAGGTCTTCCCCGGAATGCACTACTCGATGGGTGGGCTCTGGGTGGATTACGCGCCGGACCCCCGCAGCGGGACCCTCGACGAGGCCTCTCCTCGCAACCAGGCGACGAACGTCCCCGGCCTCTACGCCGCGGGCGAGGTCGAGTACCAGTATCACGGCGCGAACCGCCTCGGGGCGAACTCGCTCGTTGCGTGCATCTACGCGGGAAAGATCGGCGGCCCGGCGATGGTCCGCTACGGCCGGGAAAAAGGCTCGAAGCTTCCGGCGGAGGACGGCGCGTTCGCCGCCGCGAAGAAAAAGTGGGAGGCGGAGTTCGCGCGGCTCGCCGGCTTTTCGGGTCCCGAGAGCCCGCACTCCCTCGCGGAGGAGATGGGCGACTCGATGACCGACAACGTCACGGTCATCCGGCACGACGCGAAGCTCCGGGAGACCGAGGCCAAGCTCGACGAGCTCTCGGAACGCTGGAATCGGATCGGTCTGCCGGATCGGAGCGGTTTCGCGAACCGGGAGATCTCCTTCGTGAACCAGCTCCGCAGCATGCTCCTGCTCGCGCGCGTGATGACTCGCGGGGCGCTCCTGCGGCAAGAATCGCGCGGCGCTCATTTCAAGGTGCGTGACCTCGAGAAAGGAGTCTCGGAGGAGAACGCGCTCCCGCGGGACGACGCGAACTTCCTGAAGACGACCATCGCGGAGCACACTGCCGACGGGCCGCGGATCACGTACGAGCGGGTGGACACCTCGTTGATTCCGCCCCGACCGAGGAAGTACTAACCTTGCCAGCGATGCCCCGCACGATCCGCTTGCAGGTACGCCGCCAGGACACGCCGACCTCCTCCGGCTATTGGGAGGAATACGAGATCCCGTACCGCCCGCGCGAGAACGTCATCTCGGTCCTGATGGAGATCGCGAAGGACCCGAAGACGCGCGACGGAAAGCGCACCTCCCCGATCGTGTACGACCGCGCCTGTCTCGAGGAGGTCTGCGGCTCCTGCGCGATGCGGGTGAACGGCGTCGCCCGGATGGCGTGCACGTCGTTGATCGACTCACTCGAGCAGCCGGTCAAGCTCGAGCCGCTCGCGAAGTTCCCGGTCGTCCGGGACCTCTCGGTCGATCGCCGCGCAATGTTCGAGTCGCTGAAGCGCGTGAAGGCCTGGGTCCCAATCGACGGAACGTACGATCTCGGACCGGGCCCCCGGATGGTGGAGTCCGAGCGCGCGCACGCATACGAGCTCTCGAAGTGCATCTCGTGCGGGAACTGCCTGGAGGTCTGCCCGCAGGTCAACGACCGGTCGAACTTCATCGGCGCCGCGCCGATCTCTCAGGTGGCGCTATTCAATCGGCACCCGACGGGGAAAACGCTCGCGGCCGAGCGGCTCGAGGCGCTGATGGGAGACGGTGGGCTCGACGAGTGTGGCAACGCGCAGAACTGCGTTCGCGCGTGTCCCAAGTCGATCCCGCTCACGACGTCGATCGCGGAGATGTTCCGCGCGACGACGCTCCACGGGATCCGGAAGCTCTTCGGGACGTGAGCCGTGAGCCGTGAGAGATGAGCCGAAGGTGGCTCGCTCGATCTTGGCTAACGACTTACGGGTAACGGCTTACGGCCTCCGGGCCGTCTATAATTTGCGCTTTTCGTCATGAAGGTCCACGAGTACCAGGCCAAGTCCCTCCTGTCGCGCTTCGGCGTGGCCGTGCCACGCGGCGAAGTCGCCGACACCGCAACCGAGGCGCGGGAGATCGCGAAGCGGCTCGGGGGACCGGTCGTCGTGAAGGCGCAGATTCACGCCGGCGGTCGAGGTAAAGGGGGAGGAATCCGCGTCGCGCGTGACGCGGAAGAGGCATTCGAGCACTCCAAAGCGATTCTCGGGATGACCCTCGTCACGCCGCAAACCGGCCGGGAGGGGCGCGTCGTGCGGAAGGTCCTCGTCGAGGAAGCCCTCGAGACCGACCGCGAGCTCTACCTCGCCGCAACGCTCGACCGATCCCGCGCGTGCCCGGTCGTGATCGCGTCGCGTTCCGGAGGGATGGAGATCGAGGAGGTGGCGGCACGCGACCCGAAGGCCGTGCTGCGCGAAGCGATCGATCCGCTTCTCGGCATGTTCCCGTTCCAGGCCCGGCGGATCGCGATCGCGCTCGGTCTCGAAGGAGACTCGTTCAAGCAAGGCGTCGCCCTCATGCAGTCGCTTTTTCGGGCCTACGTGGAGACCGACGCCTCGCTCGCCGAGATCAATCCGCTCCTCGTCACCGGTTCGGGGCGGGGGGGCCGCGTCCTGGCCCTCGACGCGAAGATGAACTTCGACGACAACGCACTCTTCCGGCATCCCGAGATCCGCGAGATGCGCGACCTCGCGGAGGAAGATCCTCTCGAAGTCGAGGCCTCGAAGTTCGGCCTGAACTACATCAAGCTCGACGGAAACGTCGGCTGCATGGTCAACGGCGCCGGGCTCGCCATGGCGACGATGGACCTGGTCAAGCTCGCCGGCGGGGAGCCGGCGAACTTCCTCGACGTCGGCGGCGGCGCCAACGAGGAGCAGGTCAAGAACGCGTTCCGGATCATCGTGTCGGATCCGCACGTTCGCGCGATTCTCATCAACATCTTCGGCGGGATCATGCGCTGCGACGTGATCGCGAACGGCGTCGTCGCCGCGGTGCGCGAGATGGGTGGGAGGGGCCGCTCGCTGCCGGTCGTCGTTCGGCTCGAAGGGACGAACGTGGACGAGGGCAAACGTATCCTGCGCGATTCCGGTCTCACGGTGACGCCGGCGGAGGGCCTCGCGGATGCCGCGCGCAAGGCGGTCGAGGCCGCGCGGTGAACGGAGGCGGGTCATGAGACACGTCGCGGGGTACGCGTTGAAGGGATTCGGCTTCTTTCTCTCGCCGATCTTCGTCGGGCTCCTCGTCGCGACGTGGAGGGGATGGCCGACCCTGGTCGAAAACCCGCGCCTGCTCGCCGGCTGGGGAGCGCTCGTCGTCTTCTTCTTCGTGATGCCGCTCTTCTTGAAGCGCGCCGGCCGCGCCGCCATGGGTCACGAGCCGCGGGAAGAGGCGCATCGCGTCTGGCGCACGGGCGCGGCCGTACTTCTCGTCGGAGCGGCAGCTTTCGTTCTCATCCCCTCCTGGCGCGATCTCGGCGCCTGGCTCTCCGAGACAATCTCCGACCTCACGGGCATCCCGATCCTCACGGACGGGACGGAACGATGAGCATCTGGGTCGGGCGCGAGACGCGGCTTCTGGTCCAAGGGCTCACCGGACGCGAAGGCGCCTTCCACGCAATCGCTTGCCGTGAGTACGGCACTGCAGTCGTCGCCGGCGTGACTCCCGGCAAGGGAGGCACGACGCACGAGGGCATCCCCGTCTTCGACACGGTCGCCCACGCCGTCGAGAACACGGGAGCGAACGCTTCGGTGATCTTCGTGCCGCCGCCCTTCGCCGCCGACGCGATCGTCGAGGCGGCCGACGCCGGTGTCGCGGTCGTCGTGTGCATCACCGAAGGAATCCCGACGAACGACATGCTCCGGGTGAAGGAGTTCCTCGCCGACAGAAACGCCACCGGTGTGACGGTGCGTCTCATCGGTCCGAACTGCCCGGGGATCATCACGCCCGGGGAGTGCAAGATCGGGATCATGCCGGGGCGCATCCACCGGCCGGGAACGATCGGCGTCGTATCCCGTTCCGGAACGCTTACCTACGAGGCCGTGGACCAGCTGACCCGCCTCGGGCTCGGGCAGTCTACGGTCATCGGGATCGGCGGGGATCCGGTCAACGGGACGAACTTCGTCGACTGCCTGCAAGCCTTTGCCGACGACGGCGGCACGGAGGCCGTCGTTTTGATCGGCGAAATCGGCGGCATGGCCGAAGAAGAAGCGTCCTGCTTCGTCGCGGGCCATTTCCGAAAGCCGGTCGTGGCGTTCATTGCCGGCCAGACGGCCCCTCCCGGCCGGAGGATGGGGCATGCCGGCGCGATCATCGCCGGCGGTCGGGGCACAGCGGCGGAGAAGATGCGGGCGCTCGAGGCCGCGTCGATCCACGTCGTGCGCTCCCCGGCGGACATCGGAGAGCGGATGAAAGAGGTTCTCGGGCGATGAACGGTCCCGTCTTCTATCAGGAGGCGCAGGGTTTCTCACCGTGGGTCGTCACGCTGGTGCTCGCGGTCGTGGTTCTGCTCGGAGCGGTCCTCTCTCTCCGGATGACGACTACGGTCACCGCCGACGCACTCTCGGTCCGCTACGGCTTTCTCTACCGGACGCGGGTGCCGCTTTCGGAGATCGCGCTCGCCGAAGCGGTCGAATACGCGCCCGTGCGCGACTACGGCGGCTGGGGAATCCGCGGTTCGCGGCGGCGCCGGGCGCTGAACGCGCGCGGCAACCAGGGAGTACTGATGACCCGAGCCGACGGAACGACGCTACTCGTGGGCTCGCAGCGTCCGCGAGAGCTGCTCGACGCGCTCTCGCGCGCCGGTGTCGCAACCCAGGACCGGCTTCCGATCGTGGTGAAGGAGTTCTGAGTGGAGACCCGCGGCTGCCGGCAGAGGACCGAGGGCTGCCGTTGATCGGGCGCACCCTCGCCATTTTCAAACCCGACTCCGTTTCCGCCGGCCGCACCGGCGTCCTGCTCGCGCGGCTCGAGGAGGAAGGATTCCGGGTCCGCGGGCTGAAGAGGATGCGCCTGACGAACGAGCAGGCCCGCGCGTTCTATGCGGTCCACCGCGAGCGGCCGTTCTACGAGGGACTCGTGCGGTTCATGACCGAAGGTCCCGTCGTCATCGTCGTGCTCGAGCGCGACGACGCCGTCGTTCACCTGAGAAATACCATGGGAGCGACGGACTCCCGCAGGGCGGAGCCGGGGACGGTGCGGAACCTCTACGGAACGGACATCGAGCGGAATGCGATCCACGGCAGCGACTCCCCCGAGAACGCAACGAAGGAAGTCGCATTCTTCTTCAGCGAGGCGGAGCTCATCTAAACGGGGGTCAGGTCTAAACGGGGGTCAGGTCTCCACTTGCCACTTCGCTTTCGCGAAGATGGCAAGGGCACTTTCTCTTGTCGAACGCCCTCCGTATCAGTGAAGACCTGACCCTACCTCCTTTTGAGCGACACGAGGATCCGGTTCGCCACGCCGCGCAGGATGGCCACCTCCCGCGCCGATAGGGGATGCGCCGCGACGATCCGCCTCCAGTCGCGCAGCGATCGGTCGCGGTGGCCGGTGTCGTAGAACCCGATCGCTTCGAGCGCGCGGTCCCAGTGCTCGACGGCCGCTTCGACGTCCCGGGAAGAGGCGAGCTCCTCCGGCCGGGTGGCCGCCGAGGGCGCCGCGAAAGCGCGGTGGACGGCGAGGATCACGGCGAGCGCGTGCGAGAGGTTCATCGTGGGGAACGACGGATTGGTCGGCAGAGTCAGGGTCGCGCTCGCCCGCGAGCGCTCCTCCTCGGTCAGCCCGCTGCGCTCCGGGCCGAAGACGTACGCGAGCCGCGCTTCCGGCCCGAGGGACGCGAGAAACTCCGGCAGCTCGGCGAGCGTGAGCCATCGCCGCTCGGAGCGCCCGCGCAGCGAGGACGTCGCCACGACCGCGTCGAAGTCCGCGACCGCTTCGACGAGCGTCGGATAGCGCCGCATCCCGGCGAGGAGTTCGTCGGCACCGGAAGCGAGCCGGATGGCCTCCTCGTCCGGCGAGCACGCCGGCTCGATCAACCGCACGTCGGTCACACCGAAGTTCTTCGCCGCACGCGCGACGGATCCGAGGTTCCCCGGGACGTGCGGGTGCACGAGGACGAGAGCCGGGCCGGCGTCTTGCATCCCCGGAATTATCGGACCGGACAGATACTTGTAATTTTCGATGAAACGCGCGATTTCGGCCTTTCTCCTCTGCTTCGCATCGCTTCCGGCGCTCGCGCAGAGTCAACAGGAGATCCCGACTTACACCGAGACCGTCGGGACCGAGTACGTGCTCCTGCCGGTGCTCGTCTTCGACAAGAAGGGCCGCTTCGTCGACGGCCTCACCAAGAAGGATTTCCGGGTTCGCGTCGAGACGACGCCCGTCGAGCTCGACACGTTCGAGCGCGACGAAAGCGCACCCTTGTCGATGGCGTTTCTCGTGGACACCTCCGGCAGTATGGATCTCGCCGGGAAGCTCGCTCACGCGAAGAAGGCGATCCGCGCGATCGTCCAGGCGCGCCTGCCGGGCGACGACTTCGCGCTCTTCGCGTTTTCGGAGGGAAGGGTCGAAATGGTCGCCGACTTCTCCTCGGACTCCGCCCGGCTCTTCCGCGCGTTGGACGAGCTCGAGGCCGGAGGCCAGACCGCCCTTTTCGACGCGGTCGCCGCAACCCCCCGGCTCCTCAAGGGTAAGAACGCAAAGCGCGCCATCCTGCTGTTCACCGATGGGGTGGACAACGCCAGCAAACTGGACCCCACGCAGATGGCAGAGATCCTGCAACAGGTTTCGACGCCCGTCTATGCGTTCGGCATGAAGAATGTGATGTATGACCTTTTAACGGAGCAGCAGCGCCAGGAGCTCTTCGTCGAGAACCTGAGGATGCTCTCCGCTTCTAGCGGCGGCAAGATGTACCTGGTGGGAGGGGACGAGGATCTCAGGCCGTTGGCGGCCAGGGTCAATTCTGAGGTGCGGAAACAGTACATTCTGGGGTTTTCTCCCTCCGGCCAGGGGGAGCTAAAATATCGAGTCGTATTCGTGTCTGTGGCGAAGAAGGGAAGTTGGATCGTCCGGACGCGCCGTGGTTATCGGGGAACCGCCCCGGGCGCCACGGCGTCCCGTTAACCGATCAACGAAGGGAGGTTTCATGAAGGTTCCAACAGGTTCCAACCGTTTCCTGGTGGTCGGGGCTCTTCTTGTGGGGATCGTCGGCCTCGGCGGCTGCGCGACCAAGCGCTTCGTCGGCGAGGAGGTCTCCAAAAGCAGCGCCGCGGCGGAGCAGAGGATCAGCGAGGTTCAGTCTCAGGTCGAGATGGCCCAGTCGAGAGTTCGCGAGCACGACACGAAGCTGGCGGAGCTCGACAAGACGACGCGCGACGCGCTGGAGCGCGCCGAGGCGGCCGGCAAGCTCGCCGAAGGCAAGTTCGTCTACTCGCTCGTCCTCTCCGACGACGCGGTGAAGTTCCCGATCAACCGTCATGAGCTTTCGAAGGACGCTCAGGCGAAGCTCACGGAGTTCGCGGAGAGATTGAAGTCCGAGAACAAGAACGTCTACCTGGAGATCCAGGGCCACACCGACTCGACCGGTCCCGATATGTATAACCTCGAGCTCGGCGAGGCCCGCGCCGAAGCGGTCCGGCGGTTCCTCTCGAAGCAGGGGATCGCGCTGAATCGTATGTCCACCATCTCGTACGGGGAGGAAGAGCCCGTCACGAAGAACACGTCGCGCAAGGGCCGGGCTCAGAACCGTCGGGTGGCTGTCGTCGTCCTGAGCTAGTTCCTACTTTCGACGAAATCCGACGCCCCGCGGGCCGCTCCCGCCGGGGCGTTTTTTTTGCGGCTCTCACCTCTCAGTTCCCGTTCTCGATTCTCAGCTCTCCGCCCGGGGTGCTCGGGTGTCGGGACTCCGGACCCGGGATCTTCGTGCGGCGGCGTCGCAGTTTCTCCAGAACACCGCTGAAATCCGCAGGGATCGGGGAGACCGCGCGAACCGGCTCTCCCGTCTTCGGGTGCGAGAAGCCGAGCGCCCGCGCATGCAGCATCTGGCGCGGCGCCTCCACCGGAGCCGGCGGAGCGGCGCGGCGGCGATAAACGGAATCGCCCAGGATGGGATGCCCGCCTTCGGCGAAGTGGACGCGGATCTGGTGCGTGCGTCCGGTCTCGAGCCGCACCGAGACGAGCGTCGCCCTCCCGAATCTCTCGAGCGGGCGGTAGCGCGTCACCGCGCGTTTGCCCGCCTCGCCGGGTCGCGCGACTCCGCGGCGGAGGTCTCCCCGATCGGCGACGAGCGGCGCCTCGAACACTCCGGGCGAGCGAACGTCGCCTTCCACGATTGCGACGTACTCGCGATCGATCCGGTGCGCGCGGAATTTCTGCTGGAGGGCGCGAAGCGCCTCGCGGGTCCTCGCGAAGACGAGCGATCCGGAGGTCTCCCTGTCGAGGCGGTGTACGACTCCGACCCACGCCCTGCGCCGGTAACGGTGTTGGAGGTAGGAGAGCGCGCGCGCAACGAGCGTGTCCTTCTCGTGTTCGGCCGTCTGAACCGTGAGCAACCCCGCCGGCTTGTCGACGATGAGAAACAGGGGATCCTCCACGATCACGGTGAGCCGGCTGCGCACGCGCCGGCGCTCCGGCCGGTTCGGGTCGAATCGCAGGTCGGCATCGTCGGGCACGTCGAGTCCGGGCTCGTCCCGCGCGGTCCCGCCGACGTCCACACGTCCGGCCCGAACCGCGTCACGGGCGGCACGCCGCGACAGTCGGAATCGGCGCGAGACCGCGAGATCGAGCCTCATCGCGGCGGCGCCCGCGGCACGCGGATCTCGATGAAGAAGTTCGGGTCGCCGATCCGCGCCTGCGGTCCGGCGCCGGGCCCGTACGACGCCGCGATCGGGAAGTCCTGGCGCACGAAGGTGTCGAGGCGCTGCAGGTAGTCCTTTCCGAACGCGGCGCGCCCGTGGCCGATCGTCAGAACGTCGACATACATGACCGCGTCCGGCGGATCGCGTCGCAGGCGGTCGATCGCGTCTTTCTCCGCCGCGGGGTCGAGGTGTCCGGGGAAGAACTGGTCCTGCGCGAGCGGGTTCCTCCGGCCGAGAGTCCAGTTGAAGAACCCGATCTCCGGGAATCCCGCAATCGCTCCCCCGGCCGGCACGCGGGCGGCGAGGTCTGCCAGCGCCGCGCGCGTCGCTCCGGCCACAGGCTCGGGAACGGAGAGCGATCCGGCGGGCGTCGAAACCCGCGACCACACCGGATTTCGGTAAAGGAGTGCGAGCGCGCCGATCCGTGCGACCAGAAACACACCGAGCGCCGCCACGACGAGACCGGAGAACGCCGCGGGGCGAGGCGAGACGTCGAGCCGGTCGGCGAGTCGCTCCGAACCGCGCAGCAGAACCGCTGTGACGACCAGGAGCGGGAGCGGTAAGTAGAAGCCGTTGTACGGACCGACATAACCGGCGGCCAGGAAAAGCCTCGCGGCGAAGTAGAGCGAGACGAGGAGCACTGAGTCGGGAATGCCGGTGACGACCCGGGTGCGCGCGCGATCCAGCAGACGCCGTGCGAGCCCCAGCATCGCCATAGCGAAGAGGAGCGAGGGGACCGCGCGGACGAGCGGCGGCAGGAGAGCGATCGTCTCCCGGAGGGCGGCAGGCGGGCGCAGCCGCAGGGCCGCGACCAGAACGAGGAGCAGGATCGCTGCAACCTCGATCGTGCGCCCCCCGGCTGCCGAGCGCGTGCGCGCCCGCGCGGAGGCGACCGCCGCAAGAAGCAGCCACAGGCCGATCGCGAGAAGTGCGATGAGCGCGAGTGCGAGCTCCGCGGCCCGGAGCGCCGGTCGGTCCATTCCCGCGAAGGATGTGTATACGCTCCGGAACTCCGGCGGGAGGAAGAGGAAAGTGAGCCAGCCTTCCTTCTGGAGGATCGCGAGTGGAGTGCCGGCCGAGACCGCGCCGTAGATCGCGGCCGCGGCCGCGAGCGGCAGAAGCGCGAGAACAGGCAGCCGCCTTTTCGCGGCTGCATCTCCTCCGAAGAGTCGCTCCACCGCCAGCGCGCCGATTCCGGCGAGGCCGATCTCGGGCCTCGCAAGAAGCGCTGCGAGGAGACAGAGGCCGGCGCCGAGGTCTCGTGCGCGCGTCCCCCCGAACGATGCGAGCAGGAGCGCGCCGGTCACGGCGGCGACGGCGATCGACGTGTCGAGGCTGTACGGAAAGAGGTGGCACCCGCCCGGGCGCAGGAAGAAGCTCACGGCCACCACGAGCGACGTGACGAGTGCGGCGCTCATGGGCGGAAGGAGCCGACCGGCTAGCCGTCTCAACGCCTCGAGGTGGAGGAGAGCGACGAGCGCCGCGAGCGCGATTCGAGCGGCCAGGGATCGCCCGGCGAAGAGGTCGACGGCGGCCCCGACGTACGGAGCGAGAGGGCCATAGTAGAAACGCACATCGCGGTAGAGGGCCTCTCCGTGCGCGACACGCCACGGCACCATGAGTTCGCGCCCGGTATCGACATACGGCTCGATCCAGCGGCTCCAGGAGACCGCCGTGAGCAGAAGAAAGACGGCGTAGGGAAAGAAGGCGCCCGCGCGACGGCTCACGGCGCGCGCGCGCGCCCCGCCGCGTACGCGAGGAGCGACGCGATCCCTGCGGCCACGACCGATCCCACGAGGAGCTCTCCGGCCCGGGCGGCCGAGCGGGGCGGCTCCGGTCTCGCCGGAACGGAGGCCTGCCTCGCTTCCGCCCGCAATCCCCGGATCGCCCGCAGGAAGGCGACGTCCGCGGCCGCGTCTGGCGCGCGCTCCGCCGCGAGCGCCTGGCGCGCCTCCTCGACGAGAGCCGGGTTCCCGCGTGCTCGACGGTACGCCTCGAGCGCGTTCTCTCCGTCCGCGCTTCGAAACGCTCCCGCCACCGCGCGCGACTCGCTCTCGGAGACGAGCGCGAGGCGGTGGGCGGTGAGCTCCATCGCGAGTCGCGCTGCCACCGCGGGGCGGACAGCCGCCGCCTCGAGCGACGCCGCCCGGTCGAGGCGCGCGCCGAGCGCTGCCCGGAACGAGAGGTACGACGCGGCCGCAAGGGCGGCTGCCGCGGCGACCGCGAGGATGGAGAGGATCCTCGCCGCGCGTGCCCAGTGCATGCCCGCGATCGTAGCAAGCTGACCGCCTCGGGTGGTCCTCCTGCTCAATCCCCTCGCTCGCTCGCTCGGGACGGGGCGGTCCGCCGCGAGGGACTGCCCGGGCTACGATTCGGGCGATGCAGGAGAAGATGGCGAGCCGGAATCCGCTCGTGCGGGCGGTCGCCTCTGCGACATCTCACGTCTGGTTTCCGCTGTCGCTCTTCCTCGCGCGGCGCCTGCCCCGGCGGCTCCTCCGGGCGCTCGCGCGCCAGACCGCCACGAGATACATGCAGCTGCGTCCGAAATATCAGAAGGCCGTCCGCTCGAACCTGTCGGTGATCCTCGGCCGGTCCGCGTCGTCGCGGGAGGTCCGGCGGGCGGCCCGCGCGTTGCTCGACGCGCACTTCACCGCCTGGCTCGACTTTCTCCACTTCGCCACCCGTCCTCCGGAGGAGGCCGCCCGGCTCGTCGAGAGCGTCGTCGGCTATTCGAGGATCCTCGAGGGCCGCGGGAAGGGAAAGGGCGTGCTTCTTCTGACGGGGCACCTCGGCAACTGGGAGGTGGGCGGACTGATGCTCGCCGAAATGAGGCAGCCGGTCCACGTCGTCCTCGTGCCCGACATCTTTCCCGCGGTCGAGCGGGCGAGACGGGAGCTCCACGCGCGCGCCGGCATCGTCGAGATCCGCGTGGACCGGAGCTTCGCGCCGACGCTCGCCGTCCTGCGGGCGCTGAAGGGGAACGCGATCGTGGCGATGCAGGGCGACCGCGATTTCAGCAACAACGGAATCGCGGTCCCGTTCTTCGGCCGCGACGCCTATTTCCCGCGCGGGCCGTTTCTCGTCGCGATGGCGACGGAGGCGACGGTCCTTCCCGCGTTCATCGTGCGCGCCCCGGACGGCCGCTATCGCGCGATCGTCGAGGCGCCGCTCGAGATCGAGCGCGAGGGCGACCGCGAGGCGTTGCTCCGCGCAAACGTCGAGCGCTACGTCTCGATCCTGGAACGCTACGTCGCGCGACACCCCGAACAGTGGTATTGCTTCTATCCGTTCTGGGAGGACCCGTCACGAGAGCGCGCGGAAAACACGTCATGATCCCGAGCGGCGTTCCCGCCTTGTCATCCTGAGCCGCCGCAGGCGGCGAAGGATCTCTCTCTTCTCAGAGTGGCCAGGAGTCCTACGACAACGTCAGTTAGGTGAAGGGTATTCATTTTATCTATTTGCTCGCGAGCCGGTCACGAGTCCTTTATGTCGGGGTCACGAATGATCTTGAACGCCGCGTTTTCGAGCACAAGCACAAGCTCGTTCGAGGCTTCAGTGCGAAGTATGACGTCGATCGGTTGTTGTATTTCGAATCCACATCGAACGTGCTCGCCGCGATCGCGCGAGAGAAAGAGATCAAAGGCTGGCGACGGAGCAGGAAGGTCGCTTTGATCGAATCCGTCAATCCGAGTTGGCAGGATCTGAGCTCCGACTGGGCGAAATAGGTAGAGATTCCTCGGCCTTCGGCCTCGGAATGACAATCTAGAAGTGCGGCTTGCGGGCCGACACCGCTGCCACGAAGAACGCCTCGTAGTGTTGCGCGAGCGTCTCGACGTCCGGGAGGATTTCCGGCCTCTCGAAACCGGCCGCGGCGAGCGAGCGCCGCCAGCTCTCCGGCGTCAGGAAACCATGGTTGGGGCGGGTCGCCGGATCGGTCGCGACACCCGTGAAGTTCTCGAGGAAATTGAAAACGAACTCGACGTAGATCGGCTGTCCTTCGAAGGGCCTCACGCACTCCGAGAAGACGGCGACCCCGCCCGGCCGGAGCGTCTCGCGCACCCGGCCGAGAGTCGCGGCGAGGTTCTTCGCGATGTGGATCGTGTTGACCGCGTACACGACATCCGCCGAGCCCGGCTCGAGCTCCTGCGCGGCGAAATCCCGATCCATGTCGAGCCGTCGGAACTCGGCGGGGAGACCGGGGCAGCGCGCGCGCAGGTTCCGTTCCGCGCGGCGCAGAAAGGTCGGGACGATCTCGGTGAAGACGTAGCGCCCGATCCGCGGCAGCGCGGCGTCGCGCGCGAGCCGCTCCACGACAGCGAGAGCGGCGGAGCCGGAGCCGCCACCGATCTCGACGACAGTCGCCGGCCGGCCAACCGGCAGCGCGCGCGCCACGGCCTCCGCGCCCAGGCGGTTGTTGATCTGGTAGAGCAGGTTGTCGTTCGAAAAGTAGTCGAACCAGAGCGGCAACTTCGACGGCGAGAAGAGCACTTCCTCGCCGCTCAACTCCCCGCGCAGAAACGCGGGAACGTGCTCGACCATCGCGCGCACGACGGAGAACGGCGGGGCGGAGCGCGGGTCGAGCGCACGAGCGCGTGCCTCGGCGCGGTCGGGGTCTCCCACCGGGAGGGGACCGCGCGCCCGAAAGACCGCGTCCCTGCCCGAACCTTGGACATCGAGGTGTTGCTCCGCGGCCAGTTTCCGGAAGAACCAGGTGAGCGGGATTTCCGCTCGCGGCGCCCAGCCGCGGGACGCGAGGACCTCCCGCACCGTCGTGCCCCGGGAGAGCAGTTCTGTCAAATCGAGCTCGGCGATGAGGTTCAGCAGCATGTCCACCGTGAAGCGGTCGAACTCCTCGGAACAGAGGATGAACTCCCGTGTGAAGAGCGCGCGGATCTCCGGGTCGGGAATCCGGGCGAGGAGCGACGAGAGGTCTTCGGTTCGAGTCGGCACGGGCGGATTCTACGGGCGC
>DASWIB010000168.1:0-5184 GCA_036397915.1 Thermoanaerobaculia bacterium | reverse complement strand
GAACCCTTTCCGGCCGCGCGGGGGATAGAATTTGGTCGAGTGAATGCGCTCAAGGAGGTTGAAGTATGAGAAGGAATCTCTGGATTCTGGTTGCAGCGGCTTTCCTCTTCTCGGCCGGCGTCCTCGCGGCGGGTGAGAAGGCGGGGGAGGAGAAGACGGCCGCAGCCAAGATGCCGGCGCACGCGATGTACGTGCCCGCCGACATCAAGTGGACGGATGCGCCGCCGATCCTGCCCCCGGGCGCGAAGGCCGCGGTACTGGAGGGCGACCCGAGCAAGCCGGGCTACTTCGCGATGAGGCTCAGGGTGCCCGACGGCTACAAGATCATGCCGCACTGGCATCCCAACGTGGAGCGCGTCACGGTGATCTCCGGGACGCTCAACCTCGGTATGGGGGACACCTTCGACCAGAGCAAGGGCCACGCGATGCCGGCGGGGACCTACGCCACGATGCAGCCGGAAGTGCACCATTTTGCGTGGATGACGGGCGAAACCGAGATCCAGATCACGACGCTCGGTCCCTGGAAGGTCGTATACGTCAACCCGGACGACGACCCGAGCAAGGCGGCAGCAAAGAAGTGACGCCTTAGGCGTCATCCCGAACGAAGCGAGGGATCTCGAATCGCGCGGCCAGCGTTAGCGGGGACGCACGTCATCCCGAGCGAAGCGAGAGATCTCTTCGGATCTCTGCGTGAAATCCCTCGCTTCGCTCCTCGGGTTAACGGGAAGCGCAAGGTCAAGGCGCTCGCGACAACTCTTTTTCGATGAGGCGCTCGGTCGCCGAGATGGGAGGAGAGTTTCTGCGGGAAACCGGGGTGCTCGTCTTGGTGTTCTACGGACCGGCAGCTCTGCTCTCCGGGGCGCAGAAGCCCAGTGCGTGGCTGGCGTTCTTCGGCTTCGCGACGGGACTAATCGTCTGGCTCTTCGGCGTTCTGGTCGAGAGAAGGAGGACGGAGTAAGGATGTGGTTGGCACTGCTGGGCGTTACCGCGGGTTCCCTGATCGTCTTTGCGATCGCGATGTACTCGATCCATCGGGAAAAGAAGCGATCTTCCTGACTCAGAGATCCTTCGCTTTGCTCAGGATGACGCCTTCGGCGTCAGCTTCCCGGGCGTGACGCGCGCCGCGGGAGTTCCGGCCAAGAGAGACGCCGGCACGTAGAACGGAATCGAGTAGTGGCCGCGGCACGGGACCGCGGTCCGAAAACGCTTCGGGTTCTTCCACAGATACGCCCATCCCTCGCCGTCCTTCACGCAGTTCTCGAGGCAGACCATCCCCAGGAGCTTGCCGCGCTCGGGCTCGTAGACCTCTCCCGCCGCGAGACCGAGATCGCTCCGCCGCCTCGCGACCTCATCGCGCCGGAGCGCCTGCGCGGCATGAACGAGGATCCACCCGCGGAACCGCGTTGGACGCGAGCGGCGGTCCCGGTGCCTCGCGCCTTCCAGAACCAGATCGGCGTTCGGTTGGCGGAACGAAATCGCGGGAAAACGAGCGCCGTCCTTCGTTCGAGCGCGAGACACCATCTGAGAACACTTGTCGCGAAGATCGGGCGCACTAAGAGGTGTTCGAGTATTTGTCGGCGGGGAACCTTGCGGTCCCCCGCACCCTGCCTGGCGGCTTCGGTCGCGGCCTGACATAATTCGCGGTTCCCCGTGGCAAGCGAGCCGGCGGCGACAGGAGGAAATCCCGTCTCATGAAGAAAATCGGCATCCTTTTCGGCCAGGAACGATCGTTTCCCTGCGCCCTCATCGACAGAATCAACCGGTCCGGCGACACGGGCGTGGTCGCCGAGCCGGTCAAAGTGGGCGGCGTCGGCCTGGAGACGCCCTGCAAGTACGACCTGGTCCTCGATCGGATCAGCCAGGACATCCCGTTCTACCGAGCCGTATTGAAGAAGCTCGCGTTCGACGGGACGATCGTCGTCAACGACCCGTTCTGGTGGTCCGCGGACGACAAGTTCTTCAACAACCTGATCGCGAAAAGCGTCGGGGTGGCCGTTCCGAAGACCGTGCTGCTCCCTTCGAACCAGCACCCGCCCGACACGACGTCGGAGTCCATGTCGAATCTGATCTTTCCGCTCGAGTGGGACGAGATCTTCTCCTACGTCGGTTTTCCGGCCTACTTCAAGCCGCATTCGGGCGGCGGCTGGAAAAACGTCTATCGGGTGACGAACCCCGACGAATTCTTCGCCGCCTACCGCGCGTCGGGGCAGAACGTGATGATCCTCCAGGAAGAGATCGACTTCGAGGAGTACTTCCGGTGCTACGTCCTCGGGGCGAAGTACGCGCATCTCATGCGCTATGACCCGCGGCAGCCGTTCGAGAACCGTTACCTGCGCTCGGCCGCTCCGATCGAGCCCGCACTCGAGGAACTGCTCCGGACCGACTGTTTGAAGCTGACCGGAGCGCTCGGGTACGAGTTCGACACCGTCGAGCTCGCGACTCGCGACGGCGTTCCCTACGCGATCGATTTCCTGAACCCGGCTCCGGACGCCGACGTCGCGTCGATCGGTCCGGAAAACTTCGAGTGGATCGTCGAGCAATCGGCGAAGTGGCTCGTCGAACGCGTGAAGGAAGAACGCAAGCCGTCCCGCGCCTGGGAGTGGCAGAAGGCGCGCGAGGCCGTCGAGCCGGCTCTCGCGGGCGCTGGAGAGCCGAAGAAGCCCCGTGCCCGCTCGACGCCCCGTCGCCCGCGCGCGGCGAGGCCCGCTGCCGAGGAGACCTGAGCGCCGCGATGACAGTCCAGCGGCCCGCCTTCACCCTGGGCGTCGAGGAAGAGTTCCAGATCATCGATCCGGAGACGCGCGAACTGCGCTCTCACGTCCAACAGATGCTCGAAGAAGGCCGGCGCGTCTTGAAAGAGCGGGTCAAGCCCGAGATGCACCAGTCGGTCATGGAGATCGGCACGGGTATCTGCAAGGACGTCGGAGAGGTTCGGCGCGACGTCTCGGAGCTCCGGTCCGAGATCATCCATCTCGCCGAGAAAACCGGAATGAAGGTCGCTGCCGCGGGGACCCACCCGTTCTCCAGCTGGGCGGACCAGCTGATCTACCCGGACGAGCGGTACGACGCGATCGTCGAGGAGATGCAGCTCGTCGCCCGCGCGAATCTGATCTTCGGGCTGCACGTTCACGTGGGGATCGCCGACCGCACCCTCGCCTTCCAGATCATGAACGAGGCGCGTTACTTCCTGCCCCACCTGCTGGCGCTCTCCACGAACTCGCCGTTCTGGCTGGGGAAGAACACGGGCCTGAAGAGCTACCGCACGAAAGTGTTCGAGAAGTTCCCGCGCACCAACATCCCGGAGACCTTCCAGACTCCAGCGGAGTTCGACGACTACGTCCGACTCCTGGTGAAGACGAACTGCATCGACAACGGCAAGAAGATCTGGTGGGACGTCCGGCCGCACCCCTTCTTCGAAACGATCGAGTTCCGGATCTTCGACATCCCCATGCGGTTGGAAGAGACGGTGACGCTCGCGGCTCTCACGCAGGCGATCTGCGCGAAGCTCTTTCGGCTCCGCGAGAAGAACCTGGGCTGGCGGAGCTATCGCCGCGCGCTTCTTCTCGAGAACAAGTGGCGGGCGAGCCGGTACGGAATCGAAGGAAAGCTGATCGACTTCGGCAAGGAGATCGAGGTGCCGTTCCCTGATCTAGTCGGGGAGATGCTCGAGTTCGTGGACGAAGTCGTCGACGAGCTCGGCAGCCGCCGCGAGGTCGAGTCGGTCCGCTGGATTCTCGAGAACGGAACCGGGGCGGACCGGCAGCTTGCCGTTTTCCGCGAAAGCGGCGAAGATCTTCGACGAGTGGTGGACTTCATCTGCGAGGAGACCCGAAAGGGCACCGAGTCGCCGACGGTTGGGAGCGCCGCGGCGGCGGGATGACCTCAAAGTCTCGAACGGCCGGTTTCTCGCCGGCCGGAAATGGATACGACCTCGGGCCGGGCGCGCGCAACGCCGTGCGGACTTGCCTCAAGATCGTGCCGCAGGAGCACGTCGCGATCGTGACGGACCGAGAGACCGAACCGATCGCTGCGAGCCTCGCCGGGGAGATTCGAGAGGTCGGCGCCCCTTTCGAGCTGCACGTCGTGGAGGATTACGGCGAAAGGCCGATGTTCGAGCTGCCGGAACCGGTCCGGGAGGCGCTCGAGCGGTCGGACGTCTCGATCTACGCCGGCCAGCCGAAGCCCGGCGAGCTCGCCTCGCGCCGCGAAATGACGGCGATCGTCAACCGGCGCCGCATGCGGCACGCCCACATGGTCTCGGTCACCCCGAGGATCATGGCCGAGGGCATGAGGGCGGACTTCGAGCTCGTGGACGCGATTTCGACGCTCGTCCGGGACCGGGCGGCAAAGGCGGAGCGGATCCGCGCCCGCTCGTGGGCGGGCAGCGACCTCGAGGCGAGCTTCGATCCCTCGGTCCGCTGGCTGAAGACGAGCGGTTTGATCACGCCCGAGAAGTGGGCGAACCTTCCGGGCGGTGAGGTCCTGACCGCGCCGGCGCGCGTGGACGGCGTGTACGTCGTGGACGGCGTCCTCGGCGATTACCTGTGCGCGCGTTACGGCGATCTCGAGCAGACGCCGCTCACGGTCTGGATCGAGGACAGCCGTGTCGCCGACGTTCAGTGCGACCGGGCGGAGGTCCGCGCCGACTTCCTCGAATACACCCGAAGCGCGGAGAACTCCGACCGGGTCGGCGAGTTCGCGATCGGGACCAACATCGCGGTTCGCTCGATCATCGGCAACATCCTGCAGGACGAGAAGCTGCCCGGTCTCCACCTCGCCTTCGGTCATCCCTACACGGAGCACACCGGTGCATCCTGGAGCTGCCCGACCCACCTCGATATCGTCGGCCGCCATTTCGACCTGTGGTTCGACGACGAGCAGGTGATGGCCGACGGGCAGTTCTTGATCTGACCGCCACAGGCGGTCATCCTGAGCCCCTCGCCCTTGGCTGTCATTCCGAGCCCCTCGCGTTCGCTCGGGACAGGCTCCGCGAGGAATCTCTTCCTCGCTTGAGTTCCATCTTCCGCTCGGGACAGGCTCCGCGAAGGATCTCTCTCTGATCCCTTCCCTCCGCCGCGCCTACAACGCCGCTTTCAGTCAACAGAAGTACGACGAATACCGCCGCCGGCTCGAAGAGCAGGCGGGCTGTCGGATCGAGTTCCGGCTCTGCGAGGCGCCGGTCTT
>DASWIB010000167.1:0-10464 GCA_036397915.1 Thermoanaerobaculia bacterium | reverse complement strand
TCTTTAACCCCGGCGGAGTGGCCTCTGCGACGGCCGACCCTTACGGCCTGGAGATCAAGTTCACGGGTTCGGGAACTTTCGTTGCTCCGCCGAACGGGGGGATCTCCGGCGCCGTCACGGGCGGCGGGACCTGGGAGACTTTCTCGGCTGGCGTGTCGACGGGAAGTGGCACTTACCTCGTGACGAAACTCGTGAGTTGGGAGTTTGCCAACTTTCAGACCGGAGTGAGTCCGATTGACAATATCGGCGACGTGGACAAGCGGGCCAATGGGACTGCGGTTTTGAAGATCGATTACTCGGATGGCAGCCAAGGCACACTGGTTGTCGGCTGCCATGGACCGGGAGCGCCGGCCGGCATCTTCGAAGGCGTAACGGCGACGAAAGGTTTTGTGACGTATTGGAACCCTGCGGTGCCACCGCCGAATGTGGACGAGAACCGGACGCTTTTCCACCTTCAATAGATAGACGAGACTCAGCGTGCGTTCTCGTCTTCCTTGCTAAGGAGCTCAAACGTGGCACCCAAACAAGGAAGCAAGAAGGGAGGCGGTCATGAAACGCTTCATGCTCTTGTTGGCAGTGATGGCGATCACTTTGTTGCCTCTATCTGCCGTCGCGCAGGGTGGCATCCGGGTGACCGGCGGCGGGACGGGGACCTTCAGCGCCGATCTGGACGGTGACGGCGACATTGACGGGTCCCAATTCGGCATGGGAGTGACGATCCGCGCTGACGGCTCCGCCCAGGGACACTTTCTCTGTCTGATGGCCGGCCGCTCAGACATTCTGGGACTGCCCATCATGGCCGTACAGGGTCAGGTCACTGAAGGCAGCGACAACGGCGATGGCAGCGTCACCTTCAGCGGCAGCGGGACGGTGAACCTGGGCAACGGCCAGATCTTCACCAGCGTGCCATTCACGGTCACGGTCACACCAGGAGATCCCGAGGTCGGGACTCTCCAGCTCACGGTCATTGGAGCCTTCGACGATGTGCCTGGTGATACGGTCACCGGCAACGGCAACTACGATCTGCCCATCGAGACAGTAAGCAGCGGGCGGATCGAGATCCACTGACGGTGGTATTTGCGCAGCTGCAACCCGGATTCTCCAGTGGGAACGCCCGCCTGAAGGAGAACCGAAGTGCAAGCAGGAGAATCCGGGTTTACTTCAATTCTCAGTTTCGTCTCGAGAGCGTTTTAGTTCGAGTCGAGAGGCTTTAACTTTTCACCATGGGATCCTGCCTCACGGCCAATTGCCCTCTCTCGCTCCCGTCGAGGGACCGATTGACCGGCCCCGGGCCCGTCGTGTGCTCCGCGTCGATTCCCTTCTCGCGCAGCCTATCCCTCTCGCCGTCGCCCGGGATGACCGGCGAGCTCGACGCGTCGCCGGGCGGCACGGTGCCGTCGCCCGGGTAGTACGGCCGGTATCCGAGGCCGTCCTTGACCGGCAGACCGGGCTTGGCGATTAGCTTGTCGATCCCGAAGATCGCTTCCTCCCGGTTGAAGAAGGCCATCTCGTAGTTGCGGGTCATCCAGATCGCGTCCTTGGGGCAGGCATCCACGCAGAACCCGCAGAAGACGCAACGCAGCATGTCGATGTCGAAGACGACCGGATACTTCTCGTAGGCGACCTTCGGGTGCTCGCCGGCGACGATCGTGATGCACTCGGCCGGGCAGGCCTCGGCGCACATGTAGCAGGCGACGCATTTCAGCGTCCCATCGTCTCGCGTCGTCAAGATGTGCTTTCCCCGAAACCGTCCGGAGTAGTCGCGTTTCTGCTCGGGGTAGAGGATCGTCGGGAGGCGGCGAATCTGGACCAGGTTTCGCAGGAAGTGGCGGATCGTGACCGCCATCCCCTTCAAGATCTCCGGCACGTACAGGTGCTCGGCGAATGTCAGCCTCCGGGGCCGACGCGCGCCGACGTCGATGACGCCGCTCACCGCTCGAGCTCCCCCGCGATGATGTTCAAGGTCCCGAGCGTCGCGACCGCGTCGGAAATCGTGCCGCCCACGATGATGTTCTCGAACGCCGCCATCATGGGAAAGCAGGGCGGCCGCGGCTTCAGGCGATAGGGCCCCGGACCCGCCTCGGATATCGCGTAGAAGCCGAGCTCCCCGTTGGCGCCTTCGATCCACTCGTACCGCTCGCCCTTCGGGACGCGAATTCCCTCCATGATCAGTTTGAAGTGGAAGATCAACGATTCCATGTCGTGATACACGGCGTCCTTCGGCGGCAGAACGACGTGCCAATCGTCGGAGTTGACGGGCCCCGACGCGGGAAAGATGTCGAGTGCCTGCCGGATGATCGCGAGCGACTGGCGCATCTCCTCCATGCGAACGAGGTAGCGGGCGAAGTTATCTCCGTCGTTTGCGATCGGCACGTCCCAGTCGAACCGGTCGTAGAAGTCGTAGGGGCGGGAACGGCGTACGTCGTAAGCCACGCCGGCCGACCGGAGCATCGGGCCGGTGAAGCCCCAGGCGATCGCCTGCTCCTTCGTGACCAGGCCGGTACCGTCGAATCGGTTCCGGACGATCTTGTTGCGCGTGACCAGTCGCTCGACATCGTCCAGGAATTTCGGGATCGACTCGAGAAGGGCACGGCACCGCGGGACGAAGTCCTCCGGCACGTCGATCGCGAGCCCGCCGACGCGGACGTAGGAAACGGTGAGCCGCGCGCCGCAGCATGCTTCGAGCAAGCCGTAGATCGACTCGCGCGGTTGGTACAGGTACCAGAAGTTGGTGAGCGCGCCAATGTCGACGAGGTTCGCCCCGATGCTGACGCAGTGGTCCATGATCCGGGAGAACTCCGACAGGATCGTGCGGACGAGCCGCCCGCGGTCGGGGATCTCGATCCCCAGCATCTTCTCGACCGTGCGCACGTACCCGACGCCGTTGATCATGGCGGATACGTAGTTGAGGCGGTCGGTGTACGGAATCACCTGGTTCCAGGTGTGAGTCTCCGACATCTTCTCGAAGCAGCGGTGCATGTAGCCGATCTGCGTCTCGGCGCGCGTGATCTTTTCGCCGTCGAGGCGCGCGACGAGGTGGATGATCCCGTGCGTCGCGGGGTGCGACGGCCCGATCGAGATCGTCTGAGTCTCGAAGTGGCCTGCGCGCTCCTCGGTGTGCGTTGCCCACTCGGGCATGCGCAGGTCTTCTTCCGCGAAGAACCAGCGCTGCCCCGGCGAGTAGTCCTTGCGCAGCGCGTGCCCGACGAACGCGTCGTGGCACAGGAGCCGCCGCAGATTGGGATGACCCGCGAAATCGAAGCCCAAGAGATCGTAGGCCTCGCGCTCGAACCAGTTCGCCGCGGGCCAGACGTCGATGACCGACGGCAGTGTCGGCTCCGCGCCGTCGGGGAGGATCACCTTCGCTCGGACATGCTGGTCGCGCGAGAGCGAGTGAAGGTGGAACACGGCCTCGAACCGCGTCGGGCGGCCGGATCGCTTCGCGTTGTCCACTCCCGCGAGGTCGAGGAACAGGTCGTAGCGGCACTCCGGATCGTCGCGCAGGAACCGGGCGGCCGCGGGCCAGTCCGCCGGCGCGACCTCGAGAGTCGGCAGGTCGAGATCGAGGACCTCGACCCGCCCCCCGAGCGGCGACCGCGCGAATCGCTCCCGGAGCCCTTCGGCCGCGGGAGAGAGCGTCGGAGTTTCGACCGTGCTCAGGCCGCTGCCCCGAACCCGCCGCGAGTCGCGCGGCTCACGCCGGTTTGGCTCCGGGCGGCAGTGTCCGCTCGCCCGGCGAAAAGACGAAACGGCTCCCCTCGCCCGCGGCCGCCGAGCGGCGGTCGCGCGACTTCTCGCCGGAGCGGATCTTCCTCTGGAGCTCGAGAATCCCGTACATCAGCTGCTCCGGGGTCGGCGGACAGCCGGGCACGTACACGTCGACCGGGACGATCTCGTCGATCCCCTGCGTAACGTGGTAGGCGCGATAGAAGCCTCCCGAAGACGCGCAGACGCCCATCGAGATGACCCACTTCGGCTCCGGCATCTGG
This sequence comes from Thermoanaerobaculia bacterium, assembly GCA_036397915.1. Lineage (GTDB taxonomy): Bacteria > Acidobacteriota > Thermoanaerobaculia > UBA5066 > Gp7-AA6 > Gp7-AA6. The sequence continues at coordinate 6,475 of DASWIB010000167.1, read as the reverse complement.
TCGTAGATCTTTCGAAGGGTTGGGCCGAGCTTGTCGACGACGGTTCCGGCGACGATCAAGAGGTCCGCCTGCCGGGGTGAGAAGCGCACGACCTCGGCGCCGAAGCGCGACAGGTCATAGTGCGATGAGACGACCGACATGAACTCGATGCCGCAGCACGCCGTTGCGAAAGGAAGCGGCCAGAGCGAGTTCGAGCGCGCCCAGGCGACCATCGTCTCGAGGCGCGTTGTGAAGAAGTCGGCCGCTCCCCCGCCCGCCATCTTCGGATCGTGGGCGGGCAGCGCTTTGCCTGTGCCGAAAAGAGGCATGGCACGAGGATTCTTTCACAGCAGGACGGTAGTTGTGAAACTTTTCACAAGGTGACCGCGCAGCGGTCATCCTGAGCGGAGCGAAGGATCTCCTGCTCGTCGAGGAACAGATCCCTCGCGCTCCGCGCTCGGGATGACAGCAGAGGAAAGCTTCGCGCTCGGGATTCAGCTGAGCAGCGCGCGCTGCCCTGTCATCCCGAGCGGAGCGCCTGTCATCCCGAGCGGAGCGCCTGTCATCCCGAGCGGAGCGAGGGATCTCGCGGCTCAATTGATCCCTCGCGCTCCGCGCTCGGGATGACAGCGATGACGGCTAGCCGAATTTGACCGTATACGCGAGCGATTTCATGTCCGGCATGCGGTCCAGATACACGAGGCCGTCCAGGTGATCGATCTCGTGCTGCAGCACCCGCGCGTGGTAGCCGGAGGCCTCGAACGTCAACGGCTTTCCCGATCGGTCGAGCGCGCGCACTCGGACCCTCTCCCATCGCGGGACCGCACCGCCCCAGAGAAACGGCAGCGAGAGGCAGCCCTCCGAATCGAGTTCCCGTTCTTCTCCGACCGGTTCGTAGGCCGCGTTGAAGAGGGCAGTCAACGGGACGCTCTTCTCCTTGCGCTTGCGCGTCTCGGGATTCACCTCGTACAGGAAGATCCGCAGAGGCGTGAACACCTGCGGCGCTGCGATCCCGGTGCCGTCGTACTCGCGCATCGTGTGTTCCAGATCGGTCAGGAACGGCTCGTAGTCTCCCCGCGAAATGGCTTTCGAATCGACCTCGCGCGAGAGCACCCGGAGCTCCTGCGCCCCGAGCTTTGCGACTTTCAAGATCACGGCGGGCAATCTTAGTGGGGGCCCCGGGGGTGTGGGGACCGCAAGGTCCCCCACCGACAAATACTCAGACACACTCCTCGCTCGGATCGGCTGAATCGAGTGTTCCGCGTTGACCCCGAAAGTCTCTTTTCGCTACACTGCGCGACCCGGCCGGCCGCGCCCAGGTAGCTCAGTTGGTAGAGCAAGGGACTGAAAATCCCTGTGTCGGCGGTTCAATTCCGTCCCTGGGCACCACGTTCTCCGTGAACACGGGGAATTCGGCCTCAACCGGTCCGGTTTCCCCGACAGCACGCGATCTGGAGGTCCGATTGAGCTTCGTTCTCCCGATGGTTTTCCTCGCGACCGTGGCGCTGCGTTCGCAGGGGCCGCTGCCCCCCTCGAAACCGCCGCAACCGACCGCCGGCGAGGACACGCCTTCGCAGTCCGCGCCGATGTCGGTCGCGCCGGGGCCGGGAAACACCGACTGGGCGACGAGCACCGACGAAGCGCGTCTCCGGGCAGCCCGCGAGGGCAAGTTCGTGTTCTTCGAGTTCACGACGAACGACTGCGGCAACTGCAAGCGAATGGACGCGCTCCTCTACCCCGCACGCGACCTCGAAGCGCTGTTGACCTCGATGGTCCCGGTGAAGGTCGACCTCGAGTCACCGGTCGGGAAGGAGTTCGCCTCGAGATATGGAATCGAGCGGGCGCCCTCGATTCTGGTGGTCACGACAGAGGGCCGGCTCGTCTTCCTGATGGAGGGCTTCTACAACCAGGGCGATTTCTTCCGGCACGCGAACTCCGCGCTCGAGGTGTACCGGCGCTTCGCGCAAGAGATCGAATCCGACGACGTGGCCAAGCTCTCCGCCAAACGAGCTCTCGAAACGGGTCGAGAGCTCTATGAAAGGTCCGATCCGGTGACGGCGCTCCCCCGGTTGAGGCGCGCCGCCAGCGCCGCCGGCGCGACGGTTGAGCAGCGAGAGGACGCGCTCGAGGTCTCCGCCGCCGCCGAGCTCGATCTCGGTCAGCCGACGGCTTCGCGCAAGACGATCGAGCAACTGCTGGCGGCCACGAAGGATCGCGGGCGTCGCGAGCGCGCGGAGCTCTTCCGGGCGCAGATCCCCCTCGCCGAGAACCGCCCGGCGGAGGCGCTTGCTCTCTTTCGCAGGTTCCAGAAGGAGCATCCGACGTCCCCGCACATCTCCCGTGTGAATCAGCTCGTGCAGAGGTTGGAGGAGCGCGTCTCGAAACCATGAAGTGGCTCGGTGCGGCGGTCCTCGCCGCGACGACCGCCGCGCGCCTCGCGGCCCAGTCGCCGCCGTCCACGGGATCACCCGACGCGGCGAGCCTTCTCAAAGTCGAGCCGCGAGTCGAGGTCGACAAGTCCGGCAGTGCGGTCCTCCGGCTGCAGACGTCGCTCGCGTCGGGTTGGCACGTCAACAGCCACCATCCGTCGGAGGACTACCTCATCGCGACCGAGGCCCGGCTCGACCCCGCGTCGGGCGTGCGATTCGGTGACGCGCGCTATCCCGAAGGCATGCTCAAGAAGTTCGCGTTCTCCGAATCACCGCTGTCCGTGTACGAAGGCTCCTTCGCGATCGAAGTGCCTCTGCAGTTCGATCCGGCCGGCTCGGTCCCCGCGCTCTCCGGGCGGGTCGAGTACCAGGCCTGCAACGACACGCGTTGTCTCGCTCCGGCGTCGGTCGCGTTCCAGACGAAAGGCCCGGCGGGCGCCTCGGGGGCAACTGCCCCCGCAGTTCCGCTTTCGGCTGCCCCGCCGGCGAGCGGGACCCCCGCGAGCGGCGCCTCGAGAGACTTCGGGGACATGCTCGAGCGCCGCGGTTTCTTCCTGGTGCTGCTCTCGATCTTCGTCGGGGGTCTCGCGCTGAACCTGACGCCTTGCGTCTACCCGGTGATTCCGCTGACGGTCGGCTACTTCGGGGGCCAGTCGGAAGGCTCGCGGGGCCGGCTCTTCGGCCTCGCCGGGCTCTACGTGCTCGGGATGGCGACGATGTACTCGATCCTCGGCGTCGTCGCCGCGCTCTCGGGCCGCCTGTTCGGGTCTCTCCTCCAGAATCCCTGGGTGCTCTCGGCGATCGCGGCGGCGCTCGTCGCGATGGCGCTCTCGATGTTCGGCGTCTGGGAGATCCGGATGCCGACAGGCCTCATGAATCGCGCCGGCGCGCGCGCGGGAATCGCCGGTGCCTTCGGAATGGGCCTCTTCGTGGGCGTGGTCGCCGCGCCGTGCATCGGGGGGTTCATCGTCGGCCTTCTGGCGTTCGTCGCGGCCCGGCAGGATGCATTCCTGGGCTTTTTGCTCTTCTTCACGCTTTCGCTCGGCCTCGGCCTCCCGTATCTCTTCCTCGCCGTCTACTCGGGACGGCTGTCGCGGCTCCCCCGCGCCGGGGAGTGGATGGAAGGCGTGAAGAAAATCTTCGGATGGGTGCTGCTCGCGATGGCCGCGTACTTCCTGAGGAGCGTGCTGCCGGCGCCGTTCGGGAAATGGCTGCTTCCCGGCGTTCTCGCGGCCGGCGCGGCGGTAATCCTCGTCACCCGGATCGGGCTCAAGTGGCCGGTGCGCGCGGGAGCGGCGGCGCTGCTGGTCGGCATCGCGATCTTCTTCGTACCCCGGGAGCTTCGTGGATGGCAGCCCTACGCTGCCGAGGCGGTCGGCGCGGGGCGACCCGCAATCATCGACTTCTCCGCCGACTGGTGCCTGCCCTGTCTCGAGCTCGAGAGAAAGACCTTCGCGGATACGCGAGTGCGGGAAGCGCTCGGCCGGCGCGCGCTCTTGAAGGCGGACATGACGAAGGTCTCATCACCGGAGTCGCTGGCGCTCGCGGAGAGGTTCCGGATATTGGGAGTTCCGACCGTGATCTTCCTGGACGCGTCGGGCCGGGAGATACATGACCTCCGCCTGGTGGGCTTCGAGAACGCGGAGAAGTTTCTCGAGAGACTCTCGAAGGCGCCGTAGGAAAAGGCGGCTACGCGGGAAGCCTCCCGAGCTTTTTCAGCGCCTCCTTGGCGGCCTTCCGCTGCGCCTCTCGCTTGGAAGACCCGTGGCCGTAGGAGAACGGCGCGCCGTCCCACGAGAGCTCCACGACGAAGGCCTTCTCGTGGTCGGGGCCATACTCATCGACGACCCGGTATTCGGGAAGCGGCAGCCCCAAACCCTGCGCCGTCTCCTGCAGGGCGGTCTTGTAGTCGTGGAAGGAGAGGTCCCCGACGTCGATCCCGGAGACCTCGGGACCAAACGAGCGGCGGACGAACTCCGACGCCGCCTCCAGCCCCCCGTCGAGGTAGATCGCGGCGATGAGCGCCTCGAATGCATCCGCGATCAGCGAGAGCTTCTCGGCTCCGCCTGAGCGCGCCTCCCCGGTTCCCATCCGCAGGAATTTCCCGATCCCGAGGTCCCGCGCCTTCCCGGCAAGCATCGCGGCAGAGACCAGGTGCGCCTTGATCTTCGAGAGCGAGCCCTCCTGCAGATCGGGGAAGAACCGATAAATGAGCTCTCCAACGGCGAAGCCGAGGACCGCGTCGCCAAGGAACTCGAGCCGCTCGTTATTGGGGGATCGGGTCTCCCGGTTCTCGTTGGAGAAGGACTTGTGCGTGAGCGCCCTCTCGAGCAAGCCCGGATCCCGAAACTCGTAGCCCACGCGTCTCTGGAAGTCCGACAGCGTCTCGGTCGCTGTGCCGCTCATCCTCTCCTCATCGGGCTTTTTGGTGCCGGAGGCCGGAGTCGAACCGGCACGGGCCTTTCGGCCCTCGGGATTTTAAGTCCCGTGCGTCTACCAATTCCGCCACTCCGGCTTTGGAGGGAAAGGGGCCGTTTACCGGCTTCGCGCGGCTAAGTGGAGGCGACGGGCGGATTCGAACCGCCGAATAAAGGTTTTGCAGACCTCTCCCTTAACCACTTGGGTACGTCGCCAATCTCGAGTGGCAATTCTAACAAACCGACGAGATCTCGCGTTCTCGCCATGGGATGCTGCCCCGCGGCCGTTTACTCTCTCCCGGCGCCGTCGAGGCGCCGACCACTCGTCTCGAGCGGCCGCTCACTCGAGCCGCTAACCCGAGTAGTTGCGAATGAGCCCGGTTACCACACCCTGAAGCGTCACGTCGCGGGCGTCCACCGTCAGCGGCTTCATCGCGACGTTCGCCGGCTGCAGGCGAATGCGCGATCCCTCCGAGTAGTAGCGCTTGAGAGTCGCTTCACCGCGCACCAGAGCGACGACCGTCTGTCCGTTCTGCGCGGTCGATCGTTTCGACACGACGACGTAGTCACCGTCGCGGATCCCATCGTCCACCATGGAGTCCCCCCGAACCCGCAGGACGAAATGCTCTCCGCGCCCGAGCAGAGAGGAAGGAACCTCGATCGGCTCGGCATCGGGACACGGCTCGATGGGCCGGCCGGCCGCGACCGCGCCTAAGAGCGGCACCTCGCGCGATGTCGCCTTCGGCTCGGCGGGAGAGATGCCACGGCTGCGGTTCCACTGGCGTGAAAGGGCCCCCTTCTCCTCCAGCCGCTTGAGGTGCTTCTGGACGGTACCGAACGAGGAGAGCCGGAATCGCTCGCGGATCTCGCGCTGCGTCGGCGAGATCCCATTGCCATCGCGGTACTCTCGGATGAAATCCAGGATCTCCTTCTGGCGCTTGGTGAGGTTCATCGTCTTTCCGATTTTTCTAATGTTATTTCGCTATTTTTCCGAATAATTTAAGGCCGAGGGACCACCGCGGCCGCTCCGTGGCCATCCGGAGCCGGCCCATCGGCCTCATGCAGTCGCATTGTTGGCGAAAATCAGGCGTAAGTCAAGATGCACTTTCACCACTCTGCCGATGAGGATGGGAGTGTGATCGACCGCCACGCGCACGCCTCGAGACGGGTCGGGGCGGAGAGGATCGTTCCTGCCGACCGCTCGGTGCCGAACCGCTCGCCCGTCGGGGATTGGCGGGTACGGCACAGTGCCCCGCCACAAGATTACTCGGACACACTCCTCCCTCCGATGTTACGGCACGAGCAGAAATAGAAGCGAACCCGGCGGTATTCGCCGCGGCGGATGGTCGCTGGCACAGCGGGACAGGATGAACTGCGATGGAACGGCGACACCGCGATCTTCGTCCGGCGCATCCCGGGTGATCGCCAGGATTCAACGCGGACTACCCGCAAGCCGGCCAGCGTACTTTTCATTTCCGACTCACTGCCGCTGCGTCGCTCGGTCCAGCCCATGGAGCGGCGCGATGCTAGACTCCGGCCCGGCGACCGTGCGCCGGCACGGACCTCACATCGGGAGACCTACTGATGATCGGAGTCAAGCAAGGCGACGCTCACGCGCCCCAGGTCCGCGGCGACCTGCTGCGCTCGTAC
>DASWIB010000166.1:0-3618 GCA_036397915.1 Thermoanaerobaculia bacterium | reverse complement strand
GTCCTCGACGTGCTCGACGACGTCGAAGAGACCGATCAGGTCGAAGCCGGGGCCGAAGGGCATATCGGGTCCTCCGTCCCCGGCGACGAGTCGCCGGGCGCCGCGCCGCCGGGCGAGCAGCAGATCGCCGACCCGGCGGTCCATTCCCACGGCACGGAACCGGCCAGAGAGCGGCGCGAGAATCTCGCCGTCCCCGCATCCGACGTCGAGCACTCGAGCGTCCCGTCCTTCGGGCAGACACGCTCCGACGGCTTCGAGGATCGCCGCCCTTCGGTGGGAGAACCAGAAGTGGTCCTCCTTGAGTCCAAACAGCGCCCGCGGGGCCTCGTCGGGGAAAGAGCCGGGAAGCGGAGGCTCTCCCGTCACGGCGGCCCGGACAGCGAAGCCCCGGGGCGGGTCTCGCTGGAGAAGCCTTCGAATTCTCGAATGGCCTGCACGACGCGGGCCTGCTCCTCGCGGGAGATGTCGTTGAAGAAGGGGAGCCGCAGGAGGCGGTCGGCGACTTCCTCGGCGACCGGGCAGTCTCCGGGCCTCCCCCCGAATTTCCTTCCCATCTCGGACAGGTGGAGCGGCAGGTAGTGGAAGACTGCGAGGATTCCCCTCTCTTTGAGGTGCGCGATGAGCTTCTCCCGGGAGCGCGCCGACGGAAGAATGAGATAGAAGATGTGAAAGGGCTGCTCGCGATCCGGAGGGATCACCGGCAAGCGAACGCCGCGGTTCGCCGCCCAGTCGGCGAGCTCTTCCGCGTAGAACTCCCAGATCCTCTTCCGGCGCTCCTGAATCGTTTCCCTGGCCTCGAGCTGCGCCAGAAGAAACGCCGCCAGGATGTCCGAAGGAAGGTAGCTCGAGCCGACGTCCATCCACGTGTACCGGTCCACCTCTCCGCGAAAGAACCGCGCGCGCTGCGTCCCCTTTTCCCGAATGATCTCCGCCCGCTCGATATAGCGGGCGTCGTTGATCAGCAGCGCCCCCCCCTCGCCGCACGAGAAGTTCTTCGTTTCGTGGAAGCTCTGCGCGGCGAGACAACCGAAAGTGCCGAGGTACTTTCCGCGATACCGCCCGAAAAGGCCGTGCGCGTTGTCCTCGACCACGGGCACTCCGTGCCCCTGAGCGATCTTCAGAAGCGAGTCCATCTCACAGCCCACTCCGGCGTAGTGCACGGGGACGACCGCGCGCGTGCGCTCCGAGAAGAGCCGCTCGACCCGGCCTTCATCGAGGTTCAGCGTGTCGGGCCGGATGTCCGCGAAGACCGGCCGCGCGCCCCGGAGGACGAAAGCGTTGGCCGTCGAGACGAAAGTGAACGAGGGGACGATCACTTCGTCTCCCGGCCGGATGTCGAGGAGTATCGCCGCCATCTCGAGCGCGTGCGTGCAGGAAGTCGTCAGGAGCGCCGCCGGGACGTTCAACGACCGGGCGAGATACTCGTTGCAGGCACGGGTGAACTCCCCGTCTCCGGAGATGTGGCCATTCGCGACCGCTCGAAGGATGTACTCCTGCTCCCGGCCCGCCAGGTACGGTCGGTTGAAAGGAATCGAGTAGGAACGGCGGGTGCTCACGGCCGGAGCCACCGATGAAAGCCGTGTCGGGCATCCGAGACTCGCCACCCGAGCGTTGCGTAGGCGTGCTGCACCCGGACGTTGTTGACGTGAGTCGGGCCCTCGATGCGCTCGGCTCGTCCGGCGAGAAGCCGCATGCCCTCCTCGGTCAGCGCGCGAAAGAGGCCGCGCGCCGCATGATCGGGGTGAACGGCGCCGATCGAATAGTGCCCGAGCGCGATCCCGTGCCGGGTCTCGAGCTCGGTAGGTTTTTTCCAGGCCGAGTAGCCCACGAGGAGGCCCCGACTCTCGGCCGCCAGGACCCAATCCGCCCAGCCCTCAACGCAGGAGCGGATCCACTCCTCGTAGACCCGGATCGCCGAGTCGCCCGGGATGCGCTCGTCGGAGTGGAATCTTCCGAAGTAGCGCACGAACGCGTGCCGCGCGACGTCCACGAGCCCCTTCACATCCTCCGGCCCGGCGAGGCGAATCCGGACGTCCGGGATCGGGCGAGAAGCCGCCGGCTCGCGGTCCCCGTCGAAGTCGTAAGTACAGTCGAGAAGGGTGTCGACGAGCAGGAAACCGGATCCTTCCAACGCGTGGACGCCGGGCGCGTCGTTCGCGTAGGGTCGGTGGGAGAGACAGGCCGCGCCCTCACTTTCCGCGTGCCGCAGCACTTGCTCCAACAGCCGCTCGAGCACGGCGAATCGGTCTCGGGGCTCGGCGACCGCCGCGAGGTGCCGGATCTCCGCCATTCTCCGGCCCAGAACGCGGGTCTCCCACGGCTGTTCCGCAAAGGTCGCGAGCCCGGCGGTCATCTGCCCCCGACGGGCCAGGAACAACGCTCCTCCCGGCCTCGAGAGGACGGCGCGGATCTCGTCGAGCCAGTAGCCGATGAGCCGGTCCGGCGTCGTCGGGAAAGACCAGGAACGCCACGGCCCGAACGCGAGACTTCCGAGCGAGTCACGCAGACCATCCGCATCCGCGAGCGTGAGTCGCGACACGCGTAAGTCATTCACGAGACCCGCTCGCGGGAAGTTGTCTCGCGCACGACGTAGACGGGTCGCTCCATCGAGCGGAAATGCATGCGCGCGAGGTACTCCCCGATGATGCCGAGGGCAAACAGCTGTGCGCCGGAAAAGATCGCGATGATGGAGGCCAGAAAGGGGAATCCGGGGACGCTTCGACCTTCGAGCACCAGGCGGCCGATCACGTACACGAGGACGGCGACGCCGAAGAGAGTCAAGGCGAACCCTACGAAGCTCGCGAGCCGGAGCGGCAAAGCGCTGAACCCGGTCATCATGTCGGCGGCGTGGTTGACCAGCTTCCAGAAGGTGTAGCCGGACGTGCCGGATCGGCGGGCGTCGTGTTTCACCGGCAGATCCGTCACTCGGGTGGTGCCCCAGGTCAGGAGGACATCCACCGAGACGAAGGGCCCGTGGTAGTCGTCGAAGGCTCGCCGGATGGCCGTGCGAAAGACCCGAAATGCGCTGACGCGGCTCGCGGACCGCGCTCCGATCGCTCCCGCCAGAGCCTTTCGGACCAGTATCGACGCGAGATTTCGCCAGAAGCTCTGCCGCACCCGGTCCGGCTTTCCGTAGACGACGTCCCACCCTTCTTCGAGGGTGGAAAGCAGCTTTGGTATCTCCTCGGGCGGGTGCTGTAAGTCATCGTCCATGGTCACGGTCACGTCGAAGGCCGCCATGCGAATGCCGCAAAGCAGCGCATTGTGCTGACCGTAGTTGCGCATCAGATTGACGCCTCGAAGGTTTCGCTCGCCGCGAGAGAGATCCACGATCCGCTGCCAGACGCTCTCGGGGCTGCCGTCGTTTACGAGAATCAGCTCCCACGCGTCCGGGTGACGCTCCCGGAGGACGGCCGCGGTCCTCCGCGCGAGCTCGGCCAGGGTCTCGCCCTGCCCGTACACGGGGATGATTACGGATATGCCCCGAGGCACGTCGGCGGGCGTCGCCGGCAGGGAGCCGCCGGCGGCCGCGGAGAGCTCGACGTTCTGCTCCTCGGTCAGGGTTCCTAATCTAATGGATATAGCCGAGGGCGCGAAGCTTCTTCCAGGCCTCGCTCT
>DASWIB010000165.1:0-12913 GCA_036397915.1 Thermoanaerobaculia bacterium | reverse complement strand
GACAGCGCGATCTCCGGGCAACCCTCCGTGATCGTCGTCGACACCGGCGGGCCGGACCTCGGCGGCAGGCTGGTGCCCTCGATCGTGTAGTTGGCATTGGTCACGGTGCCGGAAGTCGCGTCGACGCGGACGGTGAAGGCGACCGTCTGGCCAGTGACCCCGGCGAGAAGCGTCCCGATATTCCAGGTGACGACGCCCTTCAAGAGAACCCCTCCGTTCGTGGCCGATACGAACGAGGTGCCCGCCGGGAGCGGGTCCCGGATGACGACGTTCATCGCACTTGAGTCGCCCGTGTTCCCGTAGGTGATCGTGTAGGTGAGGTTCTCTCCCGGCGAAACCGAGGCGGGTGCGGCCTTCGAGATCGTCAGGTTGCTCTGGGCGACGAAGCTCGCCGCCTCGAGGAAGACCGCCGAGTCCAGAACGTCGTCGCTCGTGTCGGCGATCGCGAGCTTGATGTGATGGCTCACGTTGGGCGTCAGCGTCGCCGTCGCCGTGAGCACGGTCGTGAAGCCGTCGAATTGCGTTCCGAACGGGGTTGGGATCCCGAGGTCCGAGAGGTCGTTGTTCTTGTAGAAGGAGGGATTGCTCGTCAGGTTGACGGTGTTGATCGCGACGGGTGTGTTTGTTCCCGGGATCAGCGCCACGTTCTGGCCGTCCACGAAGAAGGCGAAGATGTCGTTGAACTGGCCAACGAACTCGTTGTACTCGTCGGACGCGAACACGTACCGGAAGCTCACGGTCCCGGCGACCGGTACGAAATCGAACTGCAGAACCGCCGCGTCTTCGGTCGCCGCTTTCCCCAGGATGTTGTTCAGGTCGGCGTCGCCCGGGGTGTTGTTCGCCGTCGTGACTGCGTCATTGGTGTTCGGCCCGGCGGCGTTCGCGACGTTCCCCGAGCTCAGGATCACTCCGCTCTCGATCCCCAGGCCGTCCGCGAGGCCGCCGGTGAAGGAGCCGCCGGCGACGTTTGCCCCGGTGAAGGTCACGTTGCTGACGGTGACGCCCGGCCCCGCGAGAAGTTGAGCGAGCTGCTGGGGCGTCGTCGAGTTGAGGTCGGTCGTCGTGACCGAGAGTGAGGGAACGGCGCCGAGAAAGAGCAGCGAAGAGACGACAACGCCGATCTTCCAGGCGGAGCGCGCGGATCGCACCGCGCCGCCGTCCGTGGCCAGGAATGTCCAAGACATCGTGAGCCTGCCTTCTCCAGCAGCGCTGGTCCGAGCCAGTTGACGCTTCTTCGGTTGAGCCCAGACCGGAATTCTCTACCGGCCTCGCTGCCGCGTGAACAAGAGTTTTTGCCGGCAGGCGAGAAGGCGGCAAATCAACTAGGAATTATCCGAGTAATCTTGGCGGGGGACCTTGCGGTCCCCCGAACCCCCTGGCCCGTCAGATGGCCGCGGCGGCCCTTCGACGCCGGTTAGAGAGCCGACGATGCCCGAGTTCTCGTTCGCTCCATGAACGGGTCGGGCACCGAGAGGTCGGGACGGATCACCACGGACCAGCGATCGGCCGGAGAAATCCGATCGGATATATCTTCAACCCTCACCGACCCATGAGCACGTCTCCCGGCTCCCTCGAAGGCAAGTATGAGGTCATCGCGAAAATCCGCGAGGGCGGGATGGGCGCGATCTACAAGGTCCGCCACCGCCTGCTGAACGAGCTGCGGGTCATCAAAGTGATGCGTCCGGAAGTCGCCCAGAGCGCCGAACAGCGCAAGAGATTCCTCCGGGAGGCTCAGACGGCGACTCGCCTGCGGCACCCGAACATCGTGGCGTTCTACGACTTCTTCGTCGACGAAGAAGACACCGCCTACATGGTCATGGAATACATCGAGGGGATCAATCTCCGCGACATGATCAAAGGATGCGGGGCTTTCCCCGTTCCTCTCGGCATCGATCTCTCCCGGCAATGTCTCTCGGCGTTCGAATACCTCCACCGTAGGAAGATCGTCCACCGCGACGTCTCCCCGGACAACATCATGATGACGCGCGAAGAGGACGGGACGGTCCGCGCGAAGCTGATCGACCTCGGAATCGCCAAGATCGCTCAGGCGAGCGAGGAGCTCACGGCGGCCGACGAGTTCATCGGGAAGCTACGATATTCCTCCCCCGAACAGCTCACGAAGAGCGCGTCCTCGCCCCAGATCGACGGCCGCAGCGATCTCTTCTCTCTCGGGATCGTGGTCTACGAGATCCTGACGGGCGTCTGTCCCTACGGTGGCGAAAGCCTCCACGAGATCATCGCCAACCGTCTTCGGGAGCCGCCTCTCGCCTTTGACGTCAGCGATCCGCACGGACGGTTGCCACCCGCTCTCAAAGACGCCGTCCTCAAGGCGCTTCGACTCTCGCCCGAGGGGCGGTATCAGACCGCCGCAGAGTTCAGCAAAGCGCTCGAGGCCTTCGCCGAACACGGCGGCGACGAGAGCCGTCAGGCGGTCGAGCGGTGCGTGAACAAGGCCATGACGCTCGCGGCGGAAGCCGCCCATGACCGCGCCAGGGGCGCCGCGGACCTCGGCCCGACCCGGAAGACGAACCTCGAAGCGACGGGAGATGCGGGACTCGGAACGGCGGGCAGCGACCTGAGGTTCCGCAGCACGATCGCAAAGTGGTCGGCCACCACCCCGCCGCCTCCCGTCGGAAGTCTGGCAGAGGATCCGTTTGCCGGATCGCAGCAGGAATCCCTCGACCGGTCCGCCGGCCCCGCGAGAGTGACCGCGAAAGCCTCTCCCGGCGCCGCGCGAGCCGGAAGCATTCCGTCCGGAGACGGCCGGCGAAGGTCGCCGTTCGCCGGGTACGCCGCGGTTGCGCTATCGGCCGCTCTCCTGGTGGGGTTCGGGGTTTGGATCTCGGGAAGAGACCGGGGGACCGAGCCCTCGGCGCTCTCTCGGCCGAGCCCGGGCGCTTCCCTTTCGAACGTCTCGGCGTCGTCGCGGCAGCCGTCGGGAGAACGAAGCGCGCCGGCTCTCGGCTCGAACGTCGAGAGGGAGCCGAGTGCGGAGGCAGAGTCAACCCCCGCGAAAGCCCCGGTCACCGACGGCGGTATTGCGGCAGTCGAATCCGCGATTGAGAAGGGGTCGCTGCCGCCTGCGGTCGAGCCGAAGAGCACTCCGAAGACGCTCTCGCGCCCACGACCGACTCCGGCCGTGCGCATCGCAGGGGTCTTTCCGACGAAGCCACCGGCTCGAACGGAAGAACCGAAAGGCGCGGCCGAAGGGCAGCGGAATCCCCGGAGCGAGGACGCTCCCATTCTCGGAGCGGGGCCGAAGATGCGCTACTGCCCGCAATTCGAAGATACGGTTTACAAGCAGGGCGTCACGAGGGATGTCCCCGCGGGTTTCGAGGGGATCGCCACGAAGGCGCCGCGACCCGACTCCGGGCTGATGCGGGTCAGTGTCTCGGTCTCCAAGGAGCGTCCCGCCGACGATGAGTCGTTTTTCGTTGTGGTGCGTTTCGAAAACGGAGGCGACGCGAGGGTGGACGTCCAGCGATTGGAGGAGTCCTCGAGCCGCGGCGGCATGCGGCCGGTCGGCGCCGCCGCCGTTCCCGTCTCGGTGAGCCCCGGAGGAATGAAAGAGCTTTACCGGTATCCGCTCACGCTCTCGGGCGGAGAGCCTTACAGCAAACAGTTCGTCGTGAGCGACGCCAAGGGAGACTCGTGGAAGGCCGGGGTTCGCATCGTGCCGTGCGATTGAGGCCGAACCCGATCGCCAGGCGTCCCGCGACTGATCGTCCGTCCGCCGAGAGGTGTCCGCCCGTGACTTTTCCCTGATCAGCCGGCGTCCGATGCTTTTCGAGGGCGGTCGGCTCTGTTGTCTAGCCGCGCAGCGGTCCGGCGCCTCTTTCCCTTGCGATCCGCGTCTCGAGCTGCAGGAGCCATAGGAAAAGCCCGGTGAACCCGATGAGGCCGGCAAAGAACACCGTCCTCGTTGGAGTGTCCATCAGGATCTTCCCCTGCGGGTTGATCACGGTCTGGGGGTGCAGCGAAGCGGTCACGCGGGGCGCGACGAATACGAGGAACGGCATGAGGACCGCGGCGAAGAGCGCGTAGGCCGCGCCGATCCGGGCGCGTCGCTCCGGGTCGTCGATGGCGGCGCGGAGAAAGAGATACGCACCGTAGAGGAACACGAGGAGCAGATACGACGACTCGCGCGGGTCCCAGTTCCAGTAGGAGCCCCACATGATCTTCGCGAAGAGAGAACCGGTCACCAGGGTCAGGATCGCGAAGAGGAGTCCGAGGCGCACGGACGCCTCCGCAAACTGATCGGACCGCGGGCTTCTGCGGACGAGGTAGGCGAGCGAGTAGGCGGCGGCGACGAGGAAGGCGAGTGCCGCCGTCCAGGCGCACGGGACATGGAAGAACACGATCCTCGAGGACTCCCCGATGAACCCCTTCGACGGCTCGACCCAGAGAAAGGCGCCGGCGATCACGGCGGCCATGTAGGGGAGGAGAAGCAGCTTCAGAACTCTCATCGGTTCCCGTTCACCGTTTGTTCGCTGCTGCGGGTGCAGGTTCGCAGAACGTCCGTAGAACCTGTCCCGGCGGTTTGCCGTGGCGGGTGCAGGTTCGCGGAACCTGTCCCCGCGGTTTTTCCAAGGGTCAATCTTCCCATGCCGCCGAAGCGAGGAGGTAGGCCGCGCACGTAGCCGCGCCGTCGTAGGCGGCCAGAACTCGAAGCGGCATCGCCGCGAAGACACCCCGCGAAGCCTCGATCGTCGCCGCGATCGCCGGCAGAAGGAGCGGGACGAGGAGCGGGAAAGAGACGACTACGAACAGCACGTTGCGCTGCCCCGCGCGCGCGACGAGCGCCGACAGGAACGTGGACACGAGCGAGAGTCCCCATCCGCCGAGCAGCAGGACGGCGGCGAGCGCCGCCGGCGACTCGATCCGCCATTCGAGCAGGATCGCGAAAGCCGGGACCGAGAGGGCCGCGATCGCCAGAAAGAGAACGAAATTGAAGAGCGATTTTCCCGCGAGGACGACGACGCCCGGAGCGAGCTTGCGCAGCGCCAGGCCGGTACCGGTCTCTTCCTCGCGCACGAAGGCTCGCGGCAGACCGGTCGCGGCGGAGAAGAAGAGGAGGATCCAGAGGAGCGAAGCGTCGAGTCCCGCTCGCGCCTCCGGCGGCAGCCCGAACGGGCCCACGGCATAGGAAACGAGCGCGATCGCGGTTGCCGCGAAGAAGAAGATCGAGGCGATCGCGACGCGCCGCCGAAGCTCCTGCGCTGCATCCTTCGAGCAAACCGCCCATGTGCGGCCCAGGAAGCCGATTCGAGCAGCCCCGGCGGGAACGGTCATTCCCCCGGGGGTGCGGGGGACCGCAAGGTCCCCTGCCGACAGATGCTCGACATTCTTATCGGTTCGGGGGACCGCAAGGTCCCCCGCCGACAGGTACTCGAACAATTTTGTCGGTTCGGGGGACCGCAAGGTCCCCCGCCATAAGACTGCTCGGACCAACTCCTCGTATCCCGAGTCCCGTGTCCCGTGTCGTTGTGGGTGTCCTGTGTCCGGGTGCGTGTCCGGTGTCCCGAGTCCCGAGCTCCAGCACCTGTCCCGGCCGCGGGAGCTCGCCCAAGTCCGTCCCGGCGAGAACGACGGGCCCGCGCTCCGCTGCGTCGGCAACGAAGCGGGCAACGGCGTCGCGCCCCTGCGCGTCCAGTCCGGAAAGCGGCTCGTCCAGGAGCAGGACTGCCGGCTCGAGCAGGAACGCGAAGGCGATCCTCAGCCGCTGCTTCATTCCCGTCGAAAAATGCTCGACCGGGCCGCGCGCCGAGCCGAGCCCCACCGCGTCCAACCGGCCGCGGAGGTCCCGCGGGTCGGGAGCAAACCCCGCCGCGCGGCAGAAGAAAGCCAGGTTTTCCTCTGCGGTGAGCTCGGGATAGAAGAACAGATCGGGGCCGGACCAGCCGATTCCGGAACGCCGCTCCTCGGTCGAAAGGTCCCGCCCGTCCCGTTCGACCCGGACGGTGCCCGCGGTGGGCCGCAGGAGCCCGGCGAGGATCTTGAGCAGAGTCGTCTTGCCCGTGCCGTTCGGGCCGATCACCGCGAGGACACCGCGCTCGAGGGCGAACGAGACCTCGGAGAAGAGAGGAGGTCCGGAGAAGGATTTCGAGAGACCTAGCCCTTCGATTCGCGCGGAGGCCACTCTTTCCGCACGATACCAGAGGAGCGGCGCGGCTCGGCTTGAAATGAGACCCGCGCTTCTCTATGATCCGCCGGGTTTTCGGAGCGGGGAACCGAAATCCCGGTGCGGCGCCGCACGGGCGCTGGACGGCGGACCGACCCCGCTCGCCATTGATGGCGGCTACATTTCTCGAAGGAGTAACGATGTCGAAGCGCGCTCTCGTTCTGCTCCTCGGGCTCGCGATTTCTCTTTCGTTCGCCGCGTGCGGCGGGAAGGACGAAGACGCTCTGCTCGAGGAAGAGGAAGCCACCCCCGCCCCGGGAGCGGCTCCGGTCGCCGGCGGAGCGCCGGCCGCCGCTCCCGCCACCGGGGCCGCCACGGTCACAGGCAAGGTCGCGTTCGAAGGCACGGCGCCCACGATGGAGAAGCTCAGGATGGACGCCGACGCCTTCTGCAAAGCGGCGCACGCCCAGCCCGTCTACTCGCAGGAGGTCGTCGTCAATCCGAACAACACGCTCCAGTGGGTGTTCGTTTACGTCAAGGAAGGCGTTGCGGGCTCGTATCCGGCGCCGACGACGCCCGTCACGATCGATCAGCAGGGATGCCAGTACCATCCCCACGTGTTCGGGCTCCAGGCGGGCCAGCCCCTCAAGATCCTGAACAGCGACTCGACGCTCCACAACATCCACGCGCTTCCGAAGAAGAACGCGGAGTTCAACATCGGACAGCCGTTCAAGGGAATGGAGACCCTGAAGAAGTTCGACACGCCCGAGGTTCCGGTTCACTTCAAGTGCGACGTGCACAAGTGGATGGGCGCCTACGCCGGGGTGGTCAACCATCCTTTCTTCGCGGTCACGAGCGATCAGGGAACATTCGAGATCAAGAATCTGCCCCCCGGCAACTACGTCATCGAGGCATGGCACGAGAAGTTCGGCGCACAGACGCAGAACGTGTCGATCTCCGGATCGGAGTCCAAGACGCTCGACTTCACCTTCAAGGGTTAAAGAGCCGGTGACTCGCGTCGCGCCGCGGGGCCGGGGCATCCGGGTCGCATTCGCCGCGCTCGGCGCGGCGGCGGTTCCATCGCTCGCGTCGGCGCTGCCCTTCTGGTTGCGGCTGCCGGAGAACGTCTCGACCTATGGAGGGAAGATCGACGACCTTTTCTACCTGATCCTCTGGATCACCGGCGTGATCTTCATCTTCGTCGAGCTCCTGCTTCTTTTTTTCCTCTTCCGTTACCGGCATCGTGAGGGGAGAGTCCCCCGGTACACGCACGGTTCGAACCGGCTCGAGGTCATCTGGACGATCGTCCCGGCCGTCATCTGCGTCGTCCTCGCGCTGCTGTCGCGGCGCAGCTGGGCGGAGATCAAGCAGAACATGCCGCAGGGAGCGATGAACGTCGAGGTGACCGCCGAGCAGTTCGCGTGGAACATCCGCTATCCCGGCCCGGATGGAAAGCTCGAGACCGCGGACGACGTCGTCACCCTGAACCAGCTCCACTTCCCGGTCGGCCGGCCGCTCATCGTGACGCTCCGCTCGAAGGACGTCATCCATTCCTTCTTTCTCCCCGAGTTCCGCGTCAAGCAGGACGCGGTTCCCGGCATGACGACCCGTATCTGGCTCGAAGCGACGCGCGTGGGCCAGTGGGAGATCGCGTGCGCGGAGCTGTGCGGCCTCGGTCATTACCGAATGAAAGGCTTCGTCACCGTCGAGACCCCCGAGGAGTTCGAGCGGTGGCTGGCGGAAACCGCCAGGGAGGCAGGGTAGGGTCATGAGCGCTATCGCCGTCGCACGCGAGCTACCGGCCGGAGTTCATCCGGCGCCGACGTCGTTCTGGCGCAAGTACGTCTTTTCGCTCGACCACAAGATGATCGGCAAGCAGTACATGTTCTACGCGCTCTTCATGCTGGTGATCGGGGGGCTGCTCGCGACGCTCGTTCGCTGGCAGCTCGCGTGGCCCGGCCGGCCGATCGGGTTCATGGGCAAGCTCGCTCCAGAGGGAATGCCGAACGGAGTGATGCTGCCGGAGTTCTACAACTCGCTCTTCACGATGCACGCGACGATCATGATCTTCTTCGCGATCATGCCGATCCTGATCGGCGCGTTCGGCAACTTCGTCGTTCCGCTGCAGATCGGCGCGCGCGACATGGCCTTCCCGACCCTGAACATGATCTCGTTCTGGACGGCGGTTCCGGCCGCCGTGCTGATCATCTGGTCGTTTTTCGTGACCGGAGGGGCGGCGCAGGCCGGCTGGACGTCCTATGCGCCGCTCTCCGCCGTGATGCCGAAGGGTCAGACGCTCTGGTTGATTTCGCTTCTCGTCCTCGGGATCTCGTCGCTCCTGACGGCGGTCAACCTCATCACCACGACGATCAACCTGCGCGCGCCGGGAATGACCTTCTTCCGGCTGCCGCTCACCGTGTGGGCGCTGTTCATCACCGCGATCCTGCTCCTGCTCGCGCTGCCGGTCCTGTCGGGCGCGATGATCATGCTCCTCTTCGACCGGTTGCTCGGGACGACCTTCTTCCTGCCGAAGGGGCTGATCATTTCGGGGCAGGCTCTGACGAACGCCGGCGGAGGGCAGCCTCTCCTCTGGCAGCACCTGTTCTGGTTCTTCGGTCACCCCGAGGTCTACATCATGATCCTGCCGGCGATGGGGATCACGTCGGAGATCCTGCCGGTCTTCGCGCGCAAACCGATCTTCGGATATCGGGCGATGGCCTACTCGATCATGGGAATCGCCGGCCTCGGGTGGATCGTCTGGGGCCATCACATGTTCATGAGCGGCATGAACCCGATTCTCGGCACGACCTTCATGATCTCGACGATGGTCATCGCGGTGCCCTCCGCGATCAAGGTTTTCAACTGGCTGGGCACGCTCTGGGGCGGCTCGATCCGCTTCACGACACCGACGCTGAACGCGCTCGCGTTCGTCTCGATGTTCGTCATCGGGGGTCTCTCCGGAATCTTCATGGCTTCGACGCCCGTGGACATATTCATCCACGACACGTATTTCATCGTCGGTCACATCCACTACGTGCTCTTCGGCGGCTCGCTGTTCGGCGCTTTCGCCGGGCTCTACTTCTGGTATCCGAAGATGTTCGGGCGGAAGATGAGCGAGAGGTGGGGGAAGATCCACTTCGCCTTCACGTTCGTGGCCTTCAACTGCGTCTTCTTCCCGATGCACTTCCTCGGAATGCGAGGGATGCAGCGGCGCATCTATGACTACACGCAGTACGTGCACTTGAAGAACCTGCAGCCGATGAACCAGTTCATGACGATCGCGATCTTCGTTCTCGGCGCGGCTCAGCTCATCCTCGTCGTGAACTTCTTCCTGTCGTTGCGACGGGGGGAACGGGTCGGTCCGAACCCGTGGCGGTCGAACACCCTCGAGTGGCAGACCGCGTCGCCGCCGCCGCACGAGAACTTCCACGAAATCCCGACCGTCTACCGCGGACCGTACGAGTACAGCGCTCCGGAACGCGGCGCCGACGACCACTGGTCTCAGAACGAGCCGCCCGCGGGCAGGCCGGTTACGGCGCATGGGTGAGGTGAGCCTCTCGGCGGGGGCAACGTCCTCGACCCGTCCCGCTCCCCGGGGGGGAGAAGGTCGGAGCGTCGGTCTTCACCGATTCGCCGTCGCGACGGCGGTCGCCACACTCGGCCTCATCTTCGCCGGAGGACTCGTCACGTCGACCGAGTCGGGGCTCTCGGTCCCCGACTGGCCGCTCTCGTATGGGAAGCTGATGCCTCCCATGGTCGGCGGCATTCGATACGAGCATGGTCACCGGATGGTCGCGACCACGGTCGGCATCCTGACCGTCGTGCTCGCGATCTGGTTGTCGAGATCCGATCGTCGCCGCTGGGTGCGCTCGCTCGGGTTCCTCGCGCTTAGCGCCGTCGTGCTCCAGGGCGTCCTCGGCGGTCTGACGGTGCTCTTTCTGCTTCCGACACCCGTGTCGGTCGCGCACGCCTGCCTCGCGCAGACCTTTTTCTGCCTGGTGGTCGCGATCGCCGTCGTGACGTCTCCCCGGTGGGACGCCGCCCCGGCGGGCCGAAGTCAAGCGGTGACGCGCCTCGGTGCCCTGACGGCGTCGGCCGTGTTCCTGCAACTTCTGGTCGGCGCCGTCATGCGGCACAACAAAGGGGGTCTCGCCATCCCCGATTTCCCGCTCTCGCTCGGCCGACTGGTCCCGCCGCTCGACTCGTTTCCCGTCGCAATCGCGTTCGCTCACCGCGCCTGGGCGCTCGTCGTCGCCGGCCTCGTTTTTGCGACGGCCGCTGCGGCTTTCCGCTCGCGCCGCCCGGGACTCCGCCGCACGGCTCTCGCGCTCGGAGCGATCGTGCTCGTTCAGATTTCGCTCGGAGCCATGACCGTGCTCTCTCGCAAGGCGGTCACGATCACGACCATCCACGTCGCGACGGGCGCCTTGCTCCTCGGGACCACCGTTGCGCTCGGCGTGGCGTCGCTCTCGAAGAGGGCGTCGTCGGTACGCGCCGCCCCGACCGTCCGTGGAAAGATCCTGGCGTGGAAGTAGGACTTTGGCCAGCGGCGTTCGCCGTGCGAACGGCGGTCCGGAGATTTCAGACGGGGGCCTGGACTGTATTCGGTCAGTGCTTTCTCAGAACATGCAGCTAGCACCAGCACTTGCCGTCACGCCGGCCCGGGTCGGCGATTTCGTCGAGCTGACAAAGCCGCGCATCACGTTTCTGGTCCTCGTGACGACGGCGGTCGGCTACGCCCTGGGCGTCGGAGCGAGCTTCCACCCGGCGGTCTTCGTGTCGCTGCTCGTCGGGACCGCTCTGGTGTCCGGAGGCGCCTCCGCCCTGAACCAGTGGGCAGAGCGCGACGCGGACGCACGGATGGTGCGAACCGGGTCGAGGCCGCTCCCTTCCGGCCGGCTCGCGCCTGCCGACGCGCTCGCTTTCGGTCTCGCGATCTCCGCGGTCGGGCTCGTCCTGCTCGCCGGCGCCGTCAACACGGTGACGGCCCTCCTCGCGGCGGGATCGCTCGCGAGCTACGTCCTCATCTACACGCCTTTGAAGCGCGTGACCTCGCTCTGCACGCTGGTCGGCGCGGTGCCCGGCGCGATCCCGCCGATGATGGGATGGGCGGCGGCGCGCGGCACGCTCGGCCGCGAGGCCTTGGCGCTCTTCGCGGTGCTCTTCCTCTGGCAGCTCCCGCACTTTCTCTCCATCGCCTGGATCTACCGGGAAGACTACGCGCGCGCGGGCTTCCCGATGCTGCCAGTCACGGACCCGGGAGGCGGCGCCACCGCGCGACAGACCGTCGCGTACGCGGCCGCCCTGGTGCCGGTGACGCTCCTCGCGGGCGCGTTCGCGGCGGCCGGTGAGCGGTATCTCTGGGGGGCCGTCGGTCTGGGGATCCTGTTCGTCGGCTGCGCGATCGGCTTCGCGCGCGAGCGGTCGGTCCGCGCGGCCCGGCTGGTGTTTCTCGCTTCGGTCCTTTACCTGCCCGCGGTCCTCGCGCTCATGGTGCTCGACCGATGAGCGCGGCGTTGCGTCTCGACTCGAATCGCCGCGTTCTGCTGCTTCTCCTGCTGATCGCGGCGTTCCTGTTCTTCGGATCGATCCTCTTCATCATTTCCCGGGCACAGACGTAACGCCGGGCGGAGGGAATCGTGACCGAGCACAAGCACCCCAACTACATCGCGATCTGGTGGATCCTCCTGGCGGTGACCGTAATGGAGATCGGGTACTCCTTCCTGAAGATCCCGCGCCCGATTCTGATCCTCGGTCTCGTCGTGATGGCGGTTTTCAAGGCCGTGTTGGTCGCCCTCTACTTCATGCACCTGAAGTTCGAGCGCAAGAGCCTCGGCATCATCGTCGGCTCGACGCTGATCCTCGCAGTGATCCTGGTGTCGGTCGGGATCAGCGAGCACGTGCTGCCGAGGCCCTGAGGGAACGATGACGGATCACGCGATCGCTGACTCGCACGCGCTCGAGCCCCCGTCGGCGACGGGGATTGCCCACGACAAGATGGGGATGTGGGTCTTCCTCTGCTCGGAGGTCATGTTCTTCACGGGCCTGATCGGGTCCTACATCGTGCTGCGCTTCGCGAGCCCGTCATGGCCTCACCCGGGCAACACGCTGAACATCTGGCTGACGGCGCTGAACACCTTCATCCTGATCTGCTCCTCGGTCACCATGGTCAAAGCGCTCGCCTCGATCCGCGACGGCGATCTGCGAAAGCTGAAGCTATTCCTCTCGATGACGCTGCTCGGCGGCTCGATCTTCCTGTCGATCCAGGTTTACGAGTACCGCCACCTGCTCCACGCCGGCTTCAAACCGCACGTGTCCCTGTTCGGCTCGGTCTTCTACACGACGACCGGCTTTCACGGATTCCACGTGTTTTGCGGCGTCGTCTGCATGGCGTTCGTGACCGGAAAGGCGTTTCTCGGCAAGTACACGCAGGCTCACCACCAGGGGGTCGAGACGATCGGCCTGTACTGGCACTTCGTGGACCTGGTCTGGATCATCCTCTTCACCATCGTCTACCTCATCTGAGAGTCGGGGCCCCCGGCCCCCCGAACGACGGAGACCCAAGTCCATGGAAACGGCTGCAGAGCACAAGGCCTCGCCGTACTTCCTCGTGTGGGGCGTGCTGTTCGTCCTCACGGTCCTCGAGGTGTTCTACGCCTTCGCGCCCATCGCGAAGGTCTGGGTCGCGGTAGGTCTCATCGCCATGGCGATCTGGAAGGCGCTCCTCGTGGCGCTCTACTACATGCACCTCCGCTTCGAGCCGAAGCGGCTCTGGGTGCTGGCCGCGTCGCC
>DASWIB010000164.1:0-2658 GCA_036397915.1 Thermoanaerobaculia bacterium | reverse complement strand
GTCTTCCTCGAGGAGGAATCCGGCCGTCGGCCGATCGGTGACCTCGGCTTCGACCACTTCGAAGAGCGACGATGAAGTGGCAGCTCCCCCGCGCCTTCCGGCGGCGGCGCAAGCACCCGCTGAAGCTCTCGCGCCGGCTGAAGGTCCTGCTCCTGGACCTGCTCGGCCGCGAAGAACCGCCCGAACGGGTCGCCGCGGCGATCGCGCTCGGGATCGGCGTCGGGTTTTCGCCGTTCATCGGGATCCACTTCTTGATCGCGATCGGACTCGCGTTTCTCCTGCGGTTGAATCGCTTCGACGCCCTGCTCGGCCAGTTCGCGGGGAATCCGTGGACTTTGCCGCCCGTGTTCGCGGCGGGATACGCGCTCGGACGCAAGCTGCTCCGGTTCGACCGGGCGAGGGTTCCGGATCTGCCGTGGGACCGACTGCTTCACCGCGATTTCTGGCACGCGTTCACGGGACCGGCGCTGCGCCCGAGGCTCGCGTCGTTCATCGTGGGAAACATCGTCGTCGCGGCTCTCATCGGGCTCTCCGCGTATCTCGTGATCCGGACAGCTCTCCGCATCTACCACCGCCGGCATCCGCGTGTCGCGCAACGCGCGGCGCGTTTGCGCGAAAGGGCGGCCCGTAGGAGGCGGCGCCGCGGAGAGGTCAGGGAACCGCGGACGGAGGGTTAGAGTGTGTCCGGGTAATCTTTTGGCGGGGGACCTTGCGGTCCCCCGAGTCCCCCGAACCGATGAGATTGTGGAGTATTTGTCGGCCGGGGACCGTGCGGTCCCCCGAACCCCCTGGGCCGCTCGAGCGCCGGAGAGATCGCGGCGAAACGCGCGCGATAGCCCGTGTTCCTTGCCGCGATTCGCACGAGTCGCTCGAAGTCGGCTTCCGATCGGGTGATCCGGAAGGTCTTCTCGACGGCGAGCCCCTCGGAGAAATACCGTCCGGCATCCCGGCTCGAGTCGGCGAGAAGGGCGAGCGCCGCCGTCTCGCGCGGACGGCGTCTCAGAACCTCTCGTGCTTCCCCGCGCGCCTCCGCGACCCTTCCCCGCTCGAAGAGCCATTCCGCGTAACCGAGGCGGATCGGCGCGGCTCCCCGCGCGAGGTCGATCGCGCGCCGCCAGTCCGCGTCCGCCGTCGGACGCGCGAGGCGGGATCGGAGCTTCGCGAGCCGGAAAGCGAGCGGCGCCGACTTCGGGTTCTTCGCCAGCCCGTCGGAGAATGCCCGCTCCGCGCCGAGAAGGTTCCCCCGCATCTCCCGCACGACACCGAGCCGGAAGAACCCGTTCTCGTAGCGGGGCGCCACGGCGAGAGACATCCGGAAAGATTGCTCGGCCTGCGCGAGCTTGCCGAGCCGCTGCTCGACGAGGCCCTTTCCCGCCCAGGCGTCGAAGTACCTCGGGTAGATCCGCGTCGCGCGCGTGTAGTGCTCGAGCGCCAGCGGCAGCCTTCCCTTTTCCGCTGAGATCCAGCCGAAGTTGTAGTGCGCCTTCGCGCTCTGCGGAGACGTCCGAACCGTGTCCGCAAAGAGCGTCTCATCGTCCTTCCACACCGGATTGCGCGCGACCGTCCGGGCCGCATACCCGAGCGCGATCGCGAACAGGAGGAACGCGCGTCGGCGAGACGGGCTCGAACCCTGCCGCGAAGCGCCCAGGACGACCGCGGAGAGCGCGAGCGCGAAACCGGCCGACGGCAGGTAGGCAACGCGCTCGGCGAATATCGTGCCGGTCGCAAAGAGGAGGTTCGCGGTCGCGGCGAATGCAACGGCGAAGAAGAGCACTCCGAACGCGAGCTCGCGCTTCTTCCGCTCGCGCGCCACGGCGGCGACGAGAAGCGCTGCGCCGAGGAGGAGCGCCGCCGCACCGAGCGGATCGAAGCCGTGGCGAACCGGAATCGACCACGCGGACTCGTCGCCCGAGAGACGCAGCGGGAGGACCAGGCGCCCGATGTAACGGAAGAGGATGGCGGCGGCATTCGAGAGACGTTCGCCGGTGGAGAGATGCGCGAGCGGGTTCTCTGGTTCGAAAATCCGGAACGCGGGCGCCTTGATGAGGCCGCCCAGGACCACCCGACGCGTGAGGAAGGTCGCCGCGAGGAGCGCCGCGCAGCCTCCGTAGATCGGCAGCCCGAGTCGCATCGCTTTTCGAAATCTCTCGATCACGCCCCCCTCCTCGAGCCGCCAGAAGGCGAGGAGCGCGAGCGCCGGGGCGACCGCGGCGCTCTCCTTGGAGAGAACGCCGAGCGCATAGCAGACGAGGACGAGCGCGACGGCGGCCACACGATGCTCCCGGCGGTCCCGGTAACGCAGCGAGAAGGAGAGGAAGGCGATGACGAAGGCGGCCGCGAGAGTCTCTCCCCGTCCGACGAGGCTCGTGACGGCTTCGACGTGAATCGGGTGCACGGCGAAGAGAAACGCCGCTCCGAAGGAGATCGGCACGGAAAACTCGAGCCGTCGGAGGAGCCGCGCGAAAAGGATGGTGACGAGGGCGTGGAGTGCCACGTTGACGGCGTGGAAGCCCAAGGTCTCTCCGCCGTGCAGCCACCACTGCACCGCGTAGGAGACGAGGAGGATCGGACGGTAGCCGGTTCCGTGACCGCGCGGCCCGCCGAAGTAGGGAGTGGTGAAGATCTGCCCGATCGCGCCGGGCGCCCGGATGCGCGGAT